>CACHCL010000001.1 GCA_902578315.1 uncultured Pelagibacteraceae bacterium
TGACTATGTAATATTAAACCAAGTTTAAAATCTTTTGTGATGCCTCTAATCTTGACTAGATTGCTTTCTTTAAAAGAAATAAAATAAACATTCTTCTTAAAACCATTACATGTTTCAAGCAATCGATTTAAAGTATTTTTCCTAAGCAGAGGCTTAATCTCAACTAACACTTTTGTATTTACAGTTAAAATTTTTAAAAGATCACATAGTTTTGTTATCTTGTATTTTTTTAAATTCTTATCAAGAATTGTTCTAGTTTTTTTTCTGATATTGAATAACCTTCTTAAGCTATAATCATGAAAGCAAATGGGTGTATTGTTTTGGGTAAAGTGAATATCAGTCTCAATATTAAACTTTTTTTTTATACACTCTTTAAATGAAGTAATATGATTTTCTCTAAAGTTTTTTTCAATTAATCCTCTGTGTATAAACATTATTTTAATCCCTTGGTTCTATGCAATATGATCCATCCAAAAAAGAGCAGTAAAAGAACTGAGGCAAAACCTATCCTTTGATTTTCAGTTATGAAAGTAATGGTTCCTACTAAAAATGGGCCAAAAAAAGACGTTAGCTTTCCAGAAGTAGCAAATAAACCAAAGGCTTTATTCTGATCCTCAATTTTTGTTAATTTAGTTATCATGACCCTACTAGCTGATTGTATTGGTCCTATAAATAATCCCAAGAAAAATGAAAAAATAAAAAAACTAATTTTTGACTGTGTAAAAATGATTAAAATGGAGAAGAAAATAAGACATATCAAGGAAAAGGAAATTGTTTTTTTTGAATTATATTTATCATTGAAATATCCACCAAAACTAGCACCTATTAAAGCAGCAACATTCATTAAAACAGACATCATTAAAAGTTCATTTATTGATAGTTTAAATACCCCAACAGCAAAAATACCTCCCATGACAAAAATGGTATTTAAACCATCAGCATAAAGTAGCCGTGCAAACAAAAAACGAGTTGTGTTAGTTAGACCATTATTCCAAAGAATCTTTTTTAAACTATTTGATTTTTTTTTGTTTGGTTCAACTTTTTTATATTTTGTTTGACTTAATAGTGGATAGGAAAAAATGAGAAACCAAAGGGCTACAAAAATGGCAGTGGATCTAAAATTAATTTTTTGATCTAAATCGATTAAATAATTTGATTGAATTAATAAAATAATGGTCAAAATAAGTGTGATAATGCCACCTAAATACCCCAGCGCAAAAGCAAAACCAGACACCTTTCCCACATGTTGTTTATCCGCTGAATGAATTAATAATGAATTATAGAAAATAGAACTTAGTTCATAAAAATAGTTTGCCAAACAAACTATGATTAAGGTAAATAAAATATATTCAGTAGATGGTTTTGCAAACCATAATGCTGCTGTAAAAAGTATACATAAATAGGTGCTTGATTTTAAGATAATTGAGTTTAAATTCTTCTTATCAGCTAAATTTCCTAAAAAGGGTCCGCTTAATGCAATGCATAGTCCTGATACTGAAATGGCCCAACCCCAATATGCCTGGCCATTAACCATATCTTGAACAATTGACTCCGCAAAATAATTTGAGAAAACAAAAGTTATAATAACTGTTGTAAAGGCAGAATTAGCAAAATCATAAAGAGAAAATTTATAAGATTTTAAATTCATGCTAATTTAATATCTTATAAATCCAGAACCACGATCGCTAAAAGTTTTTTCATTTTAAAGTTTATTACAATTGTACCCTAAATTTATTAGGTTTAATTTATTACATTGATCTGCAAATCTTATTTCATCTATGTACAAAATTTGAACTGTTGTCGCTTCCTCATACTTCCATTTAGTTTTCACTTTTTTTCCTTTAGCCTTTATTTGATTTGCTCTGTCTTGATAAATACCAAAATTTGTTGACGAGAGTGATGAGTTTCCTGGCATTTTATTTTGCATATCTACAATTTTTTTGCCGTTAACCCATATGAATAAACTTTTCTTATTTGGTGTATGTACTATTACATCTATCCACTTTCCTAAGTGATTAGAAAAATGTTTTAAATCAAAAAAAGGTGGATCGTGATATTTTTCGCTTATTTTTCTACAAATATTTTTTCCCAGAAGTTTTTTGCTAATTTTCACGCACTCATTGTCGTGAAGAAAACTTCTTAACTGTACATTTACAATTCCTTCAGGTGAAATACCCATTCTATAATGTGCACCTTTGCCTTTTCTATGTATTTGATTGAATATAAGTGGCGTATTTGAATGAATATAATTTTTAGGGATTAATACGGAAAATGAAAGCCATTTACTTCCCCAATCCCGATACTTTGTTCCTATAAAAACTCGTCGTGCTCCCTCATAGCAATTGTTCCAGTTATTTTTGCTATCATTTGATTTCTTGTATATCCCACAATCACCTGGATGACTTTCAAATTTAATAGAGATATTATCATCTCTTGAAATTTCATCTGTGATTATCAAACAGTGATCAGGTCCTTTACCATTTTGCCAGCATGAATCCCAATGGTTCATTCTTAATTTTTTACCTTCAAGAACATTATCAGGTAAATTAATTAAACGACTATTACCACTACTTTTGCTTCCAGCTAATTCTTTCCACACTATTGGATCAGCATATGAATTATTTAAAAAGAGAAAAAATAATAAAAATATAGACAAACTTTTCATCGTTAAAATTTAAATTATCAGTATTAAATATTTATGAAAAGTAAAAATTATCTTACCAAATTTTCCCTTTCTGTCTCCTAGTTTGCACCTAGTCTGCACAAATTAATTTGTCTTGATTTCTAATGTTAATTGAAAGGTTAAATAAGAAAGTTAAGATTGATAATGTTTTGAGACTACCTGAGACTGTCCGAGACAATGAAGTTAGTGAATCCCTGGTGTTTTAAGTCCTTTGTGTCTACCAATTTCACCACGAGGGCATAAATGAATTTCATAAGTGTTTATGCCAATATTTATAATTGAACAAGAGGAATAAGTAAATTTTTTTTATTTTATCTTTTTAGGTACTGGTCTGGTACAGGTTATCCTAGAAGGTCCTATACCTTATATAAAGTTTATACTAAATTAATTTTTGGAATTTTTTTTATCAATTTTTGTGTTTCCACTGAAATATGAATTATTTTTAACAATAAATTAAAAGAATAAGACGGATCTTTCATAGCTTCTTTGTTAAATTCATTAATATCATTTGTAAAACCAGTTTTATCATCCTTTTTAACTGAATGTCGTTCCATTATCCATTCGATTGCAGATTTTCCACTTAATCTATAATCATAAGCCTCAAGTGGTATATCTTTAATAGTAATATAATTATTAAATTTAATTTGAGTTTTATCAGGACTAGATCTTGTACCAACAAAATTTATTTGAGATATATTGTAAAACTCTTCTTTAGGATATTTTTTTTTGTTATTATGAAAATCTACATTAAATTTTGCACCATATAATCTTTGATTATCAAAATCTAAATGTAGGTTTGATAGTTTTTTTCCTATATCATAGATTTGCATAAAATCTTTATACTTTACTATTGGAATTCTAGGCATTCCCTTTATTAAATTATTATGAAATTTTTTCCTGTAATGATCTGAATGTAAAATTCCATATACATAATAAAAAATTTGGTCCTCAGTTACTTTTTTATTTAATTTTTTTTTAAAAAGAGAGACTATTTCTGGATTTAAGTTATTTACTACAGTAGATTTGTCTTGGAATAAACTACTCTGATTATCATCATCATTATTATTTTTATCATTGTAATAAATATACCTTGGAAATGTATGTGAAGTATTAAGCAAATGATATTCAAAAGGTTTATTTACCATTAAACAACTAAATTCACTAAAACCAGTGGTAATAACTATCGACATATTTTTATGTTTTTTTGGAAAGATTTGCTGGTGTTTTCTAGGTCTTGATACAATAAAATTATCTAAATAACACCATGTAGAAACAAATGGTCGATACAAAACTTTTTGAATTTTTTTTTCATCAAATCTATATTTTTGTTTTCTCCTAAATTGAGCTTCTAATGTACTATCCCACTTTATATCTTTATCCTTAAAATTAATCTTATTATAATTTATTTTTTGATCAATTAAGCTATTAAATTTTTTTGTCATATTTCTTGTTATATTTATTAATTTTGATTTAGAAAAATTAATAGCATACGAGTCTCTTGCTGATGCAAAACCACTTGATGTAATTGAAAAAAGATAATTTTTAAAGTCTACATCATTTTTGTTAATTGAAATATATTTATCAAATTCTTTGTTGGTTTGGTTAATCCAATCATTATTTTTATCAGGTGTAATTGATACAAAAAGATTCTTATCTTCGATATTCTTTATAGATTTTAAATTAAATATTTTATTTAATTTTTGTTCTTTTGTTAAATAATCTCCAATATCATAATATTTAATATCAGCTTTTTTATTTTGTTTATTTTTATTTTTAACAAGAATTGTAATTGCAACTGGTGTCCTCGAACCCTCACCAAAAACATTACCTTTTTCCTTACGTCTTATTTCACCTTGAGTTCTCGCATTTCCTCTCAGATTAAATATATAAATACTGCTAAATTCTTCTTCAAAACATTTCCTTAATCCATCTGTTGCATTAGCATCTATCCAACTTGCATTGGTAACAAATCCTATAATACCCTCATCTTTTATTCTATCTGATGCCCATCTAAATGCCCTTATATAACTATCATATATCTTATTTTTATTTGAAGAATTTGAGTTCTTCACATAGGTTTCATAGATTTTTGAATCTAAATTTCTATAAGAAACATTTGCAGCATCATCACTAAAAGATTTTTGACCAGCTGAATATGGTGGATTACCAATTATCACTCTAATATCTCTTTTTTTTTGATTAGTTCTTCTGTTAGAATTATCAGGTAGTAAATCAGCTATTAAATCTCTCTCTTGTTCATATAACTGAAAAGTATCAGTCAACACTGACCCACTAAAAGGTCGATACGAGTTCTCTTTAATTATTTCTTGGTAAACAGACTCTATATTAATACCAGCGATATAGTATGCTAATAGAACAATTTCATTACAATGTATTTCGTTTATGAATTTATGTTTTAAATTTTTTTTATCAATCAATTTCGATTGAATTAATCTTGTTATAAAGGTTCCAGTTCCTGCAAACGGATCCAAAATATGTATATTTTTTTCAGATAAAGATGAATTAAAATCTCGAATAAGTACATCATTAGTAGATTTTAATATAAAATCTACTACTTCAACTGGAGTATAAACTATTCCAAGTTTATTAGTTGTTATTGGGAATGCATTTTTGAAAAATCTTTCATACAACTCATTAATTAATGTTGTTCTTCCTTTGGATGTTACTATATCTGAAGCTCTTCTTTTTACGCTGTCATAAAATTTTTCAAGTGATTTTGTCTCAACTTTTATATTATAATCATAAATATTTGTTAAAACATTGTGAATTGCTTTTGAAACTGCATTATCTTTTACGAATTCATTTCCTTGAAATAATGTATCAAAAACGGGTTTTGTTATTATATGTTGAGCCAGCATTTCAATTGCATCATTTTCAGATATTTCAGGATTCAAATCGTCTCTAATTTCTCTTAGAAACAGTTCAAATGTTTTCCTTTCTTTAGACTTTTTATTTACTAAAATTGAATTTAATCTTGAAATATGTGTCTGAGCTATTTTGGCGATATCATTTGCCCAATTTTCCCAATAATCTCTTGTTCCGCATTTATCAACTATTTTTGCCTTAATTGCTTTGGATAAATCATTTATTTCAAAAGATAATTGATTTGTTTTTAAATCATCATCTTTTTTATTTTCAATATTAATAATATTATCATCAGTGTCTGATACTACTTTTGCTGAGGTTTTAATGTCATCAATTTCAGCAGTTAAGGACTCAAGTTCATCATTATAGTTAATTATATCTATTTTATCTGAAACATCTTCACCTAACTTTATTTTGTTAATTGTACTATCTAGTCTTTCATCATGTGCTCTAAGAGCATTTAAAATTTGCCATACAACACTGTATTTCTCGTTATTATCAAGAGCTCTTTCAGGTGTTACACCTGGTGCGATTGTGACAGGTATCACCACATAACCAATATCTTTTCCCTCTGCTTTTCTCATTACTCTTCCAACAGACTGAACAACATCTACTTGACTTTTTTTAGGGTGAAGAAACATTATTGCATCAAGAGATGGCACATCTACTCCTTCAGATAAACACCTAACATTTGATAAAATTCTACATTGATCATCTGGAATTTCTTCTTTAAGCCAATTTAAATGTTCTGTTCTCCTATCAGCATTAAAGGTTCCATCAATATGTTTTACATCAATATTAAGTTCTATTTTTTCATTTTTGTTTTTGTAGGTATAATCTTTAATTACATTTTTAAATTCACTTTCAAAAATTTTGGAAATTTCTATATTTTGGGAAAAGGCTAGAGCTCTTTTTATTGGGCTATGATTATTATTGTCAAAACCAACTTTAGCTAAGGCTTTATAGCAACCAATAATTTTTGTAGCATCGTCAAGTCTAAGCTCTGAGCCGTCTTCAAATGATTTTTGAAGATCTCTACTTACTTTTGTTTCATCTATTGCAAGAATAACTACTTTATAGTCTGATAAAAGATTATTTTCTACAGCCCAATTAAATCCTCTAAAAAAAAGTGTTTCACCATAAATTTTTTTATCATCCATTGAAGCTAACGCAATATCCTCTCCTTTTGCTTTAGATTTAGCTTTCTCTCCATAAATTTTTGGTGTAGCAGTCATGTAAAGTCTTTTTTTTCCTTTAATAACTGCATTGTCATGAATTTTTACAAAATTAGTTTCATCTTCATCAAATAAAGTCGCACCTGTAGTTCTGTGAGCTTCATCACAAATAATTAAATCAAAGTCTGGGATATCAAATTGTTTTTGAGCTTTTTCTATAACATCAATTGATTGGTAGGTCGAAAAAATAACTATCATTTTATTTTTTTCACAATTTTTAATTTGTTTTGATAAATCCTCTGAATTTGTTGTCGCTGGAAATGCAAGATCATTCAATGATATTTCAATTTTATCATCTGATGGTTTTCTTTTTCCCACTTTCACATCTGAACAAGCTGAAAAAGCATAAAAATCATCAATAGAATCATTTTTCCACTCTCTTACAGTTTGAGACATGAGTGCTAAAGATGGAACAATATATAAAATCAATTTATTTTTTGATTTTAATTTTTCAGCGATATTTAAGGCTGTGAAAGTTTTTCCAGTACCACAAGCCATAATAAGTTTACCACGATCGTTTTTATTTAAACCAGATAAAACAGCATCCACTGCTTTCATTTGATGGTCCCGTAATTCTTTTTTTTTGTTTAATACAACTTTTTCATCTTTTAAATATGATAACCAATCAATCCGACTCTCTTGTAATTCATTCAATTGAATTCTTTGATATTTTTTGTCTAAATTATTAAATACTTTTTTTGCATTTATTCCTATATCTTGAGAAGAAGTATCTATAAGAATTAGTCTTTCAAAATCATCAGTTGAAGAAGCTGAAATAAATGAGTCTATATCTGATTTAGAAATAGTATGTTCAGATTTATAACACTTACATTGAATTGCACAAAATTTATCACTTCCATTTATTTTTGCTACTAAATCTATTCCAATGTCTAATTTAGAATAATTTTTGTTTGCTTTTGACCAATCTTTATAATGCCAAATTTTTGAAAATTGTTGTTTTTGTAATGGATCATTTTCAAAAAAAATTTTACACATTTTTTCAAAAACATCCCCTAGATCTTTATCATTTTTAGCTTTTTTTCTGATAATTTTAATAGCTTCTGAAAAATTTGAGTCCATGAAACTATATTATCTCTTTAGGTACTGGTTTGATACTGGTTTTAAAGATTAATATACTGAGATTCTTTATGAAAATGTTTACAAATTATAAAGATGCTAATGTTTAAAAGAATTTAAGACTACGTTAGACTACTATGGACTGACTAAAAAGTGAATCCCTCGGCTTTTAAGTCCTTTGTGTCTACCAATTTCACCACGAGGGCACATTAATTTTATTATGTATATGATATTTATATTATTATTTAAATCTTATAAAATATACTTTTTTTAATGGAAAGAATCTTAATATATAACTCGGGGGGCGGACTTGGGGACTCGATTCAGCTATTTCCTCTAATAATTAGTCTAAAAAGTCATTTTAAAAAATCAAAGTTTTATTATTTGGGTGCTCATGCAAATCATTTTAATGGGAGATTGAAAGAATATAATATTAAATTAGAAACTTTAGATTTAGGGTTAAAATATTTTGGCTTCAGATGGTGGCATGTGCTTTTTGTGAAAAAACGTTTCACAAAAGCAGCATTAGGTAAATTTAGTTTGATAATAGATTTACAAAGTAAACTAAGAAATACGATGATATTAAAACAAATACCTCATAATTTTTTTTATTCAAGAACCTTAAATGGGCGTTTGTCCTCAAAAAAAATCAAATCATTCTCATCAGACCATTTTGAAAATTTAAGTTTATTTTTTGAAGAAGATATTCTGAAGCTTGACTTCAAGGTAAAAAAATTACCGAAACAGATCTTATCAGAAGCTAAAAAACTTTTACCAAATTCAAATTATGTGGGGTTTTCAGTTACACAAGGTAACGAGTATAGGAAAAAAAGTTGGTCAATTTTTAAATTTACAGCCTTAGCAAATAAAATACTTTCAAAAAATAAAATCCCTGTTTTTTTTGTAGAAAAGAATAGAGTCGACCTGATTGAGAAAATTAAAAGTCAAGTTCCAGCAGCAATTTTTCCTGAAATTAATTCCGAATTAGCTTGCCCTGCCCTTGTAACAGCATTAGCTTCTAGATTAGAAACTGCAGTATCTATAGATAATGGTGTTATGCATATGATGGCTTTAGCTAAAATACCCATGATAGTTTTATTTGGTCCTACTAAATCTGAAAAATTCGCTCCAAAAAATAAATTTACAAAAATTTTAGATAGTAAAAAAATTCATAACTCAAAAGATATTAATTCAATTGAGGTTGATGAAGTTCTTAGTTTAATCTAAATATTTAATATTTTTATTTTTTTTGCTCTAACTGCACTAATAATTTCTTTATTAACTTTTGATAATTCTATTTTTGAAGTGGATCTTAAAACTACAGAAACTCCAATCTTTCCTAATCTAAAAAAAGGATAACTGCCTATATCAACAAGTTTTTTATATTTTTTTTGGATCAATCCTAATTGTTTTGAAATATTACTTTCAACTGTGAAAAGATTTATTGTTTTACTGTGAACCTTAGAACCTTTTTTTAAATATCTTTTACAATTTTCTATCATCGAGTTCAAAATGGATGGTACACCAGGTAACGATAAAACGTTTTTTGTTATAAACCCTGGCGCTGCACTTGATGGGTTATAAATTAATTTTGATTTTACAGGCATCTTTGCCATTTTTTTTCTTCCATCATTAAATTTTTCTTTTCCATAATAATTTTCCAGTATTTTAAAGGCTTCTTTATGAAATCCATATTTAACTTTAAAAGCTTTAGCTATGGACTTTGCTGTAATATCGTCATGGGTAGGTCCAATACCTCCAGTAGTAAATACATAATTAAAAGATTTTGATAAAAGTCTAATATTATTTACAATAGTTTTTTCAACGTCAGGTATAATTCTGACTTCTGAAACTGATATTCCGCATTGTGAGTTAAGCCAATTACTTAAAAATGCAATATTTTTATCTTGGGTTCTTCCGGATAAAATTTCATTTCCAATAATTAAAATTGCTGCATTTACTTTCTTTTTTTTCCTCATAGATTATTAATTATACATGAAATTTAATCAAACATTAATATCAGGAGAATTTATAAAAAGATATAAACGTTTTTTTGTCGATATCAAAATTGGTAATAGCATAATAACAGCGCATTGCCCTAATACCGGTTCTATGATGGGTTTGTTGAAAAAAGGTAACAACGTTTGGCTAACTAAATCTGATAATCCTAATAGAAAGCTTAAATACACATTACAAGTTATTCAGGATCAAAAATCGAAAGTTGGTATAAATACTCACTTAACTAATAAAATTGTTTATGATGCATTAATAAAAGGAATAATTAAAAATTTCAAAAATTTGAATAATATTCAACAAGAGGTAAAATTTAGTGAAAATACAAGATTTGATTTTTTATTGACAAAAAAAACTAAACAAACTTTTGTAGAAGTTAAAAATGTAACTCTTTCAAGAAAAAAACAAATCGCGGAATTTCCTGATGCGATTACCTCTCGTGGTCTTAAGCATATACGAGAGTTATTAAAAGCTAACAAAAAAGGTTATGAAATTTACCTTCTTTTTGTAATTCAAAGAGATGATTGTAATACATTTGAACTAGCAAAAGATATAGATCCTAAATATTGTGAATTATTGGCAAAAGCTGTTAAAAAAAATCTAAAAATACTTTGCTTTGATTGTAAATTTTCGTCAAAAGGAATAAAACTAAATCGTGAAATAAATTTCAAAATTTAATGATTGAAAATTATAAAGAAGCTTTTGAAAAAACTCGATCTGCTGGAATAATAGCTGCAGGTGCTTTAGATGAAGTTGCAAAAATTGCACGACCTGGAATACGAACTGAACAGATCGACAATTTATGTTATGAATACCTTAATGACCATGGTGCTTTCTCAGCTCCGCTTTTTTACAGAGGTTTTCCAAAATCATGTTGCACATCAGCTAACCATGTTGTTTGTCACGGAATACCATCTAATAAGATTTTAAATAACGGAGATATTATTAATGTAGATGTAACTGCAATTAAAGATGGTTGGCATGGTGATACGAGTAGAACATTCGAAATTGGCGAAGTTTCAATTAAAGCAAAAAAATTAGTTCAAACGACTTATGAAGCTATGATGAAAGCTATTAAAATTATTAAAGAAGATATTTTCTTAGGAGATATCGGTTGTACAATCCAAAATCATGTGGAGGCTGAGGGATTTTCAGTTGTTCAAGATTTTTGTGGTCATGGTATAGGACAACAATTTCATAAGGAGCCTAATGTTTTGCATTATGGAAAAAAAGGAACTGGTGCAAAAATTAAAGCTGGAATGATTTTTACAATTGAACCTATGATAAATCTTGGTAAATATGAAACAAAAACCTTAAAAGATGGCTGGACTGCGGTTACAAAAGATAAATCTTTATCTGCACAATTTGAACATACTATAGGTGTAACAAAAACTGGTTATGAAATATTTACATTGTCAAAAAATAGATGATTGAAAGATATTCAAGAGAAGAAATTAAAAATATTTGGGAAGATAAAAATAAATACTCTATATGGTTAAAAATTGAATTAGCTGCGGCTGAGGCTATGGAAAAGTTAAAGATTATTCCAAAAGGTGTTTCAAAGAAAGTTAAATCAAAAGCAAAAATTAATGTAAAAAGAATTTTACAAATTGAGGAAAAAGTAAAGCATGATGTAATTGCATTTTTAACCTCTATTACAGAAAAAGCTGGTAAAGATGCAAAATATTTGCACAAAGGAATGACTTCATCTGATGTTTTGGATACCTGTTTTAATCTACAATTAAAACAATCTGGTGAAATCTTATTAAAAGATATTGATCAATTACTAGTTTCGATAAAACGTCAGGCATTAAAACATAAATTTACTTTATGTATGGGTAGAAGCCACGGTATCCATGCCGAACCAATTACATTTGGTCTAAAAATGTTAACGTTTTATCAAGAATTTAAAAGAAACAAAAAAAGACTGGAAAATTCAATTAAAGAAATCTCAACGTGTGCTATTTCAGGTGCAGTAGGAACTTTTGCTAATGTTCATCCACAGGTAGAGCGTTATGTTGCAAAAAAACTTAAACTGAGCGTAGAACCTATTTCTACACAAATAATACCTAGAGATAGACACGCACAATTTTTTTCTACTCTTGGAATTATAGCAAGTTCGATTGAGAGGTTTGCGATTGAAATAAGACACCTGCAGAGAACTGAAGTTGCAGAAGTCGAAGAATTTTTTGGAAAAAAACAAAAAGGATCATCAGCAATGCCTCATAAAAAAAATCCAATATTTAGTGAAAACCTAACTGGATTAGCTAGACTGATAAGATCAAGTGTTATTCCCGCTTTAGAAAATGTTGCTTTATGGCACGAGCGAGATATTTCTCATTCGGCTGTAGAAAGGAATATTGGTCCAGATGCGACTATCGCCTTGGATTTTGCTTTAGCGAGATTATTAAATGTTGTGCAAAATTTAAATATATATCCCAAAAATATGAAGAAAAATTTAAATATAACTAATGGTATCTTTTTTTCTCAAAGAGTTTTACTTGAAATGACATCTGCTGGTTTCTCAAGAGATGAAGCTTATAGGATTGTACAAAAGAATGCTCTTAGTGCTTGGAAAGAAAATTCATCTTTTTATGATAAAATAGTTTCAGATAAAAAGATTAATAATAAAATACCTGTTAATAAACTTAAAAAGTTATTTGATTTTAGTTATCATACGAAAAAAATTAATATAATTTTTAAACGTAATCTAAAAAAAAGGTAATCAAGTGAATAAAGGCAATAAGTTATATGAAGGCAAGGCTAAAATTATCTATGAGACTAAAGATAAGAATTTAGTAATTCAACATTTTAAAGATGATGCAACAGCTTTCAATAATTTAAAAAAGGCAAAAGTTGAAGGTAAAGGAGTGTTAAATAATAGGATCTCAGAATATATTTTAACTAATTTATCTCAATGCGGAATCAACACCCACTTTATAAAAAGACTAAATATGAGGGAGCAATTAATTAAAAAAGCTGAAATTTTTCCTATTGAGTTCATTGTTAGAAACATTGCAACTGGCTCACTTACTAAAAGACTGGGTATTCCTGAGGGAACAGTTTTAGAAAAGCCTTTGTTAGAATATTGTTACAAAAAAGATCAATTGAATGATCCTATTATTTCAAAAGAGCATATTTATTCATTTGGTTGGGCAGAAGAAGAGGAAATAAACGAAATTGATAAAATTACGTTGCGCATTAATGATATTTTAGTAGGAATGTTTAGAGCAATTGGTATAAAACTTGTAGATTTTAAAATTGAATATGGAAAAGCATGGAACAAGGAGACTGAAAAAAAGGAAATAGTTTTAGCAGACGAAATAAGTCCTGATACATGTAGATTGTGGGACTCAAAAACAGAAAAAAAATTAGATAAAGATAGGTTTAGAAAAGATTTAGGTAATATAATACAAGCTTACCAAGAAGTTGCGAGAAGACTGGGTATTATGCCTGAAGAGACAAATATAAGTGAAGTAAATTTTGGAAAAACTATTCCAATTAAATTCAAAAAAAAATAAATTGAAATTTTCAGTAATAGTAACCCTTAAAAAAGATGTATTGGACCCACAAGGTAAAGTTGTGCAGAATACTTTGGCCAATCTGGGTATGGATAATTTGAAAAGTATACGTCAAGGAAAATATTTCGAAATAGATGTTGAGGAGCAAGACCAAGTTAAAGCAGAAGAAAAAGTAAATCAAATGTGTGAAAAGCTATTAGTTAATTTGATTATTGAAGATTACAAAATAGATAAAGTAAAATGAAATCATGTGTAATTGTTTTTCCAGGTTCTAACTGTGATCGTGATATTGCAACAGCATTAGAAAAGATGCAGTTTAAAAATAAGATGGTTTGGCACAAAGAAACTGCTCTTCCTAAATCTGACTTAATAGTAATTCCAGGAGGATTTTCCTATGGGGATTATCTTAGATCTGGAGCCATAGCTGGGAAATCTATTATCTTAGATGAAGTAATTAAAGCAGCTAATTCTGGATGTTTAATTCTAGGTATATGTAATGGATTTCAGATCCTCACTGAGACAGGGTTGCTAAGTGGAACTTTGTTAAGAAATAAAAAACTAAAATTTATCAATAAAGATGTAAACATAAAAGTTATGAATAATAAAACGAAATTTTCATCTAACTATCGATTGAATCAAGTTTTGAAAATTAATATTGCACATAACGAGGGAAATTTTTTTACAAATGAAAAACATCGTGAACAATTAAAAAAAGAAGATTTAATAGCTTTTAAATATTGTGATGAAAAGGGTGATATATCTGAAAGAGTAAATCCAAATGGCGCGATGGATAATATCGCTGGTATTTATAATTCTAAAAAAAATATTTTAGGAATGATGCCTCATCCAGAGAGAATGATTGATGAAATGATTTCTAATACAGATGGTATAAATTTATTTAAAAGTCTCCTAAATTAAAAATGAAAATTACTGAAAAAATAATAGAAAAACATGGTCTTAAAAAAGAGGAATATGAAAATATAAAAAAACTACTTAATAGAAATCCTAATTTACTTGAGCTTGGAATTTTTTCAGCAATGTGGAATGAACATTGTTCTTATAAATCATCAAAAATTCATTTAAAGAAGCTACCTACAAAAGGAAAGCAAGTTATTCAAGGGCCAGGTGAAAATGCGGGTGTGATCGATATTGGAGATGATGATGCAATTGTTTTCAAAATAGAAAGTCATAATCATCCTTCTTATATCGAGCCTTACCAAGGTGCCTCTACAGGTGTCGGGGGAATTCTAAGAGATGTTTTTACCATGGGTGCTAGACCCATAGCTTTGTTAAACTCTATACATTTTGGTTCTCCGTCACATCCTAAAACTAAAAGTTTGCTAAATGGAGTAGTCTCAGGAATAGGTGGATATGGAAATTGTATAGGCATACCTACGGTGGCTGGAGAGACAAAATTCAATGAGACTTACAATGAAAATATTTTAGTAAATGCTATGGCCGTAGGACATGCAAAGAAAAATAAGATATTTTACTCGAAAGCAAAAGGATTAAATAAGTCAGTTGTCTACGTTGGGTCAAAGACTGGTAGAGATGGAATTCATGGAGCTTCTATGGCTTCTGCTGAATTTGATGAAAATTCTGAAGAAAAAAAACCTACAGTTCAAGTTGGTGATCCCTTCACAGAAAAGTTGCTTTTAGAGGCATGTTTAGAATTAATGAAAGATGACTCGATCATTTCTATTCAAGATATGGGCGCAGCAGGATTAACTTCATCAAGTGTTGAAATGGCTTCTAAAGGGTCGCTAGGAATAGAGCTTGAATTAGACAAAGTTCCATGTAGGGAAGAAAATATGACACCTTATGAAATGATGTTATCTGAAAGTCAAGAGAGAATGTTGATGATTCTAGAAGACGGTAAAGAGAAACATGCAAAACAGATTTTTGAAAAGTGGGATTTAGATTTTGTTATAATTGGTAAAACTACAAACACAAAAAAATTAACTCTAAAATATAAAAATAAAATTGAGGGTGAAATTCCTATCGATGCTTTAGCCGCAAATGCTCCTATTTATGATAGAAAGTGGTCTAAAAAAAAGAATGAAAAAAATACAATTGATTTTAAAAAACTAAAAAAAATTAAAATTGAAGATGCTTTAATTAAAATTTTATCTTCCCCAAACCATTCAAATAAAAGTTGGATTACAGACCAATATGATCAAATGGTCATGTGCGATACTGCCCAAAGGTCCGGCTCTGACGCAGCTATAATTAGAATACATAATAAAGATAAAGCTATAGCCGTATCAGTAGACTCCTCAGCAAACTATTGCAAGTCTCATCCTTTAACTGGTGGAAAACAAATTGTTTGTGAAAATTGGAGAAACTTAATAACCGTTGGAGCAAAACCACTAGCTATAACAAATTGTTTAAATTTCGGAAATCCAGAAAACGAGGATGTAATGGGAGAATTCGCTGAATGTTTAGAGGGAATTAAAAAAGCATGTGAATTTTTGAATTATCCAATCGTATCGGGAAATGTTTCTTTTTATAACGGGACTAATAAGAAAAATATTTTTCCAACTCCAGTTATTGGTGGTGTTGGGCTTATTAAAAAAATTTTTAAACCAATAGGTCATAGTTTAAAAAAAGATAAAAGTTTTTTAATTTTAATTGGTAAAACTTTTGGACATTTAGGACAGAGTTGTTTTCTTCAAGAAAATTACTCAATTACTGAAGGAAAACCACCGGAGGTAAATCTAACAAACGAAAAAAATAATGGTGAAGCTGTTTTAAAGCTTATAAATGAAAACTTAATAGACTCTGCTCATGATGTATCAAATGGAGGGTTGCTTGTGGCTTTAAGTGAAATGACGATTAGCTCTAATTTAGGCGTCAAAATTGAAAAACCAAAAAAATTAAATAACACAATTGAATATTTTTTTGGAGAAGATCAAGGAAGATACATTTTAGAAATAGGTGAAAGAAATTTCAAAAAAGTAGAGAAAATACTCAAAACTGGAAATATTTTTTATGAAAAAATCGGAGTTACACAGCAAGAATTTTTTGAGGTTGAAGGAGAACTTAAAATTGCTAAAAATGACCTATTTAAAATTAATAACCAATGGTATAATAATTATTAATGCCTTTACCTAAAAATGAAATTGAAAAATTAATTAAGATGGCCATACCCGATGCTTCAATTGAAATTAAAGATTTAATGGGAGATAATAATCACTACTCTGCTATTATAAAATCAAAAATATTTAATAATCTAAATAAAATTGATCAACATAAATTAGTTTACAAATCTTTAAAAGGTAAAATGGGGAATGAACTTCATGCTTTATCAATAATTACAGAAGGGAAATAATGGAAATAAAAGAAAAAATTAAAAATTTAATCAAAGAAAATGAAGTTTGTTTATTTATGAAAGGTACACCTGACTCTCCCCAGTGTGGCTTTTCAATGGCAGTTTCAAATGTGCTTAAGCATTTAAAAGTAAACTTTAAAGGTATTAATGTTTTAGAAGATGAACAGCTAAGGCAGGGTATAAAAGACTTTAGCGATTGGCCTACTATACCACAACTTTATGTTAAAGAAGAGTTTGTAGGTGGATGTGATATTGTTAAAGAAATGTTTGAAAAAGGTGAACTTAAAGAATTGCTAAAAAATAAAAAAATAATTTAATTTTTTATCTTGAATAATATTCAATTACTAAATTAGGCTCCATTACTACAGGGTAAGGTACTTCTGAAAATTTTGGTTTTCTTACTAATTTCGCTGTCTTATTTTTATTATCTAATTGAATATATTCTGGAACATCTCTTTCTTTATTTTGTAAGGAGCCATCAATGATATTTAAATTTTTAGATTTATCTCTTACTTCAATGATATCGGTGTCTTTTACTACATAACTAGATATATTAACTTTTTTTTTGTTCACCTTGAAATGACCGTGATTAATCATTTGTCTAGCTGAAAAAACAGTTGGTGCAAATTTTGCTCTATATATAACTGTATCAAGTCTGCTCTCTAGAAGAACAATAAGATTTTCTGTCGTATCACCTTTTTTTGACAAAGCTTTTCGATATATATTTCTAAATTGCCTCTCATTTATATTTCCATAGTAAGCTTTTAACTTTTGTTTTGCTTGTAGTTGAATTCCATAGTCTGTTGGTTTACCTTTTTTATTTTGGCCATGTTGGCCTGGGGGATATGCTCGAGTATTAAAAGGACTTTTTGGTCTACCCCAAATATTAGCCTTTAATCTTCTATCAACTTTATGTTTAGATTTAAGTCTTTTTGTCATTTTTTTTCGATAAATGTTTATAAGGTTTCAAATTTATTTGTCAATTATCGTTTGCTCATAATTTTTTACTTAAAGAGCTTATAATACTGGCTAAAATCCTTAATTCTTTATCATTAGGCTCAAGTCTATAAATTAGGTTATTTATATTAGTTATCATTGACTGTTTTTTTTCGTGGGGTTTGAAGAAATTTTTAGTCTCCAATAGTTTTAATAAGTGATTAACAAACGATGAAACTTTAAATTTTGAAGATATCTTATTTTTTTTCCCTTTTTTTTCAAAGGATTTGAGACTCATAATTTTAAATATTTCATAACAAATTATAGTAACAGAATGAGACAAGTTTAAAGATCTAAATTTTTTTGATGTTGGTATTTGTAAAATGTAATTTGAATAAGAAAGATCTTTATTTGAAAGACCTGATGCCTCAGGCCCAAACATTAATCCAAAACTAACGTTTTGATTTTTGTTTATTATATCTTTAAAATCTTTCATTGTAATATGTTTTTTATTTATATCTCTTCTTCTAGCGCTTAAAGAAATTATAATTTCAAATTTATTAATTGCCTCGTCTATCTCATCGTAAATTTTAGCTTTATTAATGATATCGTAAGCCCCAACAGAAGTGACTTTTGTTTTATGATTAGGAAAAGTGAATTTAGGAGAAACTATGTTTAATTTATCAAATCCAAAATTTTTCATAGAGCGTGCACAAGCGCCTATGTTTTCACCTAATTGAGGTTTAATTAGTAAAAACCCAAATTTATTTTTCATTTAAATTTGCAGGTGCTTTTTCCTTATATAATTTATAGTCTAAGCTATCGATTAATGCTTTGAAAGAAGCTTCAATTATATTAGGAGAAACTCCAACTGTAAACCAGCTCACTCCAGATTTATCTGTGCTCTCTATTAACACTCTAGTTGTTGCTTCTGTTCCAGTATTTAAAATTCTTACTTTATAATCAAGAAGTTTCAAATCGGAGAAAAAATTATAATACTTGGTAACTTTTTTAAAATTCGATCTTATAGCGTTATCTAATGCATTTACTGGACCATTTCCTTCACCATGACATTCAATTTCTTTTCCATCAATTAAAAATACAACTTTTGCTTTGGTTTGAATTTTTTCAGATTTTGAAACATTCACATCGTAGCTCTTTACTTTTAAATAATTTGGAACCTTTCCAAGAAGTCTGCTTGCCAATAACTCGAACGAAGCGTCTGCCCCATCGTATGAATAACCACTAAACTCTCTATCTTTAACTTCATCTAAAATTTTTTGTACTTTGGGATCTTTAGAGTCAATTCTCACTCCATATTTCTCAAGTCTTGATAATATATTTGATCTGCCAGATTGATTAGATATTATTATATTTCTATGATTTCCGATTAATTTTGGATCTATATGTTCATAAGTCTTTGGATCTTTTTTTACCGCAGAAACATGTAACCCGCCCTTGTGAGAAAAAGCTGAAGCACCTACATAAGCCATGTTTTTATTTGGTTTTCTATTTAAAATTTCGTCAAGCAATCTTGAACACTCTGTTAGTGATGACAATTTTTCCTTCTTAATATTAACTTCATATTTATCACTAAATGTTTTTTTAAGACAAAGACTTGGAATTATTGACATTAGGTTAGCATTTCCACATCTCTCTCCTAAACCATTAATTGTTCCTTGAATTTGCCTCACACCGCACTCAACAGCTGCTAAAGAGTTTGCTACAGCATTTTCAGTATCGTTATGAGCATGAATTCCAAGATTTTTGCCAGGAATTACTTTAATAACTTTAGAAATAATTTCTCTGACCTCATTTGGTAAAGTTCCTCCATTTGTATCGCATAAGACTATCCACCTAGCTCCATTATCAAAAGCTTGTTTTAAACAATTTAATGCGTAATCTGGATTAGCTTTGTAACCATCAAAAAAATGTTCAGCATCAAAAAGAAATTCCTTTTTATTTTTAATTAAATGTTTTGCTGTCTCCCTTATGTTTTCTAAATTTTCTTCATTGTTAATACCTAAGGCTACTTTAACATGAAAGTCCCATGACTTTCCTACCACGCAAACAGCAGGTGTATTTGCATTTATAAGCGAGGCTAAACCGGGATCATTATCTGCACTTCTTCCAGTTTTTTTTGTCATTCCAAAAGCAGTAAATACTGTTTTACCCGTTTTTGGTTGGTTAGAAAAAAATTTTGTATCGACTGGATTAGCCCCAGGCCATCCCCCTTCAATATAGTCAACCCCAATATCTGATAATACAGATGCTATTTTGTTTTTATCCTCTAAAGAGAAATCTACACCTTCCGTTTGTGCACCATCTCTTAAAGTTGTATCAAAAATATACAATTTTTCCTTACTCATTTCACTTTCCAAGTAGTTTTACCTTTTTGATCCTCAATTATTATTCCTTTGGAGGATAATTCTTTTCTTATTTCATCTGCCTGAGAAAAGTCACCTTTATTTTTAGCTTTTATTCTCTCTTCAATTTTTTTTAAAATATAATCTTCAGACACACTAATTTTACTTTTTTTAGAATCTTCCCACTCTTTTTTACTTTGATTAAACAATCCAATGAGTTTGCAAGCATTATTAAACTTTATTCTTTTACTTTCGTCACCTTTGTTTGCAGCATTATACAACTCATGTATCTTAGCTATATAGCCGGGGGTGTTAAGGTCATCTAGCAATATTTCATCAACTTCATAATTGTTATTATTTTCATTTGTGTAAAGATTATACCATTTTTTTAATACACTTTCTTGATTCATTAAAAGCTGATCGTTCCAATCAAGAGGTTGAGTGTAATGTGAGCTTAAAAGAGCTAACCTCACAACCTGACCTGAATACTTTTTAACTGCTTTAGTTATTGAAATTATATTTCCCAAAGACTTAGACATTTTTTCTTTATTAAAAGTAAGGAATCCATTATGAACCCAATAATTTGCAAAATTTTTAGTATTATTATTACAACAAGATTGTGCAATTTCATTTTCGTGATGAGGAAAAATTAAATCTAAACCCCCTCCATGTATGTCAAATCTTTTACCTAAGTACTTCTCACTCATTACAGAACATTCTAAATGCCAACCAGGTCTACCTCTCCCCCAGGGTGACTCCCATCCGGGGTCCTCTTTATTTGATGGTTTCCATAAAACAAAATCCATTGGATTTTTTTTTAAATCTGAAATCTCTACTCGTGCTCCTGTTTTAAGATCATCTAAGTTTTTATTGGATAATTTTCCATAATCTTTAAATTTATCAATAGCAAAATAAACGTGCCCTTTATTTTCATACGCAAAACCTTTCGAAATCAATGAAGATGTCATCTCTTTCATCTCTTTTATATGATCGGTTGCCTTAGGTTCGACCGAGGGTTTTAAACAATTTAAACTTTCACAGTTTTCATGAAAAATTTTAGTAATTTCATTAGTAATTTCATATATCTTTTTTTTATTTTTTTTTGAGGCTTCTATAATTTTATCATCAACATCAGTGATATTTCTTACATAGGTCACATTTGAATTATAAAGAATCTTCAATACTCTAAACAAAACATCAAAAACTATTAAACTTCTAGCATTACCAACATGTGGACTGTCATATACTGTCGGACCGCATGCATACAAAGAAACATTTTGTGGATTAATTGGTTTAAAGATTTCTTTTTTTTTAGATAATGAATTAGTGAGTCTGAGATTATTCATTGAATTTGCAAACAGGTATAGGATTCATTTTGTGTAAATTTTTTTCTCTTATTTCTAAATATTTTTTATAATTTGGATCATTTTTATCTTCCATAGCTTTCTCAAGATCTTCATAACTCATGCCAAGTTGTTGAACATCATTTCGGCCATCATCCCACAATCCATCAGTAGGAGGTGTATTTATTATATTTTCAGACACCCCTAGATACTTTCCTAATTCCCAAACTTGTGATTTGGTACAATCAGCTATCGGGGAGATATCAACTCCTCCATCTCCATATTTAGTATAAAAACCGACACCAAAATCTTCAACCTTGTTTCCAGTACCTACAACAATTCCATTGTTGGCTGCAGCTACTTGATATAAGGAAGCCATTCTAAGTCTTGCTCTTGAATTAGCATATCCATGCTCATTATTAAATTTATTTAAAACTTGTGAAAATGAATTAAAGATTTTATCCATTTCTAATAAATGATGATCTACATTTTTATATTTTTGTTTTAACCATTGAGCATGTAACAAACTCAGATCATGTTGCGACTTAATTTGCTTTATAGGCATCGTTAACACAATTGTTCTACGACCAGTGTTTGCACACAGAGTACTAACCACTGAAGAGTCAATTCCACCCGAGATTCCAACAACTAAAGCTTTAGGTTTATAAGATATCGAATCACAATAGTTATTAATCCAATCGGTGATTATTTGAGCTCTTTTTTTTACGTTCATAATTAGTACCTTTCCTCTCTTTTAAGGTTTGATCTTAATAATTACAATAATTATTAAGACGCGGCTTGAATAATTTTGTTTGATATTTTTGAATTTTTCTTGATTTCGTCAGATATTAAAAAAGCCAACTCTAAAGCTTGATTGGCATTTAGTCTTGGATCACAATGAGTTCTGTATCTGTTAGAAAGATCATTTTCTGAAATTTTTTGAGCTCCACCGGTACATTCAGTCACATCTTGACCTGTCATTTCAATATGAAGACCGCCAGCATAAGTGTTCTCTGCTTGATGTACCGCAAAGAAATTTTTAACCTCTTTTACAACGCTGTCAAAAGTTCTTGTTTTGAAACCAGTAGCTGCTTTAATTGTATTTCCATGCATAGGGTCACAAGACCATACTACATTTAGACCCTCTTTTTTAACAGCTTGAATTAAATTTGGTAAAAACTTTTCAACATTGTCAGCACCAAACCTTGAAATTAAAGTCATTCTTCCTGGTTCATTTTCTGGATTTAAAATATTACAAAGTTTTATTAATTCATCAGGTTTTAAAGAAGGACCACATTTAAGGCCAATAGGATTTTTAATTCCTCTGCAAAATTCTACGTGTGCTCCATCAAGTTGTCTGGTTCTGTCACCTATCCAAACAAAATGAGCAGATGTGTCGTGAAACTCACCTGTAGTCGAGTCAACTCTTGTCATTGACTCTTCAAAAGGTAATAGTAGTGCTTCGTGAGATGTATAAAAATTTACAGTTCTAAGTCTTCGATTATTGTCTGAATTGATACCACAAGCTTCCATAAAAGCTAAAGCGTCACTTATTTTGTCTTCAATTTCTTTGTATTTACCTTTTGTTTTATCTTTAATAAATCCTAAATTCCACAAATGAACCTGTCTTAAATCTGCAAAACCTCCTTGTGAGAAAGCTCTCAATAAATTTAGAGTAGATGCTGATTGTGAATAAGCTCTGAACAATCTTTTGGCATCTGGAATTCTTGCCTTCTCAGTAAATTCCATTCCATTAATATTATCACCCAAGTAACTTGGTAATTCTTTTCCATCTTTTTTTTCTGTTGGAGCACTTCTTGGTTTTGAAAATTGACCTGCAATTCTTCCAACTTTTACAACTGGTACTGATGCAGATGCAGTCAGAACTAAAGACATTTGTAAAATTACTTTAAATGTATCTCTTATATTATCTGGATGAAATTCTGCAAAACTTTCTGCACAATCACCTCCTTGAAGCAAGAATGCTTTACCCTCAACTACTTGAGCTAAAGCTTTTTTTAAAGATCTTGACTCCCCTGCAAAAACTAAAGGAGGGTATTTTTTAATTTTACTTAAAACTAAGTCCAATTCTTTCTTATCTTGATAAACCGGTAAATGTTTAACAGGGTATTTAGTCCAACTATTTAAGTTCCATTTTTTCATATTCAACTCAAGGTATATATATAATGCAAAAGAGATTTTTCCAAGTAAGAATGTAGATTATATGGTTAAAAATTCCCGAAAAATCAAAATTTTTCAACTTTTTTATTTAAAGACATAAGAATGGTTTCAATCTTAAGCTTAGGGTATTTCTTTTTAAATATCTTTTTTATTTTTTTAAATGAAGAGCGATGTAGTAGGGTTTCATTAAGCTTAGTAAATTCTTTTTTACCGTTTAAAATTTTAGCTGCCCCACAATCTCGGTGATTAATTACTATTAATTTTTTGATTTTATGCAGCCTTATAGAAATTTCAAGATTTTCCCAAAATGTTCTATGCCACTTTTTAAATTTTAGTCCAGTCACTCCAATTGATGAACCAGCTATTGTAAAACTGCTATATTTTCCTATTAATTTTTTTTTTCTAAGATGATTAAAAATGATGGATTGAAACCTCGGGTCTATGCAAGATAAAACCATAGCTTTATACTTAATAGACATTTCACTCCACTGTAACGGATTTTGCTAAATTTCTTGGCTTATCTATGTCACAATTTTTTAGAAGTGCCACATGGTAGGCTAAAAGCTGCAGAGGCACTGCTAATAAAATTGGCGATAATAAACTATCCAAATATGGGACTCTTATTCCAAATCTAATATTTTCACTGATGGAGTCCTTTTTATTATCAGTAATAAAAAAAATTTTTCCACCTCTAGCAATTACTTCCTGCATATTCGATAAAGTTTTTTCAAAATATTTATCTTTAGGTGCAATAACAATTACTGGTAATCCCTCCTCAATCAAAGCTAAAGGACCATGCTTCATTTCACCAGCAGGATATCCCTCGGCATGAAGATAGGATAGCTCTTTCAGTTTAAGCGCACCTTCCAAGGCTATAGGAAAAGAACTTCCTCTACCTAAGAACATTGATCCCCGTGCGTTTAAAAATTCTTTTGCCATCAATTGAATATTTGACTCTAGTGCTAGAGTTTTTTTAATAGAATTTGAAAGATTTTCTAGATTTTTAATTTTTTGATTATAAATTTTCTTATCAAGATCACCTCTTAAAAAAGAAATTTTTAAACTAAGAATATATAGAACTATTAGTTGGCCTATGAAAGCTTTTGTAGAAGCTACTCCTATTTCAGGCCCAGCGTGTATAGGTAAAACCCAATCAGAGTTTCTTGCGATTGTACTCTCTATTACATTTACAATAGAACAGGTTTTGACATTATTTTTTTTGCAAATATCTAAAGCTGCCGCGGTATCTGCGGTCTCACCAGACTGCGATACAAATATGTATAAGTTATCACTGTCAAATTTTAATTTTCTATACCTGAACTCTGAGGCAATATCTATTTCGATGTCTAAACTTGTAAGTTCCTCTAACCAATATTTTGCGACAAGACATGAGTGAAAAGCTGTCCCACAACCAATTAAAATTATTTTTTTTATATTTCGAGGATCAAGAGGAAAATTAATAATATTTATATCCTTTTTTAAACTATCAAGGTACTCACTAATACAATTTTTAGCAGTTAAAGGTTGTTCAAATATTTCTTTGGACATAAAATTTTTAAAATCTCCCTTATCAGAGATATTTTTTTCATCTGAAACAGTATGTATTTTTTTATTTATTTTTTTTTCATTTGAGTCATAAAAGCTTACATTGTCCTTACTTAATACACATAGTTCACCGTCATCTAAATATGAGATTTTATTTGTCATAGATTTTAATGCATAGGAGTCTGAGCCTAAATAATTTTCCTTGCTTGAATAACCAACTGCTAATGGGCTACCTCTTCTAGCTCCAATAATAAAGTCAGAGAAATCTTTAAAAATTATACCCAGCGCAAAACTTCCCTTAAGTTTTTTAATGGTTTTAAATACCGATTTAAGTGGTTGAGATTTTTTGAGTTCCTCTGTAATCAATAATGTAATAACTTCGGTATCTGTATCTGATTTAAATATAGCACCTTTTGCTTCTAACTCTTTTTTCAAGTCGTCAGAATTTTCAATTATACCATTATGTACTACTGAAACACTTTCTGATGAGTGAGGGTGAGCATTTGCAATATTTGGGACTCCATGAGTTGCCCATCTTACGTGACCAATACCAATATTTCCATCTGATGGGCTCTTAAATAAGATCTTTTCTAATTCATCTACTCTTCCTGAACATTTTTTTTCATTAATAAAATTATTCTCAAGTGTAGCAATACCTGCAGAGTCATAGCCTCTGTACTCTAATTTTTTAAGAGAATTAATGATATTTATTGATACAGGTTTGCTGCTAGCGATTCCAATAATTCCGCACATTACTTTTTTTTCTTTCTTTTATAATTTTTTACTTCTATTTGAGAAGCTCTTGTTAAAGCAAGAGATTTTTTTTTAACATTTTTTGTAATAACTGATCCTGCGCCAACTATGCTACCTTCATCTATTCTTAAAGGCGCAACTAAAGATGAATTTGAACCTACAAATACATTATTAGAGATTTTTGTTTTATTTTTTTTTGTTCCATCATAATTACAAGTTATTGTCCCAGCGCCGATATTAGAATTTTTACCTATTGAAGTGTCTCCAATATAAGATAGATGATTTACTTTTGAATTTTCACTTATAGATGATTTTTTTGTTTCTACAAAATTTCCAATTTTAGTATTTTTTTTTAAAGTAGTTCCCGTCCTCAATCTTGCATAAGGACCTACAACTACATTTTTTTCAATTTTGGTTCCCTCCAAATGACTAAAAGATTTTATATGAGAATTATCTCCAATTTTTACTTTTGGACCAATAACAACGTAAGGTTCTATTGTTACGTTTTTCCCGAAAAAAGTATCTTGGGATAAAAAAATTGTTTCTGGAGCAATTAAATTTACTCCTTTCCTAAGAGCTTTGTTTCGTAATAATTCTTGAGAAAGCCTGTATGAATTAGCTTTATTTAATTTATTATTTGTATTCATTAAAAATTTCTTTACATTAATATTTTAACTGAAATAAGTCACAAAATATTTCTTTTTAATACTTTTAAAATGAGTCAAATTTATACAATTCTTTTTGATCTAGACGGTACGATTGTTAACACTGCACCAGATTTAATGGCTGCACATAACCACGTTATGAGAAAATATGGACACTCTGAAAAAAAAATGGAGGATATAAAATCTCTAGCAGGTAAAGGTGCATGGGTTATGATGCAAAGGTCTTTTAGAGAAGAAATTAAAGATGAGATAACAAAAAAAGAAATGACTAAAGAATTTTTAGATTTTTATTCCAAAAATATTGATAAGCATAGTGTTCCGATCAAGGGTGTAATTGATTTTCTCAAATGGGCAAAAAATAAAAAGATTTCAATGGCAGTTTGCACTAACAAACAAGAGAGACTTGCAATAGATTTGTTAAAAAAACTCGATTTATTTAAATTTTTTGAATATGTTGCTGGTTCTGACACTTTTGCATTTAACAAACCTGACCCTAGGCACCTAACAGATGTTGTCGAAATAGTAGGAGGTGATTTAAAAAAAACAATTATGATTGGAGATAGCGAGGTTGATGCTACGTCTGCGCAAAATGCTAAATTGCCATTTGTTTTAGTAAAAGATGGCTATACTGAAAAAACTGAAAAAGAAATTAAACACGACGAATTAATTTCTGATTTTGTGAATTTTGAAAAAGTTATTAAAAAGTATTTATGATTAGTTTTGCTCTTTTTTCGGCTTTAGCAACTTTTTATTTTACAATGTTTTTCACCCCAGGTCCAAATAACGCAATGCTTACAGCTTCGGGTATGAAATTCGGATTTGTAAGAACGTTACCACATTTAATTGGAATTCCTTTAGGACATATTTTTCAAATTGGACTCACATGTTTTGGTTTAGCAAATTTGTTTTTAATATATCCTCAAATCCAATTTTACATGAAAATATTATGCTTTATTTATTTAATTTACTTAGGGTGGAAAATGATTGGTTCATTTTCTATGGTTCAAAAAGAAACTGGAAGACCATTACGATTTTATGAAGCATCTTTATTCCAATTCATTAACCCAAAAGCTTGGTCTATTGCAATCACTGTTGCTTCAGGTTTTTTTCCAACTGAGGAAAATATTTTTATAGGTGTTGCATTTGTTACTATTACTGCTGCAGTAATATGTTTTCCTACGATTAGTCTTTGGGCGCTTTTTGGAAGCGGATTAAGAAAATTCGTGGGGAATATTAAAACAAAAAAAATTGTAGAATATGTTTTAGCGTTTTTGTTAGTATTAACTGGTATATTTATTCTAATAAAATAATAGCCTTTGATTTTTATTACTCTCTTTAATATAAACTTTGCAGATGCATTTTACTAAAAAGAATAGTTCTGAAAAAAGATTAGAATTTGTAAAAAATTTACAATCAAAAAAACTTCTTAGATTCCCTGGTGCGTATAATCCTTTGTGTGCAAAACTTATAGCTGAAATTGGATTTGATGGAGTTTACATCTCAGGCGGAGTTATGTCTAATGATCTAGGTTTACCAGACATAGGATTAACAACTTTAGATCAAGTTAGTTATAGAGCCAACCAAATTTCTAGAGTGACAGACCTTCCCACAATTGTGGATGCAGATACAGGATTTAAAGATTGTAAAAAAACAATAAAAACCTTTGAAGAAAAAGGTTTGGCTGGCTGTCATATAGAAGACCAGATTGCTGAAAAAAGATGTGGGCATTTAGACAACAAAGAACTT
Source organism: uncultured Pelagibacteraceae bacterium (assembly GCA_902578315.1). GTDB lineage: Bacteria > Pseudomonadota > Alphaproteobacteria > Pelagibacterales > Pelagibacteraceae > Pelagilacustribacter. The sequence continues at coordinate 28,282 of CACHCL010000001.1, forward strand.
ATTTCAAAAGATAAAATGGTAAAAAAGATTAAAGAGTCGGTAAATGCTAGAAAAGACAAAAATTTTTTAATCATTGTAAGGACTGATGCAAATACTGTTGAGGGTATAGATAAAACACTAGAAAGAATTAAATCTTATGAAGATGCTGGCGCTGATATGATTTTTCCAGAGGCTATGAAAGATGAAAAGGAATTTGAAAAAGTTAGAAAAATATCAAAAGGCTATTTGCTAGCTAACATGACAGAGTTTGGGAAATCCAAATTATTAAATAGATCACAATTAGAAAATTTAGGCTATAATTTAGTTATTTATCCTGTGACAACACAGAGGCTCGCTATGCAGAATGTTGAATTAGGTCTTAAATCAATATTTAAAGAGGGCCATCAAAATAATATCATTGACAAAATGCAGACTAGAAAAAGGTTGTACGAGTTAGTAGAATATGAGAAATACAATACGCCTGATAAGAAAATCACAGATTTTTCTACAGAAGGACATGAATAATGAGTGAAGAAATTAAAAAAGGTTTGTTAGGTATAGTAGTAGATGAAACTACAATTTCACATGTAGTTCCTGAACTCAGTGCCTTAACTTATAGAGGTTATACGGTTCAAGAACTTTGCGATAAATGTGATTTCGAAGAAGTAGCATATTTAGTTCTAAACGGAGAGCTACCTAACAAAAGTCAGCTGAAAAAATTTATCAAACAAGAAAGATCGGAAAGAAAACTTTCTAAGCAAATATTAAATGATATTAAAAAAATGCCTCGAAACGCTCATCCTATGGATGTAATTAGAACTTGTGTAAGTTTGATGGCCTTAGAAGATAAAGACACTAAAGACAATTCTCCTAAAGCAAACATGAGAAAGGCAATGAGAATATTCGCTAAAACACCAACAGCTGTTGCTGCTTATTTCAGAACACGAAAAGGTAAATCTATTATAGCTCCAAGTAAAAAATTATCTTTTTCAGAAAATTTCTTTAAAATGATGTTCAACAAAGTTCCAGATAAAGAAATTGTAAGAGCATTTGATATTTCGTTAATATTATACGCTGAACATAGTTTCAACGTTTCGACATTCACAGCTAGAACAATTACATCCAGCTTATCCGATTTACATGGTGCAATAACTGGAGCTATAGCCTCTTTAAAAGGTCCATTACATGGTGGGGCTAATGAAGCAGTAATGCATATGATGAAAGAGATTGGAAAACCTGAGAAAGCAAAAGCTTGGATTGAAAATGCATTAAATAAAAAAAAGGTAGTAATGGGATTTGGACACAGAGTTTATCGTACAGGAGACTCAAGAGTACCAACAATGAAACATTACATGTTTAAAGTAGCTAAGCTTTTGAAAAAAGAAAAATATACGAGAATGTATGAAATTTTGGAAAAAGTAATGTTACAAAGAAAAAATATCCATCCAAATGTAGATTTTCCATGTGGTCCAACTTATTACATGATGGGTATCGATATAGATTTCTATACACCAATATTTGTAATGTCTCGTATTACTGGTTGGTCTGCTCACATCATGGAACAGCATGCCTCCAATAAGCTAATTAGGCCTTTATCAAAATATAGAGGAGCAGAAGTAAGAGAAGTAATGCTTTTGAACCAAAGATAATGATTACCTTAACAGATTTACTTTTATTTTTTATTCTAGTCACACTAGCCACTTACACATTTATGCCTTGGAAAGGTATTGATAAGGGCTCAGGTTTTAAGCTCTACGGACAGTGGTTTATTTGGTTTACTATTTTTGGTGTGGTTATCTTAGTATTTAATAGTGTCATTAATTAAAAATTTTTTTCAAGAGACTAGAATTCTCGATGGCGGAATGGGTCAGGAGTTACTTAACCGTGGAGTAAAACCTCACGGAAGTCTGTGGGGAGCCTCAGCATTATATAATCGAAAATATCATAAGACAGTCGTCGAAACGCATTTAGATTTTATAAAAGCCGGAGCAGAAATTATAGTAACTAATAGCTTTGGTAGCAGAAAAAGAAGGCTAATCGAAAATGGTTTAGTAAAAGAATATAAAAATCTGAATATTCTAGCAGGAAAACTGGCAAAAAAAGCCGTAGCAATATCTAAAAAAAAAATTTTAATTGCTGGAAGTCTTCCGCCTCAAAATTTTACTTATTTTGCTGATCTTGGAAAAGATCTTAAATTTATAAAAGAAAGTTTTAGATCCCAGGCAAAATATCTCAATCCATATGTTGATTTCTTTTATTTAGACGTAATGAGTAGTTGGAAAGAGTGTGCATTGGGTTTGAGTGCAATTAAAAAATACAAGAAAAAAATTTTAGTTGGTATCCACATTAGGAGTAAAGGATTATTACCCTCAGGTGAAAAATTTATAACTGTTGCAAAAAAAGTCCAAAAATATAAGCCCATTGGAATTATGGCTTCTTGTGTTTCGTTTGAAGATTTAAATGAAGTAATTAAGGATTCTAAAAAACTTAAAGTTCCATTTGGATTTAAAATCAATGCTTTTGAACATATTCCGCCAGGTTGGAAACCAGACTCGAATAATCCTAAGGTTCAGCTTGGAAAAAGAAAAGATCTTACTCCTAAAAAATTCTTTGAAATTTGTAAAAGATTAAAGAACAAGGGTGCAAAAATTATTGGAGGATGTTGTGAAATTACTCCTAAGCATATTAAATACTTAAACAGTTTGAAATAATTATTTTTTCGCTTCTTTATGTTTTTGAATTCTTCTAGCATAATTTTGAGAAATTCGATCAAATATTATTGCTAGTGCAACTATAGCTAATCCATTCATTAAACCCAGTGCAAGAAATTGATTGGAAATAGATCTTAAAATTGGAACTCCTAAACCACTTACACCAATCATTGAAGCAATAACTACCATTGCTAATGCCATCATTATAGTTTGATTTACTCCAGTCATGATTGAAGGTAACGCTAAAGGTATTTCAATTTTAAATAAGATTATTCTTTTTTTTATTCCTAAAGCTTTCGCTGCCTCCACTACTCTCCTATCTACCTCCCTAATACCTAAATTTGTAAGCCTTACAATTGGTGGTATCGCATAAACACAGACGGCTAACAATCCTGGTACTTTACCAATTCCTAAAAGCATAATAATTGGAATTAAATAAACGAACGTTGGAATAGTTTGCATCATGTCTAACACTGGGGACAAAATATTTTTTAATCTTTCAGATCTAGCCATAAAAACTCCAATAGGTGTACCTATTATTAAACAAATTAAAGTGGCTACAGATATGATTGCCATTGTAGACATAGTATCTTTCCACATACCAAAATAACCGATTACAAAAAAACTTATCGCTGTACCTATTGATAACTTAAGACTTCTTGAGCTTAACCAGGCTAAAAAAGATAATAAAAAGATTATTAAAGGCCAAGGAGTAGTTATAAGAAACTTTTCAAACCAAACTAAAAATTTTAATAGAGGGCCAAAAAAGCCCTCTATTGAATCTCCGTACTCTCGAGAAAAGTCTTTAAAGGTAAGGTCAATACCTTTTTTCAAATCTCTTAAACTTTCCCTCTCCATTGAGGGAAATTTTAAGAAGAATTCGAGTTGCATCAAAAACAGTAATTTAAATTAAATTCCTGCTTTAATTTTTTTTGCAACAGATGAAGAAACCCACTTAGACCAAACTTTTTCATGTTTCTTCATAAACTCAATTGCTGCATCTTCACCTTCAGCTTGATTATCAGTCATGTAAACTAACATTGAATTCATCACTGTTCCTGGATAAATTCTTTTTTTCATGAATTTCATAGCTTCCGGGCCTGCAGATTTTTTAAAGTTATCAGTAACTACTGAATAAACTTCAGAGTCTACCCATCTAGTTTTTTTTGGTGTGGCACACTCTTGTTCTGGTTTAACCACACATTTGTGCCAATTATCATCTCCACCCCACTTAACTCCAAAATCTAAAAGTCTCATATCGTACTTTCCGATTATTGCAGTTGGGCTCCAATAATAACCAACCCAGTTTTCTCCTCTTTCAACAGCCTTAGCAATTGAACCGTCAAGTCCTGCTGCTGATCCTGGATCAACTAATTTCCAGCCTTTTGCTTCCATATCGAAAGCTTTAAAAAGTTGATTGTTAATTAGTTGGCATCCCCAACCAGCTGGACATCCTACAAACGCTCCTTTTGATTTGTCTTCAGGGTGTGGAAATAGATCAGGTCTTTTTAACAAGTCCTGAACAGTTTTAATTCCATGTTTTTCCATAGTGTAAGGTGGAACAAACCAACCTTCTCCAAGTCCAGTTATCGGACCTTTATTTACAATATGAATTCTTCCCTCACCTACAGCTTTTTTGAGCGGACTCATTACTGAATTAGCCCAAAGCTCTGGTGCAACATCCGGCTGACCTTTTTCATTCATAGAAGTGAATGAAGGCATTGTATCGCCAGGTAATAATTCTACCTCGCAACCATATCCTTTTTCCAAAATAATTTTATCAATATTCGCCATTAATGAAGCTGAAGCCCAGTTCATGTTTGCATAAGTGATTTTTCCGCACGCAGCATTAGCGAAATTATTGAAAAACAAGGCAGTGACTATAACTGCCAATAGTTTAGTTAATGATTTCATTTAACCCCCCTAGAGTTATTAATATTTTAATTAATGTAACAAAATGTAGTGTGTAATGTAACCGGAACTCAACTAAAAAGTGAAATATGGAAGATATACGTCTGAGATCTATTTGATGGCTTATATAGAAAAAATTACTTACATTTTTTACATAAACCGAAAAATTCCAGGTTAAATCTTTTAAATTTCATTCCTTTTTTGTGATTAAAACTTGATAAATATTTTGAGAGCTTAGCGTCACTAATTTCGTCAACCATCTCACAACTTTCACAAATTGAAAACGCTGTAGCTTTAGAAATTTCACAATCTGAACTTCTACATGCGACGAAAGCATTTTTGCTTTCAATTTTATGAATTTTACCCATTTCAATTAACTTGTCTAAAGCTCGGTAAATTTGTTGAGGCGCGTTAATTCCTTTTTTTTGTACATTAAAAAGTATCGAATAAGCTTTTAAAGGACCTTTTGCCTTCTCAATAATATCTAAAACTATTTGTTGGTTTCTAGAAAGTGTTTGTGCTCTTGCCATAAATATAATTTACTAATTAATTATCATTTTTTCAATTCGGAATATTTTTTAAAATTTAAAAGTGAAAAACAAAAAAGTATTAAAGCTGCGGTTATTATTGATGGACCTGATGCGGTATTAAATTCTAAAGAAGAAAATAATCCTATTAAAATAGATAATAGTCCTCCAATTGTCGATAAAATAACCATCTGTAATGGATTGTTAGATATATTTCTTGCAAGAGCTGCGGGAATTATTAGCATTCCAGTTATTAAAAGAAGTCCGACTATTTTAATTGAAATAGCAATTATTGCTGCCATCAAAATTGTGAATATTGCATTATACCTATCAGGGTTCATCCCTTCTGCTTTAGCTAAATCATAATTTATTGTGGAAGCAAACAAAGGTTTCCAAATAATCTTTAAAATTATTAAAATAAATACGCCACCACCCCAAATTAATAACAAATCACTTTGACTTACAGCTAATATATCGCCAAATAACAAACCCATAACATCAAATCTAATAGTTGTTAAAAATCCAATAATTACAAGTCCTATTGCTAGCGATGAATGGGCTAATAAACCTAACAAAGCATCGTTAGGAAGATTTGTTTTAGTTTGTAATTGAAGGAGAAAAATTGCTAAAACTGCTGATATTAAAAAAACTGAAAAAGCAATATTAAGTTCAAATACCAAAGCCATAGTTACACCTAATAAAGCTGAATGCGCAAGTGTACCTGCAAAAAAAGACAATCTTCTCCAAATTACAAAGCATCCTATTGGACCTGTTATTAAAGCTATTCCAATTCCTGCAAGTAAAGCTCTTATAAAAAAATCATTAAGCATATTATTTTTGATCTATTGTTCCATCTTGAGAGTGAGTATGATCATGTTTATGCTCATATAAAGATAAGATATTGGAAGCTCTATCTCCGAACAATTCCTTATATTTACTGTCTTTAACGACTTTATGAGGTGCTCCAGAACAACATACATGTCCATTTAAACATAATACAAAATCAGTTGCAGACATTACTACATGTAGATCATGTGAAATTAAAAGAATTCCACATTTCATTTTTTCTGAAATTTGTTTGATTAATTCATATAGAGCAATTTCACCTTTAAAATCAACACCTTGTACTGGCTCATCAAGAACTAATAATTCTGGTTTTTTAGAAATAGCTCTTGCTATCAAAACTCTTTGGAACTCTCCTCCAGATAAATTACTTAAACTTTTATTTTTTAGGTGTTCAACACCAGTTAAATTTAAAGCAATATTAATTTGATCTTGAGTTAATTCTTCTGTCAAAGTCATAAAATCCAATACTCTTATTGGCAAGGTCCAATCTATTGAAATTTTTTGAGGCACGTATCCAATTTTGTCAGTATATTTTTTAACTTTGCCATCTATCTTTTTATAAATTCCTAAAGCAATTTTTGCTGTTGTTGATTTCCCAGAGCCATTTGGACCTATCAAAGTGACTATCTCACCTTGTTTAATCTCAAATGAAACTCCTTTAACTAAAGATTTGTCATTTATAGAAACGCCAGCATTTTCAACCTTTAGTAGAACTTTATTTTTATTTTCCATATTAAAAACCTTGACCTCAAATATGTTATATTATAACAAACGTTATATTATAACACTATGATAAACAAATTTATTAAGCTTACAATTACTTTATTTTTTACATTAACTCTAAGTTTTTCTGCCAATGCAGAAATTAAAGTTGTGGCTTCTATTAAACCAATACATTCACTAGCTAGTTATTTGATGGATGGAGTGGGTAAACCAGATTTAATTGTTGATGGATATAATTCTCCACATGGATTTGCATTAAAACCATCACACGCTAAAATGTTGCAAAATGCTGACTTAATATTTTGGGTTGGCGAAGACTTAGAAACTTTTTTAGAAAAACCATTAAAATCAATAGCAAAAAAAGCTGAAAAAATAGAATTAATGGAAATCAAGGGTGTAAAAAAATTAGAATTCAGAGAAAGAAACATATTCGAAGGGCATGATGATCACGGACACGATGATCATAAAGAACATGGTCATAAAGAGGATAAACATGATGATCATAAAGAACATGGTCATAAAGAGGATAAACATGATGATCATCACGAGCATGCTCACGGCGAACACGATCCGCATATTTGGCTTGATCCAATAAACGCAAAAGCAATCTTAAGTGAGATGGCAGAGCATTTAATTGAAAAAGATCCAAACAATGCATCTGCTTATAAAGCTAATTTAAAGAAGGCTCATAAAGCTTTAGACAATCTTACAAAAAAAGTTAAATCTGAGCTAAAAGGAGATTTTAAATCTATTGTATTCCATGATGCCTACCAGTATTTTGAAAAAAGATTTAATGTAAATGTTTTGGGAGCTTTTACAGTTAATACAGATGTATTACCAGGAGCTGAGCAATTGGCTGAAATCAGAGAAATAATTGAACATGAAAAAGTAACTTGTGTATTTTCAGAACCTCAATTTAATCCAGATATTATAAAAGCAGTTGCAAAAGATACCAATATTAAGACTGGAGTTATAGATCCATTAGGAGCAACTCTTGATCCAGGAAAAGATTTATACTTTGATTTAATAAGAAATATGTATGCTTCTTTTAAGAGTTGTTAAATAATTTATCTTTCAATAACCATAGTATCTTTAGAGCCACCACCTTGAGAACTGTTTACAATAGTGCTTCCTTTTTTAAGAGCTACTCTAGTTAATCCACCTGTTGTAACCCAGGTTTTTTTACCGGTTAATACAAATGGTCTAAGGTCTAAATGTCTTGGCTCAATTCCCTCTTCAGAAATTGTGGGATTAGTAGATAAAATTTCTAATGGTTGTGCAATATAATCGCAAGGTTTAGCTTTAATTTTATCTATCATATTTTCTCTTTCTTCTTTTGAAGCTTTAGGACCAATTAATATTCCATTACCACCTGATCCATTAGTAGGTTTTACAACTAATTTAGAGATATTTTCTATAACATGATCTTTATGGATTTTTTTTCTACATAAAAATGTTTTTACTTGTTTTAGTTTTGGTTCTTCGTTTAAATAAAACTTAATCATCTTATCAACGTAAGAATAGATAGCTTTATCATCTGCTATTCCTGTCCCAGGTGCATTTACAATACCAACATTACCTTTACGCCAACATTTAAATAGACCAGGTACTCCCAGCAAAGAATGTTTATAAAAAACTTTTGGATCTAAGAAGTTATCGTCTATTCTTCTATAAATACAATCAACTTTCATAGGACCTGTCACAGTTTTCATATAAACAAAATCTTTTTCAACGAATAAATCTTTTCCTTCAACAAGCGCGATACCCATTTGTTCTGCTAAAAATCTATGTTCGAAATAAGCTGAGTTATATCTTCCCGGAGTTAAAACACACATATGTGGGTTTCTTGTTTTTCGAGGGACACATTCAAGCATGCAATGATACAATTTATTTGGATATTGATGGACTGAGGAAACTTTATATTTTGTAAATAATTCGGGAAAGACATCTCTCATCACCATTCGATTTTCAAGCATGTAAGAAACTCCTGAAGGAACTCTTAAATTATCCTCAAGAACCATGAACTCACCATTGATATTTCTTATTAAATCAATTCCTGAAATGTTGGACCAAGCTTTATATTTTGGTGAAAAACCATAGCACTCTCTTAGATAAAATGGAGAGTTAAAAACTAAATCTTCAGGAATAATATTATCTTTAAAAATTTTTCTGTCGTTGTAAACATCGTCTATAAAAAGGTTAAGAGCTTTTACCCTTTGAAGTAGTCCCTTTGAAACCTTGGCCCAATCTTTTTTTAGAATAATTCTCGGAATAATATCTAAAGGCCACTTTTTCTCTTGGAGTTTTTTCCCAGAAGAATAAACTCGAAAATTTATCCCTCTAGCATTTATTGTACTTGCACAATTCTTTTCAATTTCATTTAACTTCTTGATGCCATGTCTCTCTAAAATGTGAGAGATAATAACAGCTTGCCTACGCAACTTATGTTCAGAGTTAAGATACTCGTCATAAGTTTTTTTAGAATCGTACTTTTTCCACAAATTAACCATATATTAATTCTTAATAGTTTGTTGCCTTTATCAAATGCACAAATTAGATAATAGCTATGATAATTAAGAATTGAATATTTACTGTTTTTTAAATAAGAATTCACCATGACATATTGTATAGGTATTAAGACTAATGAAGGTGTTGTATTAGCTTCTGACTCTAGAACAAATGCAGGTTTAGATAATGTAAACATTTATTCAAAAATGCTTACTTATGATGTAGGCGACAGGACAGTTGTGATTGTTACTTCAGGAAATTTGGCAACATCTCAGGCAGTTTTTAAGTCCATAGAAAAAGATATTAAAGAAAATTCTGTTTCAAATCTTAACAAATGTAAAGATTTTGAACAAATAGCATCATATGTTGGAAAACTCACGATTAAACATTCGTCTCCAGACGGAGTGAACACTGACAGCCTTGTTTTAGGAGCTACATTTATCATAGGAGGGCAAATTAGAGGCCAGGATTTAGAATTGTATCTAGTTTATCCTCAAGGAAATTATATAAGGCCAGCAGATAGTAAGCCATATTTAGTAATTGGTGAAGTGAAATACGGTAAGCCTATTCTCGATAGAGTTATAACTCCAGATGTATCCATAGGAGATGCATCTAGATGTGCATTGATCTCGATGGACTCCACTCTCAAAAGTGATTTAACAGTTGGCCCACCGATTGACATTGCTGTTTATAAAAAAGATCAAAAAAAATTATCTTACCTTAAATGTTTGAATACTTCTGACGAAGATTACAAAAAAATTTGCAACCAATGGTCCGATAAAGTTCTTCAAGTATTTGATACTTTCCCAAAATTCGATTGGGAAAAATAATCTTTAAGCAAAAACCTCGCCCCATGTACCTTTTGTAGAAGCTTTAGAATATTCTGTAGCTCTACCTTCAAAAAAGTTCATGTGCTCTACTCCGTTAAGCATCGTATCTAACCATGTTAATGGATTTTTCTTAACGTCGTAAATAGGATTTAGGCCTAATTGCTCTAATCTTCTATTACCAATAAATCTAATGTATTGTTTAACTTCATCTGCCGTTAAACCTTGCATTGGACCCATTTGAAAAGCAAGATCGATAAATGCATCTTCGTGGTGGACAATTGTTTTACACGCCTCATAGATTTCATTTTTTAATTTGTCGTTCCAAATTTGCGGTTCCTCTTTAACGAAATCTCTGAAGAGTCTAATCATTGAGTTACAGTGTAAAGTTTCATCTCTAACTGACCAAGTAACTATTTGGCCCATCCCTTTCATTTTATTGAACCTAGGGAAGTTCAATAAAATTGCGAAACTTGCAAACAATTGTAAACCTTCTGTGAAAGCAGAAAATACAGCCATCGTCATTGCTATGTTATGTTTTGACTTAACATCAAAGCCTTGCATGTAATCGTATTTATCTTTCATTTCTTTATACTGTAAGAATGCTGAATATTCTGTCTCTGGCATCCCAATAGTATCTAATAGATGAGAGTAAGCAGCAATGTGAACGGTTTCCATTGCAGCAAAAGCCGTCATCATCATTAAAACTTCTGTTGGTTTAAATACTGTCGTGTAATGTCTTAAGTAACAGTTATTAACCTCTACATCGGCTTGAGTAAAAAATCTAAAGATGTGAGTTAAAAGATTTTTTTCTTCAACTGACAAGTTTTTTTGCCAATCTCTTACATCATCTCCTAGTGGCACTTCTTCAGGTAGCCAATGAATTCTTTGTTGAGTTAACCAAGCATCGTAACACCATGGATATCTAAAGGGTTTGTATACTGGATTTTCTACTAATAAGCCCATTTTATTTGGCTGAATTATTGTTGGTTTAGTTTTTTCTGCTACTGACATGATAAACACTCCTCATAGTTATTGGTTTCATTATTTGATTCTTGTTTTCCAGAGTAAACATTTTTTGTCACATCTGTTGAAGATCCGTTGTTTACATTTTCAGCTCTCTGGATTGATTTGGATCTACAGTAATAAAGGCTTTTCAAACCTTTTTTCCATGCTTGAAAATGAATATCGTGAAGTTCTTTTTTATGAATATCTGCTGGAACAAAGATATTTACTGACTGTGCTTGTGAGATATGCGGAGTTCTATCAGCACCAAGTTCAACAATCCATCTTTGATCGATTTCAAAAGCAGTTTTGAATGTATCTTTTTCATTAGCAGTTAAAAAATTTAAATGTGACACAGACCCTTGATTAGTTGTTATTGTTGACCAAACTTCGTCTGTATCCTTGTTATACTTTTGAAGTATCTTTTTTAAATATTTATTTCTAACGTTAAAGGAACCTGAAAGTGTTTTATGAGTGTAGCTATTAGCAGCAATAGGCTCAATACCTGGAGAAGACCCGCCACAAATAATTGATATAGAAGCTGTTGGAGCAATTGCAGTTTTATTCGAAAATCTCTCTTTAATTCCATATTCTGCTGCGTCAGGGCATGATCCTCTTTCCTCTGCTAAAGTCTTTGATGCTTCATCAACTTTCTCTTGAATGTTTTGGAATATTTTTTTGTTCCACACTTTGCTCATTACTGATCCAAAAGGGATATTTTTTTGCTGAAAGTATGAATGTAGTCCCATAACTCCAAGACCAACACTTCTTTCTCTCATTGCTGAGTATTTTGCGTGAGCAAATTCATCAGGAGCTCTATTAATAAAATCAGTCATCACATTATCTAAAAATCTCATTACATCCTCAACAAACTGCGGATCATCTTTCCACAGATCGTAAGTGTCTAAGTTTAATGATGATAAACAACAAACAGCTGTCCTTTGGTTTCCTTCGTTATCTATGCCAGTTGGTAAAGTAATTTCACTACAAAGGTTTGAAGTTTTAACCTTTAGGCCTGCGAGCTTATGGTGCTGCGGGATCTGTCTATTAACAGTATCTATGTAAACGATGTAAGGCTCACCTGTTTCAATTCTTGCGGTCAATAATCTTATCCATAAATTTCTTGCTGGTATAGTTTGTTGAACAGATCCATCATAAGGACTTCTTAATGCCCATTGACCATCTGTTTCTACTGCTCTCATAAATTCATCTGTTACTAAAACACCATGGTGTAAATTTAGAGATCTTCTATTTACGTCTCCACCTGTTGGTCTTCTCATTTCGATAAACTCTTCGATCTCTGGATGATCAATTTGTAAATAGCAAGCTGCTGATCCTCTTCTTAAAGAGCCTTGACTTATTGCCAAAGTTAAAGAGTCCATAACTTTGATGAATGGAATTATCCCAGAAGTTTTTCCAACTTTTCCTATTTTTTCTCCGATTGATCTTAGATTTCCCCAATAACTTCCGATACCACCGCCTCTAGCTGCAAGCCAAACATTTTCTTCCCAAAGATTTGTAATTCCTTCAAGGCTATCGCTTGCTTCATTTAAAAAACAGGAAATTGGTAATCCTCTCTCAGTTCCACCGTTAGATAAGACTGGAGTAGCTGGCATGAACCAAAGATTGCTAATATAATTATAAATCCTTTGTGCATGAAGGTTGTCATCAGCATAAACACTTGCGACTCTTGCAAACAAATCTTGAAAGCTCTCACTTTGACCTAAATATCTATCTGTTAGAGTTGCTCTTCCAAAATCAGTTAAATTTTCATCTCTTGATCTATCAATTTTAATAGTGATGCCCTTATCATTTTGAAATAATTCAGTCTCTCCAGATAATGAGAACAAATCCGGTTTTTTTGGTCCGTTAGTCTTTAGTTCGTTTTGGTTTTTTTGGCTTATTGAGCCGACAGCTTTCTCTATTGCCAATGATACACTTTTATTCATAATTTCCTTGTTTTTACTCGATTTGTTAACAAAACAACTATATGTTGTGTTACAGATATGTTAATATACTATATAACATCTAAATCAATAGAACATTATAAGAACATATGATTAATTTTGCAAGTGGAAAGTTTTGTTAATAAACATTTAATAACAAATGCCTATATTCTCTAGTATTTATTACTAATGAAAATCAATCCAAATGGTTTTAGAGAGTACGACGCGAGGTGGGTCTTCGAAAAAGAGATCGATATTGAGGGAATCACTAATTTAGGCAAAGGTCTTGGAACTCAAATCATTCAAAGTACTAAGAAAAAAAATCCAAGAGTTATAGTCGGTCATGATTATAGATCTTATAGTGAAAAAATTAAACAAGCTCTTACTGATGGATTAGTTTCAACTGGGTGTAATATTGAAGATGTAGGTTTGTCCCTTTCTCCAATGGTTTATTTTGCTCAGTTTAATTTAAACTCAGATGCAATAGCTATGGTAACTGCTAGTCATAATGAGAACGGCTGGACAGGTGTGAAAATGGGTATTCAAAAAGGTTTAACCCATGCACCAGAAGAAATGGAAAATTTAAAAGATATTACTTTGAGTAATAAATTTTTAAATGGAAAAGGTACATTAAAAAAAATTGATGATTTTAAAAAAATATATATTCAAGATTTGGTAAAAAAAAATAAGATAAACAAAAAGATAAAAGCTGTAGTCGCGTGTGGAAATGGGACAGCGGGAATATTTGCGCCACAAATTTTAAGAGGTATTGGATGTGAAGTTGTAGAATTAGATTGTAATTTAGATTGGTCTTTTCCTAAATATAATCCAAATCCTGAAGATCTTGAAATGCTACATGCTATAGCAAAAGCTGTAAAAGATAATAAAGCCGATATTGGATTTGGTTTTGATGGTGATGGAGATAGATGTGGGGTAATAGATGAACAAGGAAATGAGATATTCTCTGATAAAATTGGGTTGCTAATTGCAAGAAATCTATCTGGTAAACATAAAGATTCAAAATTTGTAGTTGATGTTAAATCAACTGGTCTGTTTAAAAATGATAAAATCCTCAGTCAAAATGGATGCAAAACTATATATTGGAAAACTGGTCATTCACATATTAAAAGAAAAGTTAATAAAGAAAAAGCGTTAGCTGGCTTTGAAAAGAGTGGGCACTTTTTCTTTAATCAGCCATTGGGCTATGGTTATGATGATGGGATTCATTCAGCAATACAAGTTTGCCACCTCATCGTAGATCAAAATAAAAAAATGAGTGAAATTATAAGATCATTACCAGTAACTTATCAAACCCCAACAATGGCTCCTTATTGTAAAGATGAAGAGAAATATAAAGTAGTTGATGAGATGGTAAAAGAGGTAAAAAAATTAAAAGATGAAGATATTAAAATTGATAATCAAAGTATTATAGAAGTATTGACAGTTAATGGTGTGAGATTTTCCCTAGAGGATGGGTCATGGGGCTTAATAAGAGCATCATCAAATAAGCCTTCTTTAGTTATTGTGACTGAGAGTACCAAATCTAATGAGAGTAAGAAAAAAATTTTTGAATTTATAGATAATCTTTTACAAAAAACTGGAAAGATTGGAGATTATGATCAAAAAATTTAGAGTTTAAAATATTCGTATAAAAATCTAGTTCCAATAATTATAAGAAACAGTCCAAAATATTTTGTCATTCTCATTTTATCGACTCTATGGCTTGCTTTTGCTCCAAGTCTTGCCATGAATGCGGTAATAGGAAAAAAAACTAAAAAGGCAGGAATATTCAAAAATCCAATACTTAAAGGTAAATCAGCATCTAGGTATGAGCCGGAGATTAAAAACCCCCCTGCACCGAATAAAGCAATAATAAAACCAATTGCAGCTGCACTACCAATAGCTTTATTTATTGGATAACCAAAAAATTTTAAAATTGGTACATTCATAACAGCTCCACCAATGCCCATTGGTGCAGAAATAAAACCGCTTACGATACCTGAGATGGCTTTTGAGAATAATCCTATTTTGATTTCTATATTTGTCTCTTTTTCTTTTAAGAAAAGTAAGTAAAAAGCAAGAACATATACAATTATAGTAAAAAATAATATCAAAGGTTTTGTTTCTAAGCTTGCAGCGAAAATTGTTCCTAGAATTACTCCAGTAGCAACAAAAAAGCCAAAACCTTTTACAATACTAAAATCTACAGCTTTGTGTTGATGGTGGGTTAGTACAGAAACTGTTGAGGTAGGTATAATAATTCCAAATGAGGTTCCTACTGCTAAATGCATAACATAAGCTGTTTCTATTCCAGAAAAACTGAAAATATAAAACAATATAGGGACTGTTACTAATCCTCCCCCAATACCAAAAAGTCCAGCCGCAAACCCTGCAGGTATTGCTGTAGCAATCATTATTAAAACTAAATAAATTATTTCTGATTGAGAAAGGATATCCAAAACTATCTCTCTAGAGAAACAGGATTATTTTTTCTAACTTGATCCATAATATGATTTACTTTTTGTAAATCCGCATCTCTTATACACATATTTTTAGATAGATATTGTTTCCAAGTTTTTGAACCGTTTTGCCCATGAAACAAACCAACCGTATGTCTCATAATATGATTTAACTGTACACCTTTTGATGTTTGTTCTTGAATATAAGGAATTAGATTTTCCATTACTTCTGTTCTTGTCGGTACATTTTCATTTTTAAAAATATCTTTTTCAATATCTGCCAAAAAATAAGGTGAGTGATATATAGCTCTACCAATCATCACTCCGTCTACTTTTGTAAAATGTTTTTTTATTTCTTCTGTTGTTTTTACTCCTCCATTAATAATTATTTCATCATCTTTAAAATAATCTTTCAATTTATAAACAAAATCATATTTCAATGGCGGGATATTTAGATTTTCTTTTGGTGTTAGTTTTTTAAGTAAAGCTTTCCTAGCGTGAATTATAAATTTTTTTGAACCTGCATCTTTAGTGGTTTGAATAAAAGATTTTAAAAATTCAAAATTTTCAACATCGTTGTAACCAATTCTTGTTTTAATTGTTACAGGTAATTTAGTTGCTTTAGTCATTGCTTCAATGCATTTAGCTACAAGATCTGATTCTTGCATTAAACAAGCACCAAATTTATTTTTTTGTACTTTTTTACTTGGACAACCTAAATTCAAATTTATTTCTTGATATCCGTAGTCTTCGGAAATCTTACATGCTTCAGCTAGCTCGTTTGGATTTGATCCGCCGACTTGAAGTGTCACTGGATTATTAATTTTTTTAAATGAAAGTAATTTAGTTCTATCTCCTCTTATAATTGCATTAGCAACAATCATCTCAGTGTACAGATGTACGTTTTTGCTTATAAGACTTAGAAAATAAATTTCGTGCTTATCAGTGCAATCCATCATAGGCGCAACTGAAACAATTTTCTTCATAATCTATTCAGATTTGTTTTCTTCTGCCGGAACTTCTTCACTTAATTCAAGAGGAGCTTCCTCTGTGTCTAAGTTTTCTTCTTTAATCTCTGGTTGCTCTGCTTTTAACTCTGAAAGAGCTTCGTCAGCTAAACTTGGTTTTTTTACTTCTGGAATTCTTCTTGTTCTTTTTGAAGGCAATATAGCAACACCACTTTTAGAAACCTGCCCTTTATACAAATTTTCAAAATCGTCGTTAGTTTCCTCTTCAATTTCCTCTTGTTCTTCAGACTCGTCTGGTTCTTTTCTTAATCTTTTAACTGCGCTAGCTTCAACTTCCTTAACATCTATCTTTCCATCTCCAATTTCTCTTAATGATATAATTGTTCGTTTGTCGTTATCCTCTTCAACTAACATTGGAGCGCCAGCATTTAATTGAACTGTTCTTTCTTTAGCTAACAAAACTAGATCATATTGATTATCAACTTTTTCTAAACAGTCTTCTACGGTAATTCTTGCCATGATGCAGAGTGTATATTCAAATAATCTTAAGAAATCAATTATTTTCTAAGCTTAATAGGTTCAAGCTTATTTCTTATTAATATTAAAAGAAATAACGAAATAACTATGTATATGCCCGATACAAAAGCAATATTTTCAATTGAAAAACCATTATCGATCATTAAACCGAATACTGCTGTTCCAAAAGCAGTTGAAAACACCATAAAAGCTGTGGTCAAAGCTTTTATAGATCCAATAAATTTTACTCCATATATTTCGGCCCAAGTAGATGACCCAAGTACGTTAGCTAATCCATTTGAAATACCTACTAAACCTAAAAAAATAAACGCCGAAATTTCTTGTTGATAATAAAATAATACAAACATCGATATTAAGAGAGGTATGTTCATAATTGGAATTAATTTTCTACTCGTAAATTTATCGACTAAAAAACCTGAGAAGAATAAAGTTATAATTGAAGCTAATGAATAAATCATAAATGCTTTTGGTATTGTGTAAATGTTCCACATTTTTGAGTCTGAAATAAATGACTGATATACAAATACTCCAGTGGCTATCCAAGGCATTGCAAGCATATTAAGCGAGACAATATAAAATCTATAATCTTTGATTACTTCTCTTCTTCTCCAGCTTTTAATTTTAAAATTTTTTTTAGGATCTAAATCTTTTTCTCTGGAGTCTAATTTAATTTGTTTAATTGTATTCAAAACAACAAATGGCAAAAATATGATTACAATAATTGCTATTCCTTGCCAAACTGATCTCCAAGAATAAATTATAAAAAGATAAGTTACTAATACAGGTAAAATAAATTCTGCAGATGACAATCCAAACCAAATTGTGCTTAGAGCTTTCCCTCTAGACTTTTCAAAAAATCTTGAGATTGTAGTCGTAGATGTATGGCTCATCAAACCTTGGCCAGAAAATCTCATTAAAAATATACCGATTGATAAAAAAATAATACTATTGATAAAAGAAAAAAATAAAGATGAAAAAAACAATAATATAATAACAAAAAAGGAGTAATAGATTATTTGATATTCATCGATTTTCTTTCCTACCCATATAAGTAAAAGGCTAGAAAAAATTGTTGCTGTTGCATAAATATTTCCGAATTGTCCGTGAGTAATACCTAATTCATTTCTAATTGGTGCGTTAAACAATCCCAAAAAAAAACTCTGTCCAAAACTTGAAAAAAATGTAAATATAAATCCAAATATAATTATTTTTTTATTTATTGAGAGGTTTATCATTTATGACTTGTAAAGTTGCTTTCATAGGTTTGGGTGTAATGGGTTACCCTATGGCAGGTTATATATCAAAAGCTGGTCACGATGTAACTGTTTATAATCGAACTAAAGCTAAAGCAGAAAAATGGGTCAAAGAATACAAAGGTAAAACAGCAGATACTCCAATGGATGCTGCAAAAGACTGCGATTTTATTTTTACATGTGTTGGAAACGATAATGACTTAAGAGAGGTAACGTTAGGTGACAAAGGTTTATTTAAAACTGCAAAAAAAGGTGCGATCTACGTAGATAATACTACTGCATCTGCAAATATTGCAAGAGAACTTTACAAAGAAGCAAAATCAAAAGGTTTTGATTTCTTGGATGCACCTATTTCAGGCGGACAAGCGGGCGCTGAAGGTGGAATTTTAACTGTTATGGTTGGAGGAGATGAATCTCCCTATAAAAAAGCTGAACCGGTAATCGATTGCTACAGTAAAAAGATTAAACTTCTTGGTCCATCTGGCAGTGGTCAATTAACTAAGATGGTAAATCAAATTTGTATCGCAGGATTAGTACAAGGATTATCAGAAGCAATAAATTTTGGGATGAATGCAGGATTAAATATGCATGATGTGATTGAAGTAATTTCAAAAGGTGCAGCTCAATCTTGGCAAATGGAAAATAGACATAAAACAATGATTGAAGATAAATTTGACTATGGTTTTGCAGTTGATTGGATGAGAAAAGATTTAAAAATTGCGATGGATGAAGCTAAGAAAAATAACTCACCTTTGCCTATCACAAAAATAATTGATGAATATTATGCTGAGGTACAAAAGATGGGTGGTCAAAGATGGGATACTTCAAGTTTAATCAAAAGATTTAGAAAATAAATCGTGTCAGAAGCAGTTAGTTATTACGAAGATTCAAAAGAGATTGAAAAAAAAATCTGGGATTTATTATCAAAAGCTGTCAAAGATAGATCTTCCGAGTTTAGGACTCCAGTATTTATTTGTGGAAATGATATGAATCTTGATGGAAGAGTGGTAGTTCTCAGAAAGGCAGATCAACAAAATAATTTTATTCAGTACCATAGCGATATTAGATCTTCAAAAATTGAAAAAATAAAAAAGAATCCTAAGTGTTCTATTTTATTTTATGGTAAAGAAGAAAAAATACAGCTTAGAGTAAAGGCTGAGTGCGAAGTAAATTACAACAATGATGTTACAAAAGAGTCTTGGGAAAAAACTGGCCATGTCAGTAGAAAATGTTACTTGGTTACTAATGGACCTGGAACAGAATCTGAAAAACCTACCTCAGGGTTAGATAATAAGTTTGATAATTTTGATTTTACTAAAGAAGAAAGCGAAGCCGGTTATAAAAACTTTTGTGTCATAAGATGCAACATTAAAAGTATTGAATGGCTTTATTTGGCAGCCAAAGGTCATCGAAGAGCTTTAATTGATTTGAATGGGTCTAAAAAATTTACTTGGTTAGTTCCCTAATTTTTTGGTAACCTTTTCTTTTGTCGAGCCTAAATTAACTTCATCAAAATAAACAACCATATTAGGATAGGGTTTATCTCCATGTTCCCTTTTCCACCCGCTTACAAATGTCTGATAAATTCCAAAATCTAGTCCGACACCTCTTTTAGTATATGGCGTAATATTTTTTATATTCTCAGCATTTAATATCAATTTATTATTAATCCAAACTTTCATGAATCCATTTTCTTCTCTTGAGTATCGAGCATTAATTAGTACATCAGTCCATTTTCCTCTCATATCATTTATCCTGATTGCCTTTTTCATTTCAACATACTCGCCACTCCACATTCTTCCTACTTCTAACCATTCACCACTTCTATCTGTAACCATAAGAATAGGTTTCCAACCTTTTTCATAAAGTTGAGCAAAAGTAGTTCTAACAGGGGCTACTGATTGATAGTTTTCGGGTAAATAAATTGATGCAGAATACCAATGATCTTTTTTACCCATTTGATGTTTTTTGAATTGAAGCTCACTTCTTTGTCTATCTTTTTTGCAATCATCATGTCCGCTATCTTTACCGCAATCACCTAGTCTTACTTCAAATCTGTAAGATTTTTTTCCAGATCTTACAGGATGACCATCTTTACTATTAGCTAAAGTTAGAGAATATTTTTTTTTGTGAGAGATAGTTTTTCTTTTTACCTCAGTATTAGATACATCTTTACTATTTTTAGCTTCCAGATCTGAAACACCTGATAATAAAATGGCAAATAAAAAAAAACTATTTCTTATATTTTTTAATATTTTCAACATAATCTCTAGCGTTTTCTTTGATATGTTCTATTTCCTCGTCTGTTACTTGTCTAACTACTTTACCAGGGCTTCCTAGAACAAGTGATCTGTCTGGAATAACTTTGTTTTCTGTTACTAATGAGTTTGCCCCGATGATGCAGTTTTTACCGATCTTTGCTTTATTTAAAATAGTTGAACCTATTCCTATAATACAATCGTCTGAAATTTCACATCCGTGAAGCATTACCATATGCCCTACTGTAACTCCTTTACCCACAATAGTTGGGCAGCCTGGATCTGTGTGGATTACGCTACCATCTTGAATGTTCGAACCTTCGCCAATAATAATTGGTTCTAAATCACCTCTTAAAGTTGCATTGAACCAAATATTAGAATTCTTTTTTAACTCTACTCTGCCAATGATAACCGCGTTAGAAGCTACCCAGCTGTCTGGATCCATTTTTGGAGTGTGACCGTTAATATCGTAAATCATAAATTTGCTGTAATGTATTATTAATTATCTTATAATATATTATGGCTTTAACAAAGACACCAGTATGCGATTTTGGAAAAAAAGCTGAGGATTTCAATCTAAAATCAATAGAAAATAAAATAATCTCCCTTAATGATGTTAAAGGTGAAAAAGCTACACTTATTATGTTCATATGTAATCACTGTCCTTATGTAAAAGCTATTATTCGTGATTTAGCGCAGGATTGTAACGAATTAAAAAAAGATGGGATTAACACTGTTGCAATCATGTCTAATGATACTAAAAATTATCCTGAAGACTCTTTCGATAATATGATTAAATTTGCAAAAACAAATAATTTTAGAGAGATAAATTATTTAATAGATGAAACACAAGAGATTGCAAGAAAGTACGGTGCAGTTTGTACACCTGATTTCTTTGGATACAATAAGGAATTAAAGCTTCAGTATCGAGGAAGATTTAGAGAGCTTAAAGATTTAAAACCTGTTTCAGGTGGAGATAGTGATTTAAAAATAGCGATGAAAATGATTTCTGAAACGCAAGCTGGTCCGAAAGAGCAAATTCCTAGTATGGGGTGTAATATAAAGTGGTTTAATTAATGTTTTTAGTATCTACAAGAAATTTTCCTCCTGAACTTGGTGGAATGCAGAACCTAATGGAGGGTTTATCTAACGCTCTTACAAATCATGGTCCAGTCAAGGTTTTTGCGGATAACCATGAGGATGCTATTAGATATGATCAAAATTCGAAATTAAATATAGAAAGAATTTCAGGTTTTAAAATATTTAGAAAGTATAGAAAAGCTAATTTAGTCAAAGATTTTATTAAACAAAATCAAATAAGAGCATGTTTCTTTGATCATTGGAAAAGTATTGAAAATATTGAATTAGAGACCCTCAAGAAAACAAAATCTTTCTGCTTAATTCACTCAAAGGAAATAAATCATCCTGTTGGTACATCGTTGAATAAAAGAGTTTTACAATCATTAGAAAAAGCAGATTTTATAATTGCTAATTCAAAATTTACAAAGGAATTAGGTTTAAAACTTGGATTAAAAGATATTCATGTCATTAATCCTGGTTGTAACTATCCTATTGCTGTTAGTGAAACAGCTAGAGAGTTTTCCAAAAATATTTTTGGCAACGCGTCACCAAAGTTAATTACTGTTTCAAGGTTAGATGGGCGTAAAAGCCATCAAAATATTTTAATGTCAATTAAAAATCTTTTGCCAAAATTTCCAAATTTAAAATATGTATCAATTGGTGACGGGGATGAAAGAAAAAATCTTGAGAAATTGAGAAAAGAATTAGGTTTAGAAAAAAATGTCGAATTAATTTTTAGCTCTACAGAGCAAGAAAAAGTTGGTTTAATTGAACAATCAGATGTATTCGTAATGCCTTCGGTTGTTTATAAAAAATCAGTTGAGGGATTTGGTATTACTTATATTGAGGCCGCATCCTACGGGAAGCCGTCAATTGGAGGAATATATGGCGGTGAAGGAGATGCAATAAAATCTGGTGTAACAGGATATCTTTGTAATGGTAACGATTTAAATGCTATTTACGATACACTTTTAAAAATTTTATCAAACCAAAAATATAAAGAACTCGGTGCTAATGCTTTTGAATTTTCTAAAGGCTTTGCTTGGAATAAAATTATTAAGAATTACATCAATTTAATTTAGATTTCACTTTTTCTATAACGGTTTCGACTGTTAAATTCTTTAGATTTTCAACACTGATTGCTTTAAAATTAAAATTCTCGATACTTACTTTCTTTGCAGTCGTGTGGCTTCCAAAAAGTACAATTCCTGCTTTATCTAAATGTGAAGCTATATGAGCGGGTCCCGTGTCATTTGCAATGATAAATTTAGCGTTACTTATTAAAGATACTAAAGTTTTAATATTAATTGGCTGATCATTATCTAAAACTACTTTAGCATTCAACTTATTTGCTTCATCAATTTCGTCTGGTCCTGGAGCTAACAGAATTGGATATTTATTTTTATAATTTTGTTTAAGTCGTAAAATTAAATCTTTGAAAAAAGGCCATTTTTTTTGAGGAAGTTTTTTTGAGCAAAATGGAAATAGTAAGATGTAATCATTATTCGCATATTGTTTTTTTAACCTGGAGATATCAGATATAGCCCAATTTAAATCTATATTTTTTACAAATTCAGTTTGCACACCACTTTTTTTTAATTGAATTTCCATTCTATCAAGAACAGGATCTTTATCAAAATCACTCTTTTTTTGACCAGGCTCTAGTGAAGTTTCAGTGGATGACCAATCAATATTTTTTAAAATAAATTTTTTATAAAATTTAGTCCTGCTTGAATTTTGCAAATCGAAGATTTTTGAAAAATTGTATTTTGCAAGTTTTTTTTTAAGATTATTTAGATAAAATAAATTCCATCTAGGCAACCTCTTATCTATTATGACACCATCTAAATAAGGGCATTCTGACATAAAAATTGCGTAAGGCTGAGCTGTAAGTAAAAATACTTTTCTGTTTATGTAAAAATTTTTTATATCTTTGATAGCGCCATTTGCTTGAATTAAATCACCTAGAGATCCGTGTTTTATTATTAATATATTTGACATTGTTATTTCGAAGTATATTTAATGATTAATATAGTCAAATATTAATATGAGCAAGAAAATGGACAAAATATTGGCAGAAATATCAGCTGGCGAATTAATAGATAAAATTACCATTTTAGAAATCAAAAAAGAAAAAATAAGTAATAAAGAAAAATTAGTTGAAGTGAGTAAAGAGTTATTTTCATTAAATGAAACTTTAAAAAAATCTATAAATGATGAAAGTAAAATTTTGAGTTTTAAAAATGATCTTAAAAATATAAATTTAAAACTTTGGGATATAGAAGACGGTAAAAGATTAGCTGAGAAAAATAGTCAATTTGACGAAACATTTATCGAACTTGCTAGAAGCGTTTATAAATTTAATGACGAAAGAGCAAAAATCAAATTAGCAATAAACAATGCTCTTGGATCAAATATAAAAGAGGTAAAATCCTACGAATAGTTAGTGACCCTTTAAGCTAGGTATTCTTATTCTAAGATTTTTTGATAGTTTGGGATTTATAGAAGCTGTAATCACTCCTTCTGATTTCTTTAATTCTTTTAATATTTCTCCATCTGGAGAAATTATTAATGAATGTCCGAAAGTTTTTCTTCCGTTATAATGAGTTCCACCTTGTGCAGGAGCAAAAATATAACAAAAATTTTCTATAGCTCTAGCTTTCAATAAAGAGTGCCAATGTTTCCTGCCGGTAGTCTCGGTAAAGGCAGATGGAACAGTTATAAATAATGATCCCGCCTTAGCTAGTTTTCTATATAGAATTGGAAATCTAAGGTCATAACAAATGGTTAGACCAATCTTTCCCCAAGGTAAGTTGAAAGTCTTTACTTTATTTCCTGGATTAAAACTCTTTGACTCAAAATATTTCTCTTTTTTGCTTAAAACAACGTCGTACATGTGAATTTTATCATAGTAAGTTCTTATTTTACCACCCCTATCAATTAAAAGAGATCTATTTACTAATTTATTTTTTGTAATTTTAATTATCAAAGAGCCTATCAAAATCCATTTCTTATATTTTTTTGCAAGTTTTTTAATTCCATTTAGGTAAATATCATTTTGCATTGACGTACAAACTTTTAGCAATTCTTTTTTGTTTAAAGAGAAATGTGAAGAAACTTCAGGAGTAATTATGAAATCGGTTTTTTGCTTTACTGCTTTTTTAATTAGTTTTGATGTTTTGTTTAAATTAAAATGTATATTATTATTTGATCTTAATTGAATACAAGAAACACGAAACATCACTTCATTATAGATGAAGCAAAATTCCATTTACAGTCAAAACTAGGGATATAAGCCCCGGATAATTTAACGTTTCCAAAGCTTTTTCCTAAAACCTTACACCAATTATCAACTTGTTTAGGTTTTTTATCCTGGCTTCCGACTTGAGCAGTAATTACACCACCTTTTTTCAGTATTCTTTTTAAACCTTTCATATTTTTTTTAGCTAAATCAATGCAGTATTGATCATCATTTAAATCTACAAAAATTTTATCATATTTTGAGTCCTCTATTTCTTTTATACTTTTAAATGCGTCTCCCCAGTACGTTTTAATTTTATTGCTTTTTTTTACTTTTGAGCAAACTTTTGGTAAATGACGATAGCAAACATCTACAATCTCAGGATCTAATTCAAACCAATCGATGTAATTGGAATTATTCTCCAAACATGCTCTAGCTACTCCTCCATCTCCCCCACCAATAATCGCAACATTATTATTTTTTTTACTTAAATCATAACTAGATTTGAAAAAACTTGAGCTATAAATTTTTTCATCTTTTTCAGCTACTTGAATTTCATGATCAATAAACAAAGCATGTCCGAATTCTTCTAAATCCATTATTTCAACAAATTGGCCAACTTTAGAAGTAAATTTTTCTAAAACATCTTTGACAACATAAAATTTCTTTTGTCCAGGCGTACTGTAAATGTCATCATAAAGACCTATGCTACTTCTATCAAAAGCATTGGTAACTACCCTTTTGTGGTCTATCTCTTTTCTTAAAATTTTAAGAGCAACTTTAGGGTTTACCTTTCCACAAGTAAAAAAATCAAAGCTTATTACGCCCCTTTCAGGGAAAGTATGAAAACTGAAGTGACTTTCTGACAATAAAGCAACTAAGGTAAAGCCTTGTGGTTCAAATTTATGAGAAGCAACGTTTAGTATTTCAACCTTTGCAGCTTTTGCTATTTTGTAAATAACCTTTTCATAAAATTCAGGTGAATAATCTTTTTTAACACCAAGAAAATCAATGGTAATGTGCTCACCAACTTTAATCATTAAAATTATCCTTTTTTATAATTTTTAAATTTACCCAAGACAATTTTTATTTCTTTTTTCGAAAGAATCTTAGGTATTCCAATTCTTATGGCATTTATATATTGATGGCAAATATTTTCGATTTCTTGAGCTAGCTCAAAAGTCTTTTCTAAATTTTCTCCGAAAGCAACCTGACCGTGATTAGCAATCAAACATGCTGTTCTATTTTTTAGAGCTTTAATAATATTTCTAGAAAGATTTTTTGTTCCAAAAGTTGCGTATTTACTGCACTTAATGTCCTCTCCACCGGCTACTGCAACCATATAGTGAAAAGCTGGAATAGTTTTTTGATGAGTTGAAACTGCAGTAGCACAAGTCGAGTGTGCGTGGACTATTGCTTTTGCCTCTTTTTTATTCACATAAATATCTTGATGAAATCTCCATTCTGATGAAGGTTTTCCTTTTTTTTTATCATAAACACCTTTAAGTGAAACAAATATAATGTCTTTAGGTTTTAAAGAGGAATACTTTCTTCCGGATGGAGTAATGTAAAAACCATCTTCTCCTTTCTCTTTTGCTCTTGCAGAAATATTTCCTGATCTTAAAGCAGATAGATTTGTTATATTTAATTTTTTTGAATATTTAATAACTTCAGCTTTTAATTTGCTCACTTAAATAAACCTTTCAATCCATTTTCCGAAGCTTCGCAAATTCCTTTTTCTGTAATTAAACCTGTAACTAGTTTAGCAGGTGTTACATCAAAGGCTAGGTTTAATGACTTACTTTTTTGTGGGTAAATTCTAACCTTCTTAATTTCATTATTTTCATCAATTCCCTCAACATGGGATAGCTCATCTGAATTTCTCTCTTCGATGGGAATTTGTTTATGATCTTTAATGCTCCAGTCTATGGTTGAACTTGGTAAAGCAACATAAAAAGGGACATTGTTATCTTTTGCTGATAAAGCCTTTAGGTAAGTTCCAATTTTATTACAAACATCTCCATTTGATAAAGTTCTATCGGTCCCAACAATACACATATCTACTTGCCCTCTTTGCATAAGTATACCCCCAGCGTTATCAGTAATAACAGTATTTGATATCCCCTCTTCATTTAATTCATATGAAGTTAAATTAGCTCCTTGATTTCGTGGTCTTGTCTCATCCACCCAAACATGAACCTTTATACCTTTTTGGTAAGCATGATATATTGGCGATGTAGCAGTTCCCCAGTCTATAGTTGCTAACCATCCAGCATTACAATGAGTTAGAATATTAACTGTATCTTTTTTTTTATTAGCAATGTCTTCAATAAGTTTAAGACCATTCAAACCGATATTTTTACAAAATTTTTCATCCTCTTCTGTAATCGCTTTTGCTTCATCTAAAGCTATTTTCAATATATCTTTATTGTTAACTCCAGAAAGCTTTCTCATCATCCTGTCTACTGCCCATTTAAGATTGATTGCGGTGGGTCTTGATGCAATTAACTCCTCACTCGATTTCTTTAGAAAAGATAAATCATTTTTTTCGATTATAGATAAAGCTAAACCATAGGCAGCTGTTGCACCGATTAATGGAGCGCCTCTCACCTCCATTCTTTTAATAGCATTTATTGCATCTTTTACGGTCTTTAAATCTTTAATGATAAACTGATGAGGAAGTTTTGTTTGATCAATGATTTTTACTAAATTATTCTTAAACCAAATAGTTTTGTATGATTTACCCTCTATTTTCATTTAATTTCCATTTTTTTTAATCTTTTTCTTAAACTTGGTGATAACGAATTAAACCATTTTTTTTCCTGTCCTGATTTAGGCAAAACCTCGCCATACTCAATCATTTGATCTGGTAATAATTCTTCTAAATAAACCCATACAAAGTCACTCTGCAACTTTGTGTTCTTAATCAAAATTTTTCTTAAACCTAAAATGAGTTGCTTTTTGACTTTTGATGTTCGTCCAGATCTTATTTGTCCATTTAAGAAAATTTCTTTAGTTTTTACTAATTTACCACCCATGAAATGAGTATTTTTTTGATTTTTTTGAAAAATTACTTGGGCAAAAAATGTATTTGCTCCTGTATATTTACTATGAATACTCGTTATATCACTCGCAATAGAATTTTTTTGTTTTTGTGAAAGATTTATATTTGAATATTTTACCGTATAAGTTGGCATTGAAATTATTTTTTATTTAAAACTCTTCCAGCAATATTTTTTAATTTTTTTATTGTTTTTTTTGTTCTTAACTTTGCATCGGTAATTATAGCTACATCTAAACAATCGTTTGCAGGATCTTTTTCTACTGAATAGTCTTTAAATGTTTTTATTATTTCTTTGATCATATTTTGTGCATTTGCTGCATTT
The DNA here is from genome assembly GCA_902578315.1 of uncultured Pelagibacteraceae bacterium. Classification (GTDB taxonomy): domain Bacteria; phylum Pseudomonadota; class Alphaproteobacteria; order Pelagibacterales; family Pelagibacteraceae; genus Pelagilacustribacter. The sequence continues at coordinate 56,447 of CACHCL010000001.1, forward strand.
TTCATTAAAGTTTGAACTACCATGCTAACATCAACTTCATCATGATCAGGATGCCAACAATCGTAGTCTGTCACCATAGCAACAGTGCTGTATCTTATTTCTGCCTCTCTAGCTAATTTTGCTTCAGGCATATTGGTCATTCCAATTACATCAGCCCCCCAAGATCTATATAAATTTGACTCGGCTAAAGTAGAAAATTGTGGTCCCTCCATGACAACGTATGTTCCCCCGGTCTGATACTTTATATTCAATTTTTTTAATGCTCCCTCACAACACTTTGCTAATCCAGGACTTGTGGGTTTAGCCATGGAGACATGAGCGACGATTTCCTCATTAAAAAATGTTTTAATTCTTGAAAAAGTTCTGTCTATAAATTGATCAACAATTACAAATTTTCCTGGCTCCAAGTTCTCTTTTAGTGATCCAACCGCTGACACAGAGATGATATCAGTTACTCCCAGCTGTTTCATTGCGTCAATATTAGCTCTAAAATTAATATTTGTTGGGTTTATTTTATGCCCTCTTGAATGACGAGGAATGAAACAGATTTCCTCTTTTTCAAAGTGAGCTATCAAGATCTCGTCTGAAGGTTTTCCCCAAGGCGTGTTTATTTTTTTCCAATTCGTTTTTTTAAAACCTTCCATTTTGTAAAGGCCGCTACCTCCAATTATCCCGAGTTTTCTTTTTTTCATTATTTAATTATTAATGCTTTTTTGTTAGAACTTGAAGTATAATTATGGACTTAAAAAAATATATTAGATCAATTCCAGATTACCCGAAAAAAGGTATATTGTTTAGAGATATTACAACTTTAATTAAAAACCCTGAAGCTTTCAAATTTGCGAATGATAAAATTATTGAAATCGCAAAAAAAATAGATTTTGATAAAGTTTCTGCAATAGAGTCCAGGGGCTTTGTTTTTGCATCAACTGTATCATATATTTTAAATAAGCCTTTTATTTTGTTAAGAAAAAAAGATAAATTACCTGCTGAAACTCATTCTGTAGATTTTAAACTTGAATATGGAGAGGCTACCATAGAAGTTCATAAAGACTCCATAGCAAAAGATGAAAAAATTCTTGTGATTGATGATCTGATCGCCACGGGTGGTACGGCTGAAGCAGCAGCAAAATTGATTGAAATATCTGGTGGAAAAGTTGCAGGATTTATTTTTGTAATTAATCTTTTTGATTTACCTGGGAGTAAACTGCTTTCAGAAAAGGGGTATAAAACATCTAGCTTGATTGAATTTCCTGGTCACTAATGACTTGATGTAATTAAATTTCTTATATAATCTTTTAATTCAATTTTTCCAAAAGTTTTGTAAATTTTATTTGATAAATTTTTATCTGTAAGTGAGGAAGCGTAACGTTCTCCTGCTCTACGAGGTAAAAATCTAATTTTTGAATTAAACATTTTTGCCACTTCTAGAACGGAGTAAGTTTTTTTACTTGCAATACTGTAATGACGACATAAATTTTTTTTCCATGCTATAAAACAAACATGAATAGTATCATCAATATGAGTAAATCTTCTGGTTTGAGATCCAGGCTTCACAACAGGAAGAGCTTTTTTTCTTTTCCAGTGATCTTCAAATATTCCAATTACAGTTGACATCGCACCTTTGCAAATTTGATTTGGACCGTATACATTATAAAAATAAATTACTTCATATTTAAAATTAAACCACTCTTTTAGGTTTTCCAATAATTCTAAATTTTTTGATTTTGAAAATGCATAAGGTGAAAGATTTTTATCTTTACCTTTGTTTCCTAATGAAGCAGATGTAGCAGAATAAATTAATTTAATATTGTGTTTTAAACAAAAATTAAATACAGAGTTTGATCCAATCGAATTAGATTCTAAGCATTGATTCATTTTCAGAAAGCTTTGATAAATTCTGGCAAATTCACCAAAATGAAAAATTGTTTTTATATCCTTGGGTTTTTTTATAATTTGGGAAATATTTTTTGTATTTCCTTTAATGTACTTTACTCTTTTATTTTTAATATGATTTCTTTTAGTCCCCGATGAATAATCGTCTAAACTTATAATGTTGAAGTTTGTTTTCTTTAAAATATATTTTATTAAATTAGAGCCTACAAATCCTGCTCCCCCGGTTACAAGAATTTTTTTATTTTTACTCATTTACAAATTATTATCGTTAAGATCTTTATAAATCAATCTAATGATGGTCTGTACCAAGATTTTTTACCTAAAATCGAATTTAAAATTCCACTCATTCTACAAAAGTAAATGTCACGTTTTTCTTTATTAAATATGAGTTGAAAAAAAATAATTTTTATTAATGAAGAAAAAAACTTAGGAATGATAATCGTTAAAGCTAAGAGGAACCCTTTATGTTTTTTGTGAAAATAAAAAGTTGACCACATCCAATGCCAATTTCTATTTTTTTCTAGTTCAAGTTCATTTTCTCTTTTTACAGAACTTCCTCCTTCATGGTCTACGATAATATTTTTATCCAAATAAATTTGTCCACCTTTTTTTTTAACTTTTTTGCACAAGTCAATTTCCTCGAAGTATAAAAAGAAATTTTCGTCAAAAAAATCATTATTAAATTTTTCTATATTTAAAAAGATTGCAAAGCCTTTTAAGTCATTTACCTCAAAAATATCATCGTTAATTGAATGATCATAATTTTGATCATTGCCAGGTCCAATTATTGAAAAATTGGGATTTTTTTTTACAGAGTCGAAAAAATTGTCTAATGTATTTTTTTTTAATTTAGCATCTGGATTTAAAACTAGAGCATACTTTGTTTTGACTTTTTTAAGCCCATTATTATTGGCAACTGAATATCCACTGTTTTGGTTATTAAGGAAACATCTAACGTTGGTATACTTATTCTCTAATTTTTCTTTAAAATTTATATTATTGGAATTTTCAACTACGATTACATCTACATTTGTTGGAATAGAATCTATGCATGAAAATATCTTACTTTCGCTTTTAAATGTAACGATTACTACAGTTAGTTCTTTTTTTTCCATAAAATAATAATATTTGATTTTGAAAGCTAATTCTTTTACTAATTTATCACATTAATCGTATAATTCTAAAATTATATTATGAAAAAAATCATTGTTACAGGCGGATCAGGTTTTATTGGAAGTAATTTAGTAAATTTTTTGATAAAGAAAAAATATTATGTAATAAACATTGATAAGCTTACATATTCTTCAAATAAATACGATGACTCTATAAGAAATAAAAAAAATTATAAATTTTTTAGATTAGATATTAATAATAAGATTAAACTTGTAAAAATAATTAAAAAGATAAAACCAAAGGCAATTTTTAATTTAGCTGCAGAGACTCATGTTGACAGATCAATTGATGACCCAAAAGCATTCATTCATACTAACATAAATGGAACTTTTAATTTACTAGAGTCATTAAGATTTTTAAAAAAAAGGGGGGTTGAATTAAAGTTAATTCATATTTCTACTGATGAAGTTTATGGAGATATTGGCATAAGTAAAAGATCCGATGAGAATTTTAAATATGAACCAAGTTCACCTTATTCAGCATCGAAAGCTAGTGCAGATCATTTGGTCAAATCCTACATTAGAACTTATAAAATAAATGCAGTAATTTCTAATTGTTGTAACAATTATGGCCCATATCAATTTCCTGAAAAATTAATTCCAAAAATAATATCAAACATTTTTAATAATAAGGCTCTACCAATTTATGCAAAAGGCAAAAATTCAAGAGAATGGATACATGTAGATGATCATTGTGAAGCCTTATTAACGCTATATTTAAAAGGTAAACCTGGAGAAAGTTACAATGTTGGCTCTGGAAAAAATATGAATAATCTTAATCTAGTAAAAAAAATCTTAAAAATTTGTAACTCAATAGGAATTAAAATAAACAAAAAAACTAAAATAAAATTTGTTGCAGATAGGCCTGGCCATGATTTTAGATATGCTTTAGATAATAGGAAAATTTTGAAAGAGCTAAAATGGCGTCCAAAAATAAATTTTGATCAAGGCTTAGCTTCAACAATTAAATGGTACTTTTCAAATAAGAAATTTTTAAAACAAATTTCGAAAAAAAAATATGAAAAAAGATTAGGTCTTAAAATATGATAAAAAAAGGAATTATATTAGCTGGTGGTTTAGGTTCAAGAATGAGCCCGCTAACAAAAGCTGTAAACAAACAACTTCTTCCTTTATTCGATAAACCTTTAATTTTTTACCCGCTTTCAATTTTAATGTTAGCAGGTATTAAAAATATTTTGATTATTGTAAATAAGGGACAGCTAAACCAGTTTAGAAAAATCTTACCTGAAAAAAATAATCTTGGGATAAGAATTGAATATAAGGAACAATCAAAACCAACTGGTTTGCCTGAAGCATTTACTATTGGAGAAAAGTTTATAGGAAAAGATAGTGTTTCGCTAATCTTAGGGGATAATTTTTTTTACGGTCAAAGTCTTACTAAAATTTTAAAAAAAAATATTTCATTTAAAAAGGGAGCTAAGATTTTTCTACACCCCGTTAAAAATCCAAATAATTATGGTGTAGCTCACTTAAATAACAAAAATAAAGTCGTTAGTCTTGTTGAAAAGCCAAAAAAAACAAAATCAAATTTAGCAGTCACCGGACTTTACTTTTTTGATAATAAAGTGGTTGAATTTTCAAAAAGGTTGAAACCGTCAAAAAGAGGTGAGTTGGAAATTATAGATCTTCTTAATATTTATAGAAAAAGAAATATTTTATCTGCTGATCTTATAGGTAGAGGTGGTGCTTGGTTAGATACTGGTAATGTTAAAGATTATTATAATGCTTCAAATTTTATTTCAGCTATAGAAAATAGACAAGGCTTGAAAATTGCTTGCCTAGAAGAAATATCTTACAAAAATAATTGGATTAATAAGCAGGATATTAAAAAATCAATATTATTTTATGGGAACTGTGATTATTCAAAATATTTAAAATCTTTAATAAATTAATGATAAAAATACTTGTCACAGGTTCAGATGGAAGATTTGCAAAAATCTTAAAAAAAATTAATTCCAAATATAAATTTATTTTTAGAAACAAAAAACAACTTAATGTACTTTCAACAACGTCGATTTTAAATAACTTTAAAAGGTTTAAACCAAAACTTGTGCTACATCTTGCTGGGCTTTCAAGACCAATGAATGTTCATGAGAAAAATATATCAAAAAGTATAAATCTAAATATAATTGGTACTTGTAATATTGTTAACCAAGCTTCTAAAAGAAAAATTAAAGTTATCTATCTTTCAACAAGCTATGTGTATCCAGGAAAAAAAGGTGGATATACTGAAAATGATCCCTTGAAGCCGTGGAATAATTACTCGTGGTCAAAACTTGGCGGCGAGTGTGCTGTTCAAATGTATAAAAATTCTTTGATTGTGCGGCTTTGCATGACTGAAAAGCCTTTTGTTCACTCCAAAGCTTTTGCTAATGTAAAATCTAATTTTATCTTTCAGGAAGATGCAGCTAAAATAATTTTAAAAATATTAAATAAAAAAGGTGTGATTAATGTGGGAGGTATTTCTCAATCTATTTATAAATTTGCAAGAAAAAATAATAAAAAAGTTAAAAAAATCTATTCAAAAGGAGAATTTCCTTTAAGAACTGACATGAGTTTAAAAAAATTAAAAGGTTTACTCAAAAATGCAAATTAAAAAAACAAGTTTAAAGGGTTTATTAATAGTAAAACAAAAAAACAATTCTGATAATAGAGGTAATCTAAGAGAAACATTCAATGATAAAATTTTAAAAAGAAAATTTGTATTTGATTATTGTACTACGTCTAAAAAAGATGTTTTAAGAGGATTTCACTTTCAAACTAAGTTTAAACAATCGAAATACGTAAATGTGGTAAAAGGAAAAATTTTAGATGTTGTAATCGATTTAAGAAAAAAATCTAAAACATTTGGAAAAGTTTATAAAATTATTCTGTCCAAGAAAAATGCTATAAGTTTATATATTCCAGCTGGATTTGCTCACGCGTATTACAGCTTTGATAAAGAAAATATTATTTATTATAAGCTTGATAATTATTACTCACCAAAGAATGAGCATGGAATAAGATATGATGATAAAGATCTAAAGATTAAGTGGCCAAAAAAGAGGCTTATTGTTTCAAAAAAGGATAAAAATCTTTTATCATTTCAGGAATTTAAAAAAAAATTTAAAAGCCTTTAATTAATTTAATTCGGAAATATCCTTAAATATTATTGGCAATGTAGTTGACTTTGTATATTTCTTGAACCAAAACGACATATATCTTTCTGCAAGAAAACCATATATTCTTTTCAAACCATAACCTTCTAAATTAAAGCCAAATTTACTTTCACACTTTTCAAGCCAGGGAAAAATTGAGTTATAATATTCATTAAGTATTTTTGGTGATTTACAAATAAACATGTTGTGTGGATTAAATGATAATTTTGAATTTACAAAATTATAAAAATCATCGCGATCATTTTCAGGCAAAAGCTTAACAGCTATATCTAAGTTTCCCTCTCCATGCATCATATCAAAATGAAATTTTATATTCCTTTTATTTTTATCGAAAAGAAGAGAAGGATTCTTTAAAATTTTTATAAAATTTTTCTTGAGAAATTTAGAGATTCGTAATTGATTTATAAATAATTCTTCGCCTAAAATACTTTCAAAATTTTTAAGTTCGTTTGGTATTTCACTTAAAATATTTTCTCTCAAACTCTTTAAAGAATTATCATTGTTGATTTTTAAATCTTTAGTCCAGAATTTTCTGTATTGGCAAAATCCTATCCACTCATCTTGAAGTTCAATTTTTTTATTCTTCCATAACCAATAATGATAAGTATATTCTCCATAAAAAGGGTTTTTTTCTGCTATATTGCTTTGTGTGTTATCTCTATGAAATTCTGGGTCGGTTATATCCGTGCCTAAACCCACAGGTAAATATCCAAGTTTTTTTATTTTATCACAATGATTATTATTAATAGTAATACAAAACATTTTCATAGTAAATTTTTAAAATAATTCTTTAAGTTTTTGGTGATCGATTAGATTCATATACAATTTGTGATTAATAAAATAATCTTTAAACTTTAAATCTTTAAAATTACTTATATTTGTTTTGAGTATATTTTTGTTTTTTCTTTTAAATATAATTCCCAATCCGTGATCAGCTATACATGTGTAAGTGTCTGCATAGTTATATGTTCTAGAATGCACAATTGCTTTCCATACATCGCCATTCCAATGACCATACATTCTTGGCACAATTTGATTCCAAATTTTTTTTGGTAAACAATCATGAATTAATATGACACCTCTCTCATTTAAGATCTTTAATGAATTATCAATATCTTTAATTGTTTGCTCATAAGTATGAAGTCCATCTAAAAAGATCAAATCAAATTTTTTGATATTATTTTTAAAAAAAACATCACTAGTCATTCTTAATGTGCCCCCTCTAAGCGGATCTACACCAACTTTATTCTGGATGTTAATTTTGGAAAAATTTTCATTTCTATCGCATCCAATTTCTAAATAATTATTATATTTTTGTTGAGTAATAATATTTTGAATTATTTCAAACCTTGAAGGAAATTTTTCCCAATTATAATCTAATCTTTTGTAAAATTTTTCTCCGTATAAATAGTAAAGTATTCTTTTTAAAAAAAATTTATATCTATTTTTCATCATTTTGGTAGCGAGGGGCGGATTCGAACCGCCGACCCCAGGCTTATGAGTCCTGTGCTCTAACCAACTGAGCTACCTCGCCAAAAACTCAATTCTATATCATTTTCTTTCTTATTCAATTAATAAAATTTTGACTCGATAAAATTGTAATAATGATTGTAGATTTTGTGTCTTAAGTAATTATAATTTAATTCAATTCTTGCGCAAAGATTTACAAGGTGATCTTTCATTGTAAAAATGGTTTTCTCCCTTTTTAACAGAAAATTTTTTTTAAATATTTGCATTACTTTCTTCTTCGAATAATTTTTATATTTATTATTTAAATTCTTATTAGTTTTTAATTTTTTGAAATTAAGTAATATTTTTTCAAGATCTTTGTAAGATCCGTATTCAAAAAATTGTCCATCAGATATATTATGCCTATGAGCTCTATGTCGATTAAATCGATACGAAATAATTGGTTTATTTTGAGCAGCAAATTCACCACATGAAATACCAAATGATTCACCTAAACTTCTGCCATAAATCATTGCATTACAACTATTTACAAACTTTTGAACTACAGTTTCATCGGCTGAGCCTTTTAAAAATTTTATATTAGGGTGATTACAAAATTTATTTATATTAAGAAATATAAAAAAAAGGTTTTTGTCTCTTTTTACTATTTTATTTAGCAAATCTTTAACAAATTTTAAGTCAAAGCTACTTTCACCGCCATGACAACCAAAAACAAGATGGTTTTTTTTTATATAAAGTTTTTTTCTTAAATTATTTTTTGATAAGTTTTGAGGAATTATCAGTGGTACAAAGGGAATCTTATTATTTGAAAACTTTTGGCTTAGCCATTCTGAAATATATACGTAGCTATCTCCATGAACTTCGTTAAGTTTTTGAGGGTAAATAGCATGAATTAAAGTTTCAATATTATTAGACTGCCACGAGTCTTTTTCTCCGCCTTTTTGAACATAAATATAATCTAATTTTAATTTAAACTTAAAATTATCTATTTCAGTAAAATTTGAAATTCCTATTGTTTTAAATTTTTTTTTAAACTTATTTATTATAATTTTTTTATTAAATTTATTTTCTTTATTGTAAAAAATTATTGATTTATTCTTAAGAAGTTTTTTATTATACAATGCAAATAAATAAGTTGAATTAGCTACACCGCGTAAATTCATTTCGTTACAATAAAAAGCAATATTCATTAATCAATGTATTACAATAAAGCTATAAAATGACAATAGCCACTATATCGCTAGGTTCTAGGGATTTTAATCTTCTTATTAATGAATTAATGAAAATTTATTATAATGTAAGAATTATTCCAAAAACTGTTACAGCTGAAACCGCTGCAACACTTAAAGCTAAATTTCGATTTCTTTCTATTTTTTTTTCTTCATTTATTCTCGAAAGAAGATCGGTTAATCTAACCTTGCTCTGTGTTCTAGTTTCTTCCTTGTTTTGAAGATGATTTTCAAATTTATACTCCGCACTCATTAGATTGATCTAAACAATAAATTTGATGAAAATAAACTTTACTGATGAGCAATTTGGGTTCGTAAAATCCTTTTGACCCAAAATGATTAAAATTCAATTAATATTAGTTAAGATTTTGCAAAATTTGAAATTCCTTTTCTCAGTTTTTCAACAATTTCATCAATGTGTTTTTTCTCACAGATAAAAGGAGGGGCTATTATTAGAGCGTCTCCAGTTGGTTTTATATTTAAACCAGCTTTATAACATTCTTTATAGACACGGAAACCGGCTTTACCTGGCTTATCTCTCATTTGAATATCGATTCCTCCTAAAAGACCATAACCTCTTATACTTTCAATACATTTTAAATCTTTTAATGAATGGAGTCCGTCTTGAAAATAATTAGATAAATTTTTTACTCTATTAAAAATATCTTCTTTTTCAAAAATTTCTTGTACAGCCAATGCTGCCGATACAGCAACAGGAATTCCTGAATAAGTGTAACCATGAAACAATTCTATTGTTCCTTCAGGCGACGCATCCATTACTTGATCATAAATTTTTTCTCTAACGGCTACGACTCCCATCGGAACTATTCCATTTGTTGTAGCTTTTGCCATTGTTATGATATCTGGAGTAACTTTAAATTCTTGAGCAGCAAAAGCTGAACCTGTTCTTCCCCAGCCCGTTACTACCTCATCAAAAATTAAGAGTATACCATACTTGTCACATATTTTTCTTAATCTTTGTAAATAACCGATTGGTGGTACTAGAGTTCCAGTTGATCCGGCAATAGGTTCCACAATACATGCTGCTATATTCTCTCCTCCAACCTCAGAAGCAATTTTTTCTAAATCATCTGCCAGTTCAGCTCCTGTTTCTGGTTGCCCTTTCACAAATTTATGGTCAGGAAGAAAAGTGTGTCTCATATGTTTTACACCTGGCATTAAGACATTAGTAAATACTTTTACATTATTCATAATTCCGCCAACAGTTAACGAACCTATATTCATTCCGTGATACCCTCTATCTCTACCAACGAATCGAAATCTATTTGAATCGCCTTTCGCTTTAAAATAGGCAACTGCTATTTTAATTGCTGTCTCAACTGCAGTTGAACCACAAATTGTATAAAAAATTCTATTTAAATCTTCAGGAGTTTTTTGAGCAATCTTAGTTGCCAATTCAAAAGATCCCCCATAACCTTGTTGGAATGGCATTGTGTAATCTAGTTTTTCAAGTTGATTTTTTATCGCGTCAATTATTTCTCTACGACCATGACCAAGAGGATTGCAGTAAAGACCAGAACTACCATCAATCAAAGTGTTCCCGTCATGAGTAAGTAGGTATACGCCCTTGGCATTAGCAATTAATCTTGGATTTTTTTTAAAATCTTTATTTGAAGAAAACGGCATCCAGTGTTCATTTAAAGAATTAGGTATATCTGGTGTGCTAGAAGATTTCATTTAATTAATCATATAGTATATCATATTTAATAGAAACATTTATTTAATAGATGAAAAAAAACATTTTTAAATATATTTCAATTAGTTTAGTATTTTTAATTACTTATGTTTTATTTGGTGTGTGGGGTTTAATTGAAATAAATAAAAATAAAAGCCTACTATTCAAAAATAAAAAAGATTTTTTATTTCATAAAAAATACTCTGAAAAGCTTCATCATTTAAGAGATGTTGACAGATGGGGTAAAATTGAAAACGATTACCTATTTTCAACTATTCATTTTGAAGACAAAAACGTTAAATCTTTTCTTTTGCAGGGCGACTCTTGGATAGAAAGTATATCAGAATATAAAAAATCTGAGACACTTTTTAGAGACTATGGGCTGAATAAAAATTTAAATTTTTATAACGCTGGGATTACATCTTTTGCACCAAGTTTAATGCATTTGCAGTATAAAATTTTAAAAAGAGATTATAATATAAATCCTAATTTTATTTTAATATATATTGACCATACAGATATTGGTGATGAGTTTTGTAGATATAAAAAAAATAAAGTTTATTCAAAAAATGGTTCTCTGCTTAAAATTAAAAATGAAAAATATACCAGAGCAACCTATGACTATACAAAACTATACATGTATTCAGATTTGAATTTTCAAAGTAAATTTTCACAAATCTCAAAATTTCCTTACAAAAAAATAAATTATTTCGCACAAAGAAACTTTAATCAAATGATGCAAATCATTAATTTTGGTTATAAAAAAAGGAATGATCATAAGTGCAGCTTTAAGCATATACGAAAAGAACTGGTAAAAGATAATCCTAAATCAAAAAAAAATTTAAAGAATTCCTTAATTTCTTATTTAGAAGTATTAAAGAACGATCAACTTTTAGAAAAAATTTATTTGGTAAGTTTTCCTCATAGATATCATTTTGATAAATCTTATGCGGTAAGTGTATCAGATCTCATAGATGATGTTTTAGTAGAGTATAAAGATAAAAGATTTATTCATTTTAATATGTCTAAATTAGATTTCGAAAAATATGATTTATCAGAGATATATGAAAAAGGTGATTTGGCATCTCATTTGACGGAAGAATATCACTCTGAGATATTTGTTAAAAAAATCTTATCTTTTATAAATGAAAAAAAGTAGGAAATTAAGAAACTGGGATAATAAAACCTGGTTATCATCTAAATCATATATATCTGAATTTAATAAATTTCTTAAAACAAAAATTAATTTAAATAAAAATTCGAAAATATTGGATGTTGGATGTGGAAGAGCAAACATTATTAGTGCTCTACAAAAGAAATATAAATTTAAAAATAATCCCGTAGGAATTGATGTTGTTGCAAATAAGAATGTAAAAAAGAATATTATATTTAAGAAAATTGATGCCTTAAAATATTTAAAGAAAAAAAGAAAATATGATCTAATCTTAATCAAACAAACTATTCATTTTTTTACAAAAACAAAGTCTAACAACCTTCTTAACCTTGCTAAAAAAAGGTTAAATCCCAATGGCAAAATATTAATTTTTTCACTAAAAACAAAAAATAACAGAATTCCTTGTTTTAAAAAAATGAGAAAAAATTTAGAAAAAAGTTTAAAAAGAGATGAAAATTTATTTAAGATAATTAAAAAAAACTTAAAAAAAATAAGCTACACAAACTTTAACTACAAAGTAAATATCTCGAAACAAAAATATGTAAGAATGATTAGGGAAAGATACATTTCATGCTTATTAAATATGAGTAATAAAGAAATAAATCTTGGTATCAGTGAAATTAAATTAAAGTATAAAAATCAAATAAAATTCACTGATACCTTAAAATGTATTAGCTACAAAAAATAGTTATTTACCAGGTTCTTTGTAAGAGGATGCCATTTTCTGAGCAGTCTTGGCTATTTCATTTAGATTTATATCTTCTAAGATCGTAAAATCTGAAACAGCACCACTAGAAACAGCAACCATTGCAGCTGCAGCAGCTTGTTCAAAAGTTCCTTCAATCACTGCCATAAAATCATATTTTCCTCTCAGGCCTGAGTATTGAGTTACTTTAGCTCCGACAGATGCAGCAAGTGCAGATGTAGCAGCTTTTCTGTCTGTAGATGGATTGCTTACAAATCCTCCAAGACCTTTAGCTGTGTAACATCCTAATGTATAAAATTTTGCCATTGTTACCTCCTTTTTTTTTTATTGGCCCGGAGCCTTATAAGACATTTTTGAAGCTTTTGTTGTAGCCTTAGCAAAATCTATAGCTTCAAGTGCTGATAAGTTTTTTACAGCTCCAGTAGACTCTACAACTAATTTGACAGCAGCAAAATCATCGAAACTAGGAAGATCTGCAACTACACAAAAATCATATGAGCCTCTTACAATATCCATAGTGTGTAATGTTCCACCCACACCTTTAACAAGTTTTTCAACTACTGCTTTTCTGTCACTATTTGGATCTTTTAAAAAACCTTGAAAGGCTTTCTCGGTATAGTTTCCCATAATGTACATCTTTGCCATATTATTTCTCCTTTCTTATTTCTCGATCACAACTGTTCCAGAGTGAGGATCTGTTACTCCTAAATCTGATGACAGCTCTTCTAAAGTGTGCCGAAGCGTATCCAAAAATGCAATCATTTTCGGTCTTGCTGTAGCAATATCATCTTCAGAATTCCATTCACCTATCATAAAAAATTCATTAGGTTTCGTTTCAACGTATTTCGCTGAAATCTGCCCATCGAACTTTGGCATCTCATCTATTTTTTTCAAATATTCTTCTCTGCTGGATGATTTAACTTTACATCTAACAATATTCATAAACTTTGCCATGTATCTCCTTAAACGTAAATTTTATCTGCTAAGCCGTAACAAAGAATAGCACTGATAATAACAAGAACGAGTGGAGCATATATTCCATCGTTTCTAGTTTTTTTAGTTAAACCTGTTTTATCAATCTTTAATGTATAAAAATTTACGACTAATATCGAAACATTCATTATAAAAACTAAGTTAAAGAAAGCCCAAGTAGCCTCTACACCACCTGGTCTTATAAAAGCGATATATATTGCCATTAGAACAGTAGCGATCATGAATGAGCCTGCAAATCTTGTAATCAAGGTAGCAGTTTTATCAACTCCTCTACCCTTTAAAAATTTTTTAGTATCAAAGACTAATTGGTAAGCGTAGCTACCAACTATAATAAAATGTGCTAAGTAAATTATTAAATAAAATGCGTTTCCAAATTTGTCTATCATAAATATCCTATGCGTTATAGTCCATGACTTGATCTTTGCACTCAACAAACTTATGAGGAGTAAAAAAATCATTCATTTGACCTAGTTGATTAATAATTGCTTGCTCATCTTTTCCTTTCCACCAACAATACATTTCCATTGTATCTCCTGGCGTGTTCCAAGTCATTTGACAAGCTGCATTGTCACTTTTCATGCTCTTAACAATGTCCTCCATTTTCATAGAGGCCACTGTATCAGTAAATTTTTTTTTCATTTCGGCAGACTTAAAAGTATGCGTTACCATATAGTTTTTCATTTTTCCTCCTTTATAGATTTATTTTTGATAGCTCATATAACTGAGCACTATCTACACATTCTGCATAAATCGCTTTAGCTGTAGGATTGTTCCCAGTTACAAACTCTTTCATCCCAGCTTCGTTATGAACATTAACTTTAAATAACATTCCGCTTTTATCAGGAATCATAGCCCCGACGGTTTTTTCTGGGTAAGCAACACTCTTTCTAACGCCCATACCTTCATCTGATTGCATCCAGCTAGTAAAAGTTTCTAATTTGCCCTCTTTAAATTTAAGATGTACTAACATTTCTTTTTCCATTTTTTTTCCTTTTATTTAAATTCCTTTAATTATTATTCCATTAGCAACTGAATTTGCTAATCGAATTGGTTTTACCGGTTTATATTCCTCAGAGTCATACCACTCTAAAGCTTTTTCATAAGTTGGAAATTTAATTACTACTGTTCTAGGGTATTTCCACTCACCATCTATAACTTTGTACTCGCCGGCACGTACTAGGTATTCACCTCCGAATTTTTGAACAGTCGGTAACACCTTACCAACGTATTCCTTATAAGCTTCAGGATTTTTAACGTCTATATTAGCTATCACGTATCCACTCATGTCTATCCTGCATAAATTGTTCTGGATAGTTTCTCAATTTTTTCCTCTGAACCTTTAATTTGCTTATATATAAATTTATTACACTCAGTATTTTTAGATTTATTAAAAGGCTTGCCGTAAACTTTATCTACATAAATATTCATACCTTTATTCATTTCATCATCTTTTACGCCTTCAGATGCAAGATACTCCCTTATAACTTTTACTGAAGCTAAAGCTAATTCCATATTTTTAACTTCAATAGTTTCTGCGGGCAACACGGCTGTAGCACTATAGTGTCCTAAGCACTCTATTGTTTTTTCTTTTTGAGCTTTTGATATATGTCCTGCAGCTATCGCTGAGCCCATAAATAATAGAGTTGCAATTAATATAAATTTAAATTTCATAAGTAAATTATAATTAGTCTAAATTAATTTAACTATGTTAAGATATTATTACAGGTATGCAAATTGTCTACAACTTGAAGATGATTTATTTCCAATTAGGCTTTGTTTTATTAAGAAAACTTTTTATTCCAATTTTTTTATTTTCACTATCAAGTAATTTGTAAAACTCTTGTCTTTCCTTTTTAAGTGATTTTTTTAAATTTTCTTCTGAGTTAACTAAATTTTTAATAATTTTAAGTGACTTTTTTGGCTTTGATGAAATTTTATTTAAAAAGTTTAAAGTAAATTCTTTAAAATTTTCTTTAGGAATAATTTGCGAAACAATCCCATATTTCATTGCAGTTTCAGCATCAATAATTTCTCCTGACATCGCTAAATATTTTACATTTTGATTTGAAGTGAATTTTTTTGTTTTTTGTGTACCGCCAATACCTGGAATTAATCCTAAATTGATTTCAGGCAAACCAAATTTCGCTTCGGAGCTTGCAATGATTAAATCACTTGAGAGAGCCAGCTCAAAACCACCTCCTAAAGCATATCCTTCGACAAATGAAATAATAGGAATATTAATTTTTTGTAAATCATCAACCTTAGAAAAAAGTTTTTGTTTTTTCGCATTTTTGGAGTCAAGTTTTTCAAGTTCTTTTATATCAGCCCCAGGAGAAAAAAACTTTGAGCTCCCAGTTAAACCAATACATCTAATTTCTTTTAATTTATTCAATTCTTTGGTTGCATCACCAATTTCATTAAGGGTTTTTTGATCTAAACTATTATTTTTATTGTTAGCAATTTCAATAATTGCGTAATTTCCTCGCTTTTCTACTTTAATATTTTTATAGTTCATCAATTAATAGAATATAAATTTCACTATGACAGAGCAACTAATTATATTAATCGAAATAATCCTTATAGATTTAGTCTTAGCAGGTGATAATGCAATTATTATTGGGATGGTTGCCTCAAAATTTGAAGATTCAAATAGAAAGAAAATAATCTTCTGGGGTATAGGTGGAGCTGTAGTTTTAAGAATTCTATTTACTTTTATTACTGCTTATTTATTACAAATCTCAGGTTTAAGATTAATTGGTGGTATTTTGTTACTATATATTTGTTACAAGCTTTATAGAGATGTTATTCAAAATAAAATTGAAGAAAAAAATATTGAAATTGATAATTCAAATCTTAAAAAAGCAATTTTTACAGTAATACTCGCAGATGTAACGATGAGTTTAGATAACGTCTTAGGTGTAGCTGGTGCAGCTGGAGAACATTATACTCTACTTGCTTTTGGCTTGGGACTATCAATATTGTTAATGGCTTTTGCAGCTAATTACACTGCAAAACTAATAAAAAAATATTCTTGGATAAGTTGGATTGGATTAATTGCGATTCTTTTTGTAGCTGTTCAATTAATATATGAAGACTTACAAATTTTATTATGATTAAATTTATAATATTCTTTTTTTTAATATTTAATGTTTCATATGCAGTAGAATTTTCGGGAGATTTTAAACAAGGCTCTTTTATCTTGGGAAAAACAGATCCAAATTCAAAAGTTTTTATTGATGATAGAGAGGTAAGAGTTTCAAATGATGGTTATTTTGCTTTTGGTTTAGATAGAGATAGAAAAAATAACGTCTTAATTAAAATAAAAAATAAAAGAGAAACAAAATTAATTGAAAAAAAAGTTTTTAAGAGGAAATATAAAATACAAAGAATTGAAGGTCTTCCTCCAAAACAGGTAACACCTCCACCGGAAGTGTATGAAAGAATTAAAAAAGATAATATTTTAATTGGAAAAGCGAGAGACATAGATAGTAAATTAATTTTTTTTAAAGATAAATTTATTTACCCAATAGATAAATATATTATTACTGGTGTTTATGGCAGTCAGAGAATTTTAAATGGTAAGCCTAGAAGACCTCATTATGGAATAGACTTTCATGCGCCTGAGGGCACACCGGTAAAATCTATGATGGACGGAGTGGTTACGTTAGTGGAAAATGATATGTATTTTACAGGTGGAACAATTATTTTTGATCATGGTCATGGTATAAGTACTTTGTATATGCACATGAAAGATATCAATGTGAAAAAAGGACAGAAAGTGAAGAAAGGGCAAATAGTTGGTACTCTTGGTCAAAGTGGGAGAGCAACTGGTCCACATTTAGATATTCGTTTAAATTGGTTTGAAATTAAATTAGATCCAATGACAATCTTAAATTAATACTATGTTAACAACAATCGAATTATCATTTTTAGAATTCTTATTTTTTTGCGGAATAATTCTTTTCGCTTCTACTGTAAGAGGTTTTAGTGGATTTGGTTTCTCTGCATCAAGTGTTTCTTTATTATCTTTTATTTTACCTCCAAAAGAGATTGTGCCAATTATTTTGTTGTTAGAAATAATTGCAAGTTTCTTTATGATACCAAGTATTTGGAAAAAAATTAATTGGAAGTTTGTTTTGTATTTACTTTTAGGAGTCTCTATCGGTACTCCATTCGGTGTTCATCTTTTATCAATATTAGAACCTAGAATAACTCATATTATAATTTCAATAACTGTTCTAATATTTGCTTTTTTGTTGTTGCGTGGATACAAAAACAAAAAACTCAATCACAATATTTCTAAATTTTTAGTTGGAACCACCGCAGGAACAGTCAATGGCTTTGGAACTTTAGCAGGATTGCCTATTGCACTATACTTTTTAATTATTGCAGCAGAACCTGCAGTAATAAGGGCATCACTCGCTGCGCTATTTTTTTTTACAGACTTTTATGCATTATCAATTGCATATTTTAAAGATATTTTAAATGTTACAGCAATATATAGAACCTTACCTTTAATTTTAATTGTCCCTTTTGGTGTCTCGATTGGGACAAAATTATTTACAGGAAGTACAAAAGAAAATTACAAAAAATATGTGCTTTATTTTTTAATTTTAATATCAATTTTTGGGTTAATAAAAGCCTTCATTTAATTCACTCGCTATTGATATGTCTCAAAATGTTATCCCTATTATGTTTTTCACTAAATTTCCATAATTGAGAATCTAGATAAAAATGTAGCATTTGACCAGTAATTGGTATGATTATTAGGGCTTTAAGTAACTCGTCGCTCAGCCTGCCAAAATTTGAAAAAGTAGCCATTATTAGAGAATAGATTAAAATTGTTATTACATATTTATTAAAAAACTTTTTATAAAAGTTTATATTTTTATCTAAAATCACTGAAGTATTTCTCTTAGTATAAACTTTATGAGTAAGATAAAGGTATTGCGTATAGTGCATTGTTACGCCCATTATAATTGCGTGGACTGGGTTGCTAACAAAACATGTTGGATAAAAAATAAGGCAACCTGTAACAAAAGTTAAAAAGTTTTCTGAATATTTAAATTTATAAATATAAATACAAAATAATAAAATTATTGATAAAAAAACAATAATGTTAAAAGTAAAGATTATTTCCTCATTTATTAAAGGATAATAAAATCTGAAAAAGGCTACGAGGAAAAAGAATAAATTTACAATATATATTAAATTTTCTTGAAACTTATTCTCCTCTTTTTTTTTGCAATATAAATTACATACTCCCCAGCTCTGGCGAGTAACGTGATAAACATTTGCAGCAAAAAAAAGTAGTAAAAAAAGATCTCTAATAAATAAAAATCCTAAAAGACAAAAAAATATTATAAATATGGGAAATGCTATAAATGCAATTTTTTTTGATTTTATATGATCGAAATTAACTTTGTCTAAAAAGAAGGGCCAAGTTGCTCCAAAGTGTGTCTCCGCTAAAAGAAATATTGTTAAAATTACTAAGTGAGTTTCAAATTGAGGAAAAGTGAACAATATAAAACCATAAATTATTGGAAAAACAATTGGAAATTTCACTAGTGCTATTTCTTTATTTAAAAAATAATTAAACATTTTTTTTTCCTATAAAAACAAATAGCCCTCCATCATCACCATAGCTATTAAAAATCATACTTAATTGAGTAAAAATTCTTGAAAAAAAATTACCTTTACCTGATTTTTGAAAAAAGTTTTTTTTATAATCATCAAAATTAGTGCTTGGGATCGAATTTATAAAATCTATATCATTTCTTTTAAACCAGTTTAAAACTTCGTCAAATGTGTGTGTTGACTCTACAGGATGGATATATTGATCTCTTATCCAGGCATCAATTTGATCATCTGCTTTGATTTTGTTTTTTCTTAAAATTGGATCAATTTTTAAAATCATTTTTTTACCAAAAATTTTAAAAATTAATTTTCTTATATTAGTTCTAATCCTTCCAATTTTGTTATAAAGACCAACTAAAATATATCCGTCTTTTTTTAGATATTTTACAGAAAGCTTAAAAGCTTCATAAGGATCTTTAGTATGGTGTAAAACTCCATTACACCAGATAAAGTCAAAGAATGAGTCTTTTAAAACGTTATCGAAAAGATCAGCGTTCACAAAACGAACATTTTTAATTTTATTTTCCTTTGTAAATCTTGAAGCAATTTTAAGAGACTCTTTTGTAGGATCTAGACCAACTATTCTGTTATTTGAACCAATTGCAAAATAAATTGAAAGTTGCCCAGTTCCACACCCTATTTCTAAAATATTTTTGTTAAAACCTACGAATTGCTTAAAAATTTTTGCCAAGAAATTGCTGTCGCCTGAATGAAGAAGTGAGGCTTTATTATCTTTTTTATTATAATGTGGAAATGGTTTTTCTCTGTAAAAATCAGTTACTGATTTTGTTGTTTTGTCTGAAATTTGAAAAGTAAAAATTTCATCCTCCACTTTTGCTTGTTTTTTTAAAAAATCCATTTCGGAGACGTATAATTATTGAACTTCTTTTTCAAGTATTTGATTACCGCATACCAAATAGTCAAGATCTGTCGTCAAAAAACATCGATAAGCATCCTCTACACTAGAAACTATTGGTTCTCCTCTTATATTAAAAGATGTATTTACCAATATAGGAACACCAGTAAGTTTGTCGAACTCTTTAATTAAATTATAATATTTTTTATTATTTATTTTATTAACAGTTTGTATTCTAGCTGAGAAGTCAACATGAGTAATAGCTGGAACTTCCGATCTGACGACATTCAATTGATCAATACCAAATAGTTTTTTTTCGTTTACACTCATATTTTTCTGTTTTTCCTTTTTAACTTTTGCAACCATTAGCATGTACGGACTCTTATCATCATAATCAAACCATTCATTTACTTTTTCTTCTAAAACTGACGGGGCAAAAGGTCTAAAACTTTCTCTAAATTTAATTTTTAAGTTGAGATTTTTTTGCATTGTAGAGGACCTTGGGTCAGCAATTATAGACCTATTTCCAAGTGCTCTTGGCCCAAATTCCATTCTGCCTTGAAACCAGCCTATAGTTTTTCCTTCAGTTAGATGCTTAGCAGTAATATTTATGATTTCATTTTCATCGAGTGATTTATAGACAGCACCTATTTTGTCTAATTGTTTTTTTATTTCCTCATCTGAATATTCAGGCCCTAAGTAAGAACCTGACATGCTGTCAGAATTACTAATTATTCTTGACCCATTTTCTACCTCATGCCAAAAAGCTAACGCTGCGCCCAATGATCCGCCAGCATCACCGGCAGCTGGTTGTATCCAAATATTTTCAAAAATTTTATTTTTTGAAATTTTACCATTAGCAACACAATTTAAAGCTACCCCACCAGCTAAACATAGATTTGGAATTTTAAATTCATTTCTCAAGGATTTTGTAATTTTTATCATTACATCCTCAGTAACTTTTTGAATAGATGCGGCTATGTCCATGTGAAACTGTTCTATTTCCTCATTTTTTTTTCTAGGTTTTTCTCCAAATAAATTATCAAATTTACTATTAGTCATTGTCAGGCCAGTTGCATAATTAAAATACTTTTGATCCAACTTAAAAGATCCATCTTCTTTGATATCAATTAATTCTTTTATTATTTTATCATAATACTTTGGTTCACCGTATGGTGCTAATCCCATAAGTTTATACTCACCCCCATTCACTTTAAACCCGGTGTAATAAGTAAAAGCTGAGTAAAGCAAGCCTAAAGAGTGAGGAAAATGAATTTCCTTTACAATCTTTATTTTATTGTTATTTCCAATAGCGACCGTAGATGTAGCCCATTCTCCTACTCCATCCATAGTAAGAATTATTGCTTCTTTAAAAGGCGAAGGGTAAAAAGCTGAGGCTGCATGACTATGGTGATGTTCGGTAAATTTTATATCATCAATATTTTTAAACTCTTTATCAATTGTTTGAAGTAAATCAAAAAGATATTTTTTTTGAAATAATTTTTCTCTTAACCATAATGGCATCGCAAGGGCGAAAGATTTAAATCCTCTAGGTGCAAAAGCCATATAGGTTTCTAAAAGTCTTTCAAATTTCAAGAATGGTTTTTCATAAAAAATTACTTTTTTTATGTCTCTAAGCTTTATTTTACCCTCAGCTAAAACATATTCTATTGCCTGTTTTGGAAATCTTTCATCATGTTTTATTCTAGTGAATCTTTCCTCTTGAGCTGCAGCTATTATCTTCCCATCTTTTAATAAAGTCGCAGCACTGTCATGATAAAAAGCGGAGATGCCTAAAATAGCTGACATTAAAAAATAGTATAAATGAATGGCGCAACGGCAGATCCTTGGCTAAGTACAATCAATATCCCAAATAAAGCCAGAACAATTATTATTGGAAATAGCCAATACTTTTTTCTGACTCTTAAAAACTCCCAAAATTCTTTTAAAAAACTTATCATTAAAATTGTTTGTCCATTGATCCAGTATTTTTTTCTTTTATTAACCAATAACTCTTTTCTTTTTCTGAAAATTCCAATTTTAATAAATCTTTGCCAGCTATTCTAACTAAAAGGCTGATTGGGGTTAATATCAAAAAATAAACTAAGCTCATTACAACAGGGGCAATTATTTTTCCTAGAAACTCACCAAAATGAAGCCAGGATTTGTTAAGAGGGGTAAGCAAATTTGATTTAAACAAACCAAGTATTAAGAATATGAAAGAGACAAAAATTAAAAAAATATAAGGATTTTGACCATTTTTTAGTGGCCAAAGTCCAATAATTAAAAAAACAATGAAAAATAAAATACCAAAACTTTTATTTCTATTCATAAATCCTAATTACCAGTTTTTTGCTTAAAAATAAATTTATTTTTATATTTACTTAATAGCTTTCTTAATCCTGCAGCCAACAAACCTAAGCTTATTGCAAGAAGTATTGCAAAAGAGCCGTATAATAAAGGGTTGCTGTCTGAAAGCTTAATTATAAATTTTGAAAAATTATTTAAATTTTTTATATTTACTATTTCTGTTTTTTGAATTTCTCTTATTCCTTCATAAAAAAAAGTATCGTAGGCAATAGCAATAGCTACGGAGCACAACAACATTGCAAATAAAGTTTTTAGATGAGAACTATCTAAATATTGTCCAACTTTTTGACCAACCTGAACACCAAATATTGAACCTACTATTAAAATAATTACTAATATTAGATCAATTGATCCGTAGTTAAAAGCATGTAGAACTGTGACAAGAGCACTAATAAAAACTGTAACAAATAAAGATGTTCCTGGAATTAACTTTATCGGCATCCCTATCAAATAAATCATAGCAGGTACCATCAGAAATGCTCCTCCTACTCCTATTAGGGCTGCAACAAACCCAACAATAATTCCCAGCAAAATCGGTGTGAAAGCGCTTTCATATAATCTTGATTTTGGAAATCTAAGCTTGAATGGTAAGCCATGTATCCAATAATGTGTGTGAAGTTTTTCTTTTAAAATGATTTTCTTTCTAGCTCTATCTATCTCACTCGCACCTTGAATAAGCATTAATGTTCCTATTATCGCTAGTAAATACATATAAGATAAAGAGATAATTAAACTTAATTTTCCAGTTTCTTTAAAAAACGTAAAAGTAAATATCCCTAATATAGTTCCGATTATTCCACCAATAATCATCATAAATCCCATTTTGTAGTCTAAAGTGTTTTTAAACCAATGTGTCATAGAACCAGAAACTGATGTAGCCAAGATATTATTAATTTCATTTGGAACTGCATAGACAGGCGGGATACCTAAAAAGATTAAAAAAGGTGTCATAAGAAATCCTCCCCCAACACCAAATAGTCCAGATAAAACTCCTACTGCAAAACTAATAAATAAAATTGAAATTACATCTATATGAACTTGAACAATAGGAAGATAAATTTCCATACCTATTTCATAGGTATTCTTCTTCAACTAAATTGTCAATCTAGACTTTAGAAATTAAGCTGCTACTTTGTTAAGCTTGTGTTTAGTAACCATACCGCTTAAAAAGTTCCAAAGATATCTAGCTGTCAGCAAAGAGGCGTTTTCAGCTTTTTTTTGCTCTTCTTTAGAAAGACCATCTAAAAGCTTTTCGCACTCAGCTCTGTGAATTACATCTGCGGATTTATGAGCCTCAAAAAATTCCAAACCCTCTTTTGAATTGACATTGTAAAACTTTTTTAAACCCTCGATCTTCGTCTCAGCGATTTCAGGAATTTGCCTTTCGTAAGTATATAAAGACGCTAATCCCTCGGCATAGGATTTCCTAGCTTGAGCGAAAAAATTCTCAATCATATCCTTAGTGAACCAATCAGGTTTTACACTTTCAATCGACTCGTCAGAGCCTAAAGCTTTTGCAAAATTTTTCCAAAGTTTCGGATGATCTCCATCTTTATTTTCCTCGTCTTGAAGATTTTCAAGAAGAATTCGCCTCTTTTCAATATCTTCACAAATAGAGTGTGTAGCACTTATGTATCGAGGAAAGGCTTTAACATGCTGATAATATTGTTCAGCGTAATCTTTAATTATCTCTCTGGTCAATTTTCCTTCGTTCCAATAAATTTGGTAAAATGGATGTTTTAGTAAATGATACTTGTCTAACTTTTTTCCTAGGTGTGATGAAAACATTTTGCTCCTTTGGTTACCTTGAGCGTATAAAAAAATTGCTTATGTTGAAATAAAAAAATATCCACAATTGAAAGTTGTATGAACATAAATGTTCACGTTTTGATTCACTTTTGATTCACTTTGAGACTCAAAATACAACCTTAGATAGTTTTATCCACAGTTGCCAGAGGTCTTTCATCAATTGGTAAATGCAAAGCTGTAGCAATGAAAGATAAAATAATTGCTAAATACCACGCATAATCAAAACTACCGAATTGATCATAAAAGTAACCACCTAAATATGCGCCCAAAAATGATCCAAATTGGTGGTTTAAAAATACTATACCAAACAGAAGGGTTAAATTTTTAGTTCCAAAAATTTGAGCAACTATTCCATTAGTTGCTGGCACTGTAGCAAGCCATAACAATCCGAATGAGGTTCCAAATAATACTGCGGATAAATTAGAGGCTGGTAAGAAAATAAATAATATTAATGTTACACCCCTTAAAAAATATAAACCACTTAAAAGAATTTTTTTACTATATTTATCACCTAAGTAACCCATAATAAGTGTTCCTATTATATTAAAAAAACCTATTAAAGCTAAAATAGCCATTCCAGTCCAATCAGCTAAACCTTTATCTTGAACATATCTTGGCACGTGAGTGGCGATCAATGTTATTTGAAAACCGCATACAAAAAATCCAAGAATAAGTAATCGAAAACCTTTATGCGCGAAAGACTCTTTTAAAACTTCATTTAAACTTCGATTGTCTATGCTGGAGTTAATTACAGTAATATTATTTTGAGGTAACTTTACAAATAAACCAGGTATACACATTAAAAACAATATTATTGAAAATATTATAAATGACATTTGCCATGTAGATATATTTTCAAAAATATTAGCTAAAATAGGAAAAATAAACATTCCTAAACCCCCGCTTGCAGTTACGAGGCCTGCCGCTTTACTTCTATTTTCATTAGGAAAATGTTTTGAGATCATTGGGGTAAGAATTGTTCCAGCTGCTCCAGCTAATCCCAAACCAACAAATAAACCAAGATTTATTTGTAACCACATACCAGAGATATAATTATTACCCATTAGGAGCATAGCCATTGAATAAAAAATTAATGCAGGCACTATTACAACATATCCTCCTAACTTATCTGAGACTCTTCCGAAAATTGGGGTAAAAATTCCCCAAAATATTGCGTGCATTGCTATAGCTAACCCAAATTCTGTATTAGATGTTCCTCCCGATGCTTCAAAATTGTTTGAGTAAAGTCCAAAAGTCTGTCTTACACCCATCGTAGTGCAAACAACAAAACAAGCAGCAATTAATGCATAAAAAGCAGTTTTATTAGGAAAAAAATTTTTCATTAATGAATTTTTTTTAAACCTTTTTTTAAATCATTTATTAAATCTACTGGATCCTCTAAACCTATATGCAACCTAACAATATATTCATCTTTATCAAACCGGTAAAATTGACGTCCTTTTAAATATTCATCCTTTTTTGAACTTTTAATTTCTTGAAGGATTGCTAAGCTTTCAAAACCGCCCCAACTATACCCTATTCCAAATAATTCTAATGAATTCACAAATTTAATTACTGAAGCTTTTTTCTCGCTTTTAATGACTATCGACAGTAAACCTGTGGCTCCAGAATAATATTTTTTCCAAAGTTTATAGTTTTTGCTTGAGGGATTGTGTGGATAAAGAATTTCTTTAATTTTTTTATGTTTTTTTAAAAAATTAATTACAGTTTTTGTATTTTCACCATGTTGTTTTAACCTTGTATCTAATGTTCTTAATCCTCTTATGATTAAATAGGCCTCGTCAGCTGACATACGATAGCCAGACAATTTATAAAAAAACATTACTTTTTTATAAACTTTTTTATTTACTGCTAAGGATCCCCCCATAGCATCAGAATGGCCAGAAAAATATTTAGTTGCTGAACAAAAAGACATATCAAAACCTAAATTTAAAGGTTTTAGATAGAGTGGTGTTCCCCAAGTGTTGTCTAATAAGGTGTAAATTTTCTTTTTTTTTGCCAACTTTGTAATTTTTGATAAGTCTTGAAACTCAAAAGTATTACTACCAGGATTTTCGACTAAAATCATTTTTGTTTGCTTTGTAATTTTATTTTTTAAATCCTCAAAAGAATCTGGATTATAGAATTTTGCATTTATATTAAAATCTTTCATCAGCTTACTTGATATTTCTTTTGTCGGTCCATAAACGTTATCTGATACTAAAATTTCATCTCCAGGGCGACAAATGCTCATTAAAGCTAAAGCTATTCCACCAAAACCAGTCCCAGTTAAAAAAACATGATAAGCTTCTTCTAATTCCTTTAATATGTTTTCTAGTTCTATAGTTGTTGAACTTCCATAACGACCATAACTATAATGGCTCACTCTTTGGTGATTCTTAATCTTTTTTTCATGCTGATAAAGTTCCTGCATTGAGTCAAAGAGTATAGTAGAAGCTCTAATAACTGGCGGATTAGCAGATCTGTTTGCCAGATCTTTTGTAGGATGTTTTAAAAATGTGCGTATAGACTTTTTCATAAAATAAGTATATTTGGACCTTATACAGTCCAATTCGAATTTGATATAAAAAAGGAGGCAAAAATATGGGGTATCCAAAAAAGCATAGAGGCAGAAGAAAAATTGGCTCTAAAAAGAGAAGAGCAAGAAAAAGAAATAAGAAAAAATAATCAAAAAACTACTTATGCATGAAATTACTCAAATTAGAAAGTTGAGTGTTTGGATATTTTTCATTCCATTATTAGCTATAAATCTTTGTCTATTTATTTCTCAGAATCCTGATTTTTTAGAAAATACCTTATTTAAAGTCGATCAGATTGGTAGATCAGCCTTTTCAATACCTTATTTAGATGGCAGTTTATCAATTAGTAGAGCCTCAAGGACATATCCTCAATATTTAATTTTTAAACCTGCAATGTGGCTTACTGCAGTTCTTTTATTTTTTTATTGGAAAAATAATAATAATTTAATTAATAACCTCAAAAATACTAATTTTAATTACAAATTCAAAACTTTTGGGATTTTGTCTGCAGTTTTTTTGGCTATTCATTCTGTTTTTTTAGGTATTAAGTTTGACATACAACTATATAAATTATTTAGAAGAGTTGTTTTACTTTTATTTATAATTTTTGAAATTATTGCTCAAGGTATTTTAGTTTACCATTTTTATAAAATAAAAAGTAAATTGGAAAATTTAATTAATAAAAAAGTACTTTTTTTTAAAATGATTTTGGTCTCAATTTTAGCAACAGTTGGAATTTTGAGCCTTCCTATATTACTTCAATCTGGCAATACTCATTTTAAACATGCATTAGAATGGAATTATTTTGTTGGTGTAATATTATTTTATTTGTTTTCAAGATTTTTTTGGAGAAGAACCACTTAAATTTCTAGGCTTTCGCCCAGAAATTTAGTAGTTTTGGCTCGTCGTTTTAGGCGCTACCGCCAAGCCATCCCGATGAACTATTCTAGCGCTACTAGGTTCATCTTTCTGCCCTTTAAGCTTGAACCTCTCGGTTTTTCCTTAAATGGCCAGTTAAGAGTTGCCTCTTAATTAATTTCATTTAATCACAAAGGTTTTAAAATTTGTATCACTTAATGCGTGTCTAATTTATGAGTGTTAATTAAGTGGATAAATTATTATTAAAAGTCTTGTCAATCCAGCCGCCACCGAGAACTTTATCCCCAACTTCATCAGTTGAATAAAATACGCAAGCTTGACCTGGAGAAATTCCTGTTTCTTTATCCAAAATTTCTACTTCAGCATGATTATTTTTAAATGTTACTCTAGAATTTAAAAGTTTTCCAGTTGATCTAACTTTTATATAAATATTTTTTTCAAATTCTTTTCTAGAAGCTAAAATATTTAGATTTCTTAAATTAATTTTTTTTATTTCTAGATTTTCCTTTTGACCAACTATCACTGTATTTTCGTCAGCATTTATATTTATTACATATAAGGGTTTAGAGCTTGATATTTTAATACCCTTTCTTTGGCCGATTGTATAATTTATTATTCCGTCATGCTCACCAATTTGATTTCCAGATAAATCTATTATCTTTCCTTTTTTAAAAGACTCTGGCCTAAATTTTTTTATCACAGAACTATAGTCTCCGTTAGGTACAAAGCAAATATCTTGGCTATCTGGTTTATCTGCTACGTTTAAATTTAGTTTTTTAGCAATTGATCTAGTTTCATCTTTTTCAATATTTCCCAGGGGGAATCTAAGATAATCAAGCTGCTCCTGCGTTGTACTAAATAAAAAGTAACTCTGGTCTCTTTTATGATCTTTAGCTCTGTACATATTTCCATGACCATTTTTTTGAACTCTCGAAACATAATGCCCTGTGATTAATGCATCAGCTTTTAAATCTTTAGCATATTTAAAAAGATCTCTAAATTTTACTGTTTGATTACATTGAACACATGGAATTGGAGTTTCTCCAGCTACATAGCTATCAATAAAAGAGTCTATCACCTCAGATTTAAACTTTTTTTGATAGTATAATATTTCGTGATTAATATTAATTTTTTCTGATACTCGTTTAGCATCCATTATATCTTGGCCAGCACAACATTGTCTTCCCTCTTTAGATTGTTTAGCGTCATCATATAACTTCAGAGTAATACCTGTAACGTCGTACCCTTCTTCTTTCATCATTGCAGCAACAACGGAAGAATCTACACCTCCAGACATGGCTACTAAAACTTTAGTTTCTTTTTTTGTTTTATTAATTCCTAGAGAATTCATATTTAAAAGTGTATAGTATATTTACAATTTATTTTCCATCATGCTTATTGATTTTGAACCAGGCGATTATGTTAAAAATCCCGCAAATACGGACTGGGGTATTGGTCAAGTTCAATCAATAATAGGCAATAAAGTGACTGTTAATTTTGAAAATTTTGGTAAGAGAGTAATTAATATTAATAACGTTAAATTAGAAAAAATAGAAAATGAATGAAAATGATCTTAAAATAATAGCTGAAAGTTTAATTGAAAAATTCGATTATGCTGGAAAAGAGTCTATTAAGCTATTCAAAGAGGGCCTTAAGATACAAATTAAAGAAGATAGATCTCCGGTGAGCAATGGAGACTTACGAGTAAACCAACTTATATGTGATAAGATTTCTGAATTGACCCCAGACATTCCAATCATTTCTGAGGAAACCGTAGATTTAAAAAAAAAAAATAAAGCTAATGTTTTTTGGCTTATTGATCCGATAGATGGAACAAAAGAATACATTGCTGGAAAAGATGAGTATACATTGAATGCAGCTTTAGTGATCAATAAAGTGCCTGTTTTAGGATTAGTCGGTGTGCCGAGAAAAGATAGACTTTTTTTTACTTACGGACAGAGCAAAAGTTTTCTTATCGAAAAAAATAAAACAAAAAAACTTGATTGTAAAAAGAAACAACCAAAAGGTAAGATTGTCGCTTTATCAAGCGTTATAAAACCATCTGACATAATTTTGAATAAACTTAAGGAGTATAATGTTACAACAATTGTAAAAATGGCTAGCTCATACAAATTTTGTGTAATAGCAACTGGCGAATATGATATATATGCTGCAAGAGAAAGAGCAAATGAATGGGATTATGCAGCTGGTCACGCAGTTGCTCAAAATGCAGGTGCGATAATTGAGACTTTAGAAGAAAAGCCTTTTTTGTATGGTAAAGAAGATTACAAAAATCCTAGCTTACTAATAAGACGTTCTAAAAATTTAAATGATTAAAACTATATTAATTATAATTTTATCAGTAAGCTTTTTTGGAATTTTGTTATTTATTTTAGTTAGAAACTTTCTGAAAAGAAAAATTGATTTATTAGTGGAGGAAGAAAAAAAGAGAAAGTCAGATAATCTTGATTAATTTTTTAAATTCGTTTGCATCAAGGTCTAAAACTCTTTTTGATAAATCAAAACTAAATCCTCCCCTTGCTAAAATTCCCATATCTTTTTTATAAAATAATTCTCGATTACTCTCAGGTCTTAAGGGCCCTATTCTTCTTCTCTTACAAAGTTTTAAAGCTGAAACAAAATCTGGTTCGATTTGGTCCTCTTTAATTTTTTCAATACTTTGTTTTACATATTTATCATCAATTCCTTTGCTTCTGAGAGATTGATTAATTTTATTTAAGGAATAACCTCTCTTTAAAAACATTCTAGCTTTTGAGTCAGAGTACATTTCATCACTTAAAATTTTATTTTTTTCCAAATTTGAAACTATTTCATCAATAATTGCGGTAACCTCTTTTTTAGATTTAGTTCCTTTAATTTTTGTTAAATATTTTTTTAACAAGAATACTTTGAGCTGTTGCTTAGATGGGCTATATTTCTCAAGATAGGAATAGGCCAAGTCTTTTAAATTAGTCGTTAGATCTTCAAAATCACTTTTATTTGATGTGGGATTCATTAATTTAATATACTATATTATTTTTAATGATAAATAATCTACTAGCTTTTGTTAATTCTGAAAATATTTATTTAATAGCAAACTGGGGGATAATTCCATTTTGGTTTATGCTTATTTTTTTTCCTAATAATGGTTTAACTACCTTTTTTGTTCAATCAATTGTTGTTCCTTTAATTTTAGGAGTTGCGTATGTTTATTTGTCTTACAATCTTTATTTAGAAAATGATATTTTTGACGGTTTTGAACTTTATAAAGGTTTAGATGGACTATATTCAATGTTTGCAAATGAATATTTATTATTGATTTTTTGGCTTCATTTTCTTGCAATTAGTTTGTTTGCTGGGGCGTGGATAGCAAGAGATGCTAGAAAGTATTTTATTCCAAAAATAATAACAATACCTTCACTTGTTTTGACTTATTTTACAGGCCCGGTAGGGTTGGTAATTTATTGGTTTTTTAGAATATTTTTTGCTAAAAAAATTAGCTTTGATGATTAAACCATTCGATTTTTACTTTGATTTCGTAAGCCCATATTCTTTTCTTGCTCATAAAGAGATTAGAAAATTTGAAAAAAGAGTTTCGATTAAAATAAGGTACAAGCCAATATTATTAGGTGGTTTACATAATTTGCATGGAATAAAAGCACCTGCTTTTATACCAGCTAAAGCAAAGCACATGATAAGAGATTGTAAACTAATAGCGGAAAAAAATAATGTAAAATTCAAATTCAACTCATATTTTCCAATAAGAAGCTTAAATTTAATGCGAGGAGTGTTTGTAGCAGATGAAGATAATTTCAAGAGTTATTATATAGATAGTATCTTTGATGCTATATGGCAGGATGGTCTAAATATGAATGATGATAACATTGTGCAGAAAGTTTT
This sequence comes from uncultured Pelagibacteraceae bacterium, assembly GCA_902578315.1. Lineage (GTDB taxonomy): Bacteria > Pseudomonadota > Alphaproteobacteria > Pelagibacterales > Pelagibacteraceae > Pelagilacustribacter. The sequence goes on from CACHCL010000001.1 coordinate 87,953, forward strand.
AAAAAATCTAAATGTTAATCCAAAAACATTCGTATTAAGATCAACCTCTTCATCTATAAAAGACTCATTAAAAAAAAGAACAAGTGAGGCTTACGAGAAAGGGGTATTTGGTGCTCCCACATTTGTTACAAACAACAAAATATTTTGGGGTCAAGATAGAATTGAATTTGCAATCAAGGAAGCAAGCAAATAAATTATTTTTTTTCTTTTTTTACCACTTTCATACCAACATTTTTTAAAGCATCAAACCCACCATCAACATGAGCTACGTTTTTAAAACCCATATCTATTAAAGATTTTGCAGCTAATGCCGATCGAAAACCAGCTGCGCAGAATAGAACCATTTTTTTGATATCACCAATTTTATTTGCATTGTAATATGAACTGTTTGGGTCTAACCAAAATTCAAGCATGCCTCTTGGAATGTGTTTTGAATTTTCTATTGTTCCCTCGTTCCAGAGTTCTCGGATATCTCTTACATCGATTAATGTAATATCTTTATTATCAGATAACTTTTTAACTACTTCTGGACCTAGAGTTTCAATGCTTTTTTTAGCCTCTTCGACTAATATTTGGGAAGATTTTATATTCATGGTATTAAAATACATATTCATGAGAGAAATTAAAAGCACAAAAAAAACAAGTTTTTTAAAAAAAATATTCATTAAAATTTGCCGAGTATTAGGCTATGAATTAATGGACCAGAGTTCATTGGAATTTCCTGTTTCTGACAAAAAAAGTAAAGATACATTGAGCATCCCAGGCAAAAGATCTTTTTCTTTAGGAGTTGGAGGACTCCCTATAACGAGAAAAGTTCAAGGTATCGACATTATCGTGAAAACATGCACCAGTGTTCAATTGGTTTCTCAGAGTAAAAATAGAATTTTTGAAAAAGAAAAATCAGAATATACATTTAGAACGTTGAAGTCGTTATATAAATCGGCTTTAGATTTAAAAAGGAAATTTCCTAAAATTTTTATTCAATTTACTATAATTGATATTGGCTCTGATGATATCAACAAGAATAAATTAAAGACTTTTTTAAATGATTTTCCTTTTAAATTTATCAATCTTGATGAAAAAAAAATTAGTATGGAGCCTGTAACTATAAACAAAAATAACAAGATCATTGAGAATAATATGGCCACAACAATGAAATCTATTTATGAGTCTTTTAACCAAGCTCAAAAATGCAAAGATTTAATATATTTTGTTGAAGATGATTACATTCATAAAACTGAGGCTTTGGCTGAAATGATATTTGCTTACGAAAAATTTTCCTCTATTTTTAATAAAGAACTGTTTATTCTATCAACTGATTATCCTTACCTTTATAAGAAACTTGAAAATTCAAATGTACTTATTGGTGAAAATTATCACTGGAGAACTGTGAGTGAGTCTTTGTTAACCTTTTTAACAAGTAATAAAATGTTTAATAAATATAGCGAAAAATTTTATGATATGGCTAAAAATGAAAAAAATCCTTTTGAAAAAAATTTACATGAGATTTTTGATAAAGAACTTTGTCTTTCACCTTTGCCCTCCTTGAGCATCCATTGTTCTAATGTAAACTCTGTTTTTGGTTTGTCACCAAATGTAGATTTTAAGAAAATTTGGGATGAAAATGATAATTAATGTTAAAAATGTCTTTATTTATCAATCAATTTGTAAATACAACTTTTAAGCTAATTAAATTCTTTTTATTTATTAAAAACATATAAATTTGAATAAATCTTATTATTCATCTTTGCAAAACTTTAAGTATAGATAATTTTAAAATTAGAATCAAAATAGTTAAAATATTATATGAAATTAATTCATATCCAGGCACTATAAATACAACCTAAAAAATCAATCAACCTAATTTAATAAAAAATAAAAAAAGGCCCAGAAGGGGATCTGGGCCTTTTATATTTCTCCAACTAACGAGGGAGGAGATAAGCTAAATTGTTTTAGTCTCTTATACCGTAAGCTATTACACCGACTTCTGCTTTGTCAGTTCCTAGTCTTTCAGCTTCTTTGCTTATTCTTAATCCAATTGTATTTTTCATAATTTGGAAAACAATAAACGAGACTATAAATACGAATACCACTACTGAGATTGTTCCTAGGAATTGAGCTCCAAAAGTAACATCACTGTTTGTTAATGGCACTGCTAATGTACCCCATACTCCAGCTACTAAGTGTGCTGGGATGGCTCCAACTACGTCGTCAATTTTCATTTTAAACAATAGTTTTACTGAGAAGTACATTAATACTCCTGCTATTGCTCCAATAAAGATTGCAGCTAACGGACTTGGTGTTAATGGTTCTGCCGTAATACCTACTAAGCCAGCTATCGCGCCGTTAAGCATCATTACTACGTCAGTTTTACCACCAATTAATCTTGATACTGTTGCGGCAGCTAATACGCCACCACCTGCAGCTAAGTTCGTATTGATATAAATTGTAGCTACTGATGAAACGTCTTCTAACGTACCAGAAGCTAACTGAGATCCACCATTAAATCCGAACCAACCTAACCAAAGTATAAATACTCCTAGTGTTGCTAACGGAATAGATGATGCAGCAAATGGTGTCATAGCTTTGACTCCACCGCCAGAACCAAATCTTCCAGTTCTGGCTCCAAGTACTATTGCACCTGCTAAAGCGGCGGCACCACCTGCAGCATGTACTAATGTTGAACCAGCAAAGTCTGAAAATCCAGCAGCCGATAACCATCCGCCACCCCACTGCCAACCCATTGAAATTGGATATATAAATCCAGTTAAAATTGCGGCAAATAAGAAAAATGGCCAGATCTTAATTCTCTCAGCTAACGTACCTGATACGATTGACATTGTAGTTGCACAGAACACCATTTGGAAGAACCAATCAGAACCATCAGAATATCCTGTCTCTAATGCTGAATTATCACTCCATGGTGTGAATGAACCTATATATCCGCCTTCTGGGATACCGTAAGCTAAATTATAACCAACCAACCAGAACATTACTCCGGCGATTGAATAAAGACCTATATTTTTTGCACAGATTGCTGATACAGATTTTGATGTTACTAATCCTGACTCTAACATTGCGAAACCTGCGGCCATCCACATGACCAAGAAACCTGACATTAAAAATAATAGGGTATTAAAAATGTATTGTACTTCTGCAGACACTGTAGTCTCAGCATATCCAAGACCAGCGAAGCCAAAGTAAATGGCTGTACCTGCTAGAAAGTATCCTAAGTATTTTTTCATAATAACTCCCTTGTTGAAAAAAGTTTATAGGATTAATAAAACTGAAAAAGAATTGAATTAACTTAATTTGAGCTATGCAGTTTTTGCAGGTAGTTAGCCCTTATTTGAGATTTTCAAATAAGGGCTAAATAAACGTTTATCGGTTAAACATTTCTTTTAAGCTTTTAGCTGGTAAAAACTTAACTTTCTGAGATGCAGCAATTTGAATTGACTCGCCTGTTCGAGGGTTTCTTCCAACCCTAGCTTTTCTTTTTGCTACTTTATAAGTACCAAATCCAGCTATTTTGACAGTATCGTCATTCTTTAAAGCATCTAAAATAATAGTCGTTATTGAATCAAAAGTTCTCTCAGCATCAGCTTTGCTTTGACCCAGTGTGGACGATATTTTTGCTACTAGTTGTTTTTTATTCATTTATGCCCCTTAGTTACTTTCTAATTTCAATAAAAATCCAATAAAATCAACATTTTTTTGGTGTTTCACGTAAATATCAACACAATATATTGTGTGGTCAAAAATCGTTGATTTTATTGACTTTTTTGATTGAAAAAATGGCTTAAAATAAGCCTAAATCTTTTAAATCATTAAATGTTGTAAAAAACATTAAAGAAAGTAGCAAAAAAAGACCGATTCGAAAAAATCCTTCTTGGGTCTTTTGAGTTAGAGGTCTGCCTAAAACCTTTTCAAAAGCATAAAACATTAAGTGTCCTCCATCTAACATAGGAATAGGCAACAAATTAATAAATCCTAAGCTAATCGATATGTAAGCCATTATGCTTAGAAAGGCTATAAAACCCATCTTTGCAACCTGACCAGTTATTTTAGCTATTTTTATAGGGCCACCAAGTTGAGTGGTGTCTCCTGTGCCTTTAAACATTGAAATAATAAAATTCCATGAAGCATCAATTACAAACCAAGTCTCTTTAAAAGCATAAAACAAAGCCGTTGCTGGGCCTAATCTTTCTCTATTAATTTCATCATTTAAAGGCGCTATCTTTATACCGATAATCTTTTTATTTGCTTTATTGCCTAAAGAGTCCTCCCCTTTAATTACCTCAGGTTTTACAGAAAATGTAATTTCACTGTCATTTCTTAATATGCCGATATCAATTATCTCTGATGAAGAGGAATTAATGAAAGCTGAGACTTCCATAATGCTATTCACATCTTTGCCATTTATAGATTGGATAATATCACCTGGTTTAATGCCTGCCTCTTCAGCAGGACTTTCTATTTGAACCTCTTGTATTTGAGCAGGAGTAAAATCTTTTCCAACAAACATGTAGATGAATGCAAAAATAAATATTGCTAATAAAAAATTTGCAAAAGGTCCAGCCGCTACTATTATTGATCTTTGATATAAAGGTTTGACCACAAATAATTTCTCTTGATCTTCTTTACTGTAATTTTTTAACAATTCTTCTTGCTCTGCTTGACTAAAAACATTTCTATCTCCAAAAAATTTTACATATCCGCCAAGAGGAATCGCGCAAAATTTCCATCTTGTTCCAGATTTATCGTTAAAACCAAATATTTCTTTACCAAATCCTATTGAAAAATCTGTTACACCTACTCCGTACTTCTTAGCATAGTAATAGTGGCCATATTCATGAATAAATACTACAACTGTAAGTAGTATTATAAAGGGTATTATAAATGAGATTAAAATTTCCATTCGTTTACTTTGCTAAATAAAAAATTTCTAAAAGCTATAAGTCTCGCATTATTTTTCAATGATGCTGGATATACGAAATGAGTTTCCGTTGGCTTACCTGGTTCGTTTGGTAAAACTTTAGTGATGCCACTAATATTATGAGTAATATAATCTGGAAGCGCAGCTAAACCAACTCCACTTTGCACAGCTAATAACAGCCCGTAAACACTGTTTACTTTCATCACAGATTTTCTTTTTTTTCCATCTTTTGCACCTATTTTTAAAACCCAATCGGGATTGTAAACAGGAGATGGGGCTCCCTTACCATAAGTTATAAATTTATGTTTATCTAAATCTTTTAAGGTTTTTGGATACCCATTTTTCTCTAAATATTCATTTGACCCATAAATATGATAATTAAAATCCACAAATTTTTTTTGAATCAAATTTAATTGTTTTGGTCTTCTCATCCTAATTGCAACGTCAGCTTGACGAGTTGCTAAGTCAAGTTCTACATCATTAAAAATTAGCTCTATTTCTATATCAGGATGAAGATCCATGAATTCTTTTATTCGAGGGGTTAACCATGTAGTTCCAAAACTTACAACAGTAGTAACAACTAATTTTCCGTTTATCTTATCTTTTTGACCACTTAAATTCGACTCAACATCTTTTAGCTTTGAAATAATTTCATGAGCTGATTTAAAAAGATATTCGCCATTTTCAGTAAGAACTAAACCTCTGGCATGACGTTCAAATAATTGGACTTTTAAATCACTTTCTAAGCCTTGAATTTGGCGGCTAATTGCTGATTGGCTTAAATTTAGAATAGTAGAGGCTTTAGTAAAACTCGATGCCTCAGCGACAGTGTGAAAAATTTTTAATTTATCCCAATCCATTTTTATAATGATTATAGTTTATTTGTTTGGATTTACTATAGTTCTTCCAAATAACTCACCTTTTAAAAGCTTTGGATAAACATCTAAAAGCTCTGTAAAAGAAACCTCTTTTGTAAATAACTGGACTTTTGAAAAGTCGATTAATTTTGCAGCTTCGTTCCAGATAAACTCACGTCTTTTAATTGAAGATCCTGAAGAGTCGATACCCCATAGTTTTACACCTCTGATAACAAACGGCATACAATTTGTATTTATCTTAATCCCTCCTGCATTTCCTGGAAGCGCCACAATACCACCTGGTTTGGTTTGAGCTAATATTTTTGTAAGATAAGCACCTCCTACATTATCAACGACACCGTCCCAAACTCCTTTTTCAAGAAGCTTACTTTCTCCCTCAAACTCTTTTCTGTCTATAATGTTTTTTGCACCTAAATCTTTTAGATAATCGTTTTTATCTTTTTTTCCTGTAACGGCGTGAACATCATATCCCATTTTAGATAAAATCATTATGGCAATACTTCCAACTCCTCCTGTAGCACCAGTTACCAAAACATCTTTTACTTTTTCACCTAACAATAATTCCTCTTTCGCTTTAACTGCAAAAGAACATAGAAGAGCCGTAAAGCCTGCTGTGCCTAGCATCATAGACTTATGGGTATCTAAACTTTTTGGTATTTTAATTAAAAAATTAGCGTCAACTTTTGCATATTGAGCGAAACCACCAAAGTAAGCTTCTCCAACTCTGAAACCAGTTAAAATTACTTTATCGTCTTTTTTAAATTTATCATCTTGACTTTCAACTACGGTGCCTGAAAAATCAATTCCTGGAACAAATGGAAATTTTCTTACTATTCTCCCGCCGTCTTTTAAAATCATCGCATCTTTAAAATTTAAGCTAGAGTAATCTATTTTTACTAAAACGTTTCCATCTTTAAGATGACTTATATCGATTTCTTGAATTTCTCTTGTGAATTTTTCGTTTTGATTGTCTATTACTATAGCTTTAAATTTTTCTGACATCTATTTTGCAATGTATCTTAAGTACCTATTTTGTATACTTAAATCTTCTCTGAAAGATCCTAAAAAATAGTTGGTTACTGTAGTAGCCTTTTCTTTTTTGATCCCCCTCATTGTCATACATTGGTGTGCTGCATCAACAGTTACTGCAACACCTTTTGCATCAAGTGCGTTCATTAAAGTTTTAGCGACTTGCATTGTAAGTCTCTCCTGGGTTTGTAGTCTTTTTGAGAAGACTTCTACTGTTCTAGCTAATTTACTTAGCCCTACTACTTTTTTATTTGGAATATAAGCAACGTGAGCAACTCCAATAATTGGTGCCATGTGATGTTCGCAGTGACTTTCGAGGGTAATATTCTTTTCTACCACCATATCGTCATAACCCTCAACATCCCCGAAGGTCTTAGATAAGTCAGCTTCAGCATCTTGATGGTAACCCTTAAAATATTCCTTAAAAGCTTTGATCACCCTTTTAGGTGTTTCAATTAAGCCCTCCCTATTCGGATCTTCACCAATCCATTGTAGAATTGTTTTAAAGGCCTCTTCGGCCTGTTTGTCAGAAACTTTAGGCTTTTTTGAAGAGCTTTTATCTGCGTCTTTAACTAATTTCATTGTTCAAAGGTTTTATAGGACATATTTGATTAATGCAAATTGCTATTTTGTCTTTTTTTCATTATTTTACGCTCATGTTTAAAAAGAGAGAAAGTGTATTTGATGTAGAAGAGGGAAGTTTTCTATCTCCTAAATTTGATAGTGATGGACTTATTCCTGTAACCACTACTGATAGTGGATCGGGTGATCTATTAATGCACGGTTACATGAATGATGAAGCTTTAAAAAAAACCATTGAAACTAAAGAAGCTCATTATTGGAGCAGATCGAGGAAAGAAATTTGGCATAAAGGAAAAACAAGCGGTTTTGTACAAAGAGTTATTGATTTAAGAATAGATGATGATCAGGATTCATTATGGATGTCGGTAGATATAGGAAATGGAGCAAGCTGCCATGTTGGTTATAAGTCATGTTTCTATAGATCAATATCTTTAGGGAAAATTAAAAATTCTGAGGCAATTAAATTAGAATTTAAAGAGAAAGAAAAGAAATTCGATCCGAAAAAAGTTTATAAGGGACAACCAAACCCTACAAAATTATAATTATGCAAGTAATAAGTCCTTTTGGACCCAAGATAGCCAAATTAAAATTTTCGAATAAATTGATAAAAAAGATTAATCTCGAAGTTGAAAAAATCCTTAATAAAAAAAAATTATTGAAAAAACTTGACTACTCAAAAAAATTAGTTGGTCAGGTAAAACAAGAATTTCAATTACCAAAAACTTTTATAAAAAAAAATTTGGAAAAAATAATATCTAATGAGGTAAAAAAATATATTTATCAAACTTTGGGTAAAAAAGTAAAAAAAATATCAATTAAAAATTTCTGGATAGTTAGACAGTTTAATAATGAATATAACCCCATACATTACCACGATGGACATATATCTGGTGTAGGCTATTTAAAAATTCCAAAATTTATTTCGAAAAATAAAAAGAAATCAAAAATTGATGGTACTATTGATTTTATTAATGGAAATAAGATGTTTTTAAGTGACAGTATTTATAATCATCAGCCAAAAGTTGGGGATGTAATTCTTTTTCCACATTATCTAATGCATACGGCCTACCCTTTTAAATCAAATGAAGAAAGGAGATCTTTTTCATTTAATTTGGAAATAGATAGTAAAATTGCTAATGTTTTTTCAAATGAGTGATGAAATTCAAAAAAATGTTTTCGGTGAGCCTTTAGAACCATGTTCTAATGATCCTTTAACTGGTTGGTTTAGAGATGGATGTTGTAATACAGACAAAAATGATAGAGGGATCCATACAGTTTGTGCAAAAGTTTCAGATAAATTTTTAATTTGGTCAAAAAAGGTGGGCAATGATTTAATTACACCGCACCCGGAGTTTGGTTTTCCAGGTTTAAAAGATGGTGATAGTTGGTGTGTTTGTGCTACTTGGTTTGCTAGAGCGATAGAAGAAGATGCTGCTTGCTCAGTATTTTTAAAAAAAACAAATATTAAAACTTTAGAATTAATACCGATTGAAAAACTAAAAAAATTTGCTGTTGATCTATCTTAGTAAACTTTTGAGCCCTTAGTCTTTATAATTAACTCAAGTTCTCCGTATTCCTCACAATTACAGTTTTTAAGAACTTCAAGTCTCTCATTGGCTTTATCTATACGATTAGTTTGTACGTAAAGTTCACCCAAATATTCGTTTATACCATTGTGATTTGGTTTAATACTTAAACCTTTTAAATAAAATTTTTCAGCTTGATCAAAATTTCCAACTTTTCTTGATGTAAATCCCATATAATTGAGCACATCTGGATTTTTCTTATCTGATTTATAAGCTTTCTCCAATTTTTTAAAAGCTTGTGAATAAAGCTTCTTGGCTTTTTCTGGTTTTTCTTTTTTTTCTAATTTTCCAGCTCTTTTTACTAATTTTACTGCATCTTCATACAGAGAGTCCTTTGATGAGTCACCACTGCTGTCGCTTCCAGCAGCCATTAGGCTCGTGCTTAGAAAAACAGCTGTTAATAAAATGGAAAAAAATTTCATTAGATACATGTAGCAACTTTAAATATAATTGTTATGCGACAGATGATCTTCCTCCATCCACACCGAGAATTTGACCAGTTATCCAAGAACTCTCATCGGTTAATAAAAACTTTGCAACTGAGGCTGAGTCCGAACCTTCTCCAATCCTTTTCATTGGATGCATTTTAGCTATGCCGTCGGCTACTTTTTCATTTTTAAGGAGAAAATTTGAAATTTTTGAGTTTGTTAAACTAGGTGCAATACAATTTACTCTCACATTAGGAGCTAACTCGGCTGCCAACGCTAAAGTAAGTCCTTCAAGCGCTCCTTTCGCAGATGAGACAATCGAATGATTAGGAAAGCCTTGCTTCACTGCAACTGTTGAAAATAAAACAATTGACCCTTTATTTTTTTTTAAATTATCTGCCATTGATTTTATGACCTCCGTTGCTGAGATAAGGTTTAAGTTAAATGCTTGCATAAAATCGCTCTTTTTTGTCAACTTTAAAGGCTTCAAATCAATTGATCCAATACAAAAGGCTAATCCGTTTATAGGATCGTCTTTTAAATCATTTAATATTTTTTCGGAAAAATTTTCCTCTAATACGTCACAAACTGTAAAAGAAGATTTTAATTCTTTGGCTATCTCAGATAGACTAGATTGATCTCTACCAACTAAATGAACTTGTTCTCCACCTTCTACAAGTTTTTTTGCCAAAGAAGAGCCTATTGATCCAGTTGCGCCTAAAATTAATTTTTTCATAATTAAAAATAACATTATTAGTAGTTATTTACATGCAAATAATGACGCGTGTAATATCTTAATAAAATATGTATTTTATTACTTATGAAGCTTTTTATAATTTTAGGAAATCAACTTTTTAACCCAAAATATCTCTCAGATTATAAAGATCATACTTTTTTTATGGCAGAAGACTATGGTTTATGTACTTTTGAAAAACATCATAAATTAAAAATACTTTTATTTTTGTCTTCAATGAGATCATTCAAGGATGAACTTAAATCAAAAAATTTTAATTTAATATATAAAGACGTAAATAAAGATTTTAAATTATCATATGAAAAAAAATTAGAAAAAACTATCAAAGAAAAAAAAATAAAAGAAATTACTTTTTTTGAAATTGAGGATAAATTTTTTGAAAAAAAAATATTAAATTTAGGAAAAAAAAATTCACTTAAAATCAACCAGATTAAGTCTCCGATGTTTTTAATGGAGAGACAGGAATTTAAAGAGTACCTTTCTAAAAATAAACGACCTTTCATGGCAAATTTTTATAAAATTGTGAGAACAAAAATGAATTTATTAATGAATAAAAATGGAACTCCGAAAGGAAATAAATGGAGTTTTGATGAAGATAATAGAAAAAAACTTCCAAATGATATTAAAGTTCCAATAATTTCCAAAATAAAAGAGACAAAGGAAACTATAACTCTTAAAAAATTCATTAATTCCAATTTTAAAGAACATCCTGGAAATACTGATAAGTTTTGGTTTCCTACGACAAGGAAAGATGCAAATAAATGGTTAGATGAGTTTTTAAAAGAAAGAATAAAGCTTTTCGGGGATTATGAGGATGCGGTAACAGACAAATCTAATACTGTTTTTCATAGTGCACTAAGTCCACTTATAAACTTAGGTTTAATTGCTCCTGAAGAGATAATTGAGAAGTTAAGGAAAATTGAAACTAAAGTGCCTATAAATTCCTTAGAAGGTTACATTAGACAGATAATAGGTTGGAGAGAGTTTATGAGAGGAATTTACCAAAACTATGATCAACGATTAGACAACACCAATTTTTTTAATCATAAAAGAAAAATGAAAAAATCTTGGTACCATGGAAATACTGGTTTAGATCCGTTAGATCATGCAATCAATAATGCTAAAAACTTTGGCTGGTCGCATCATATAGAGAGACTAATGATATTGGCTAACATAATGAATCTTTGTGAAATAAATCCTAAACAAGTTTACAAATGGTTTATGGAAATGTTTGTGGACTCTTCTGACTGGGTAATGGCGCCAAATGTTTATGGAATGGGATTATTTAGTGATGGTGGAATATTTGCGACTAAACCATATATTTGTGGATCTAGTTATTTTCTTAAAATGATGCATTTCAAAAAAGGTCCTTGGTGTGATGTTATGGACGGATTATATTGGAAATTTATAGATAGACATAAGAAATTCTTCTTAAAAAATCCTCGTCTTGCAATGATGGTCAGAGTTTCTGAAAAAATGAATAAAGAAAGAAAAACAAGAATTTTTAAAGCTGCCAATAATTTTATAAAAGAAAATACTAATGGTTAAAGTTTTTTTTAACAATTCATGTAATATTTGTAGAACTGAAATCAATCATTACAAAAAACATAGCGATAACAGTATCGAATGGGTAGATGTAACTAATAATGAAGAAGCTCAAAAAGTTACCTCGAAATCTTATAAAGAACTTTTAAGAAGAATGCATGTTATACAAGATGGTAAAGTAATTGATGGAGCAGAGTCTTTTTTAATAATTTGGAAAAATGTACCTAAATATAATTTTTTATATAAAATATTTAAAATTAAACCCCTGTTTTTTGTATTAAACATTTTATATGAGATTGCAGCTTATTTTCTTTTTATGAAAAACAAACATCAACTTAATGATGAATAAAGCTAATTTACCAAAAAAAACTTGCCCAGTTTGCAATAAACCTTTTTCTTGGAGAAAAAAATGGAGACTGAATTGGGATAAGGTTAAATATTGTTCGAAAAAATGTTCTTCTAAATAAATTATTGTAAATTAAAACTAGTTAAAATTTTAGGAATGTTATTTTTAAAATTAAAATATCCTTTATTAGAAAATTGCCAAGAAAATTTATCTTCCTCACTCAAAACAAAGTTTAATTTTAAATTTCGCCTTTTTCTTAAAGTATTTAAATAAGAAAAGTTCTCACCAATGCATGGGTGAACAACATCGAAAGAATTAATTTCATTTGTTAGAGTTTGAAATTTTACCTCATCTATAATTTGTAAGTCTTTAAATCTTTTTTTTTGGTCATTAATAATTTTTGACTTATAGTCTAGCACCTTCTGCTCAAGTTTTAGCTTCCGAACATCATTACTTAGTAAAACCAAGTAAATATTTTTGTATTTTTTTAAATTTTTATTTTCTAAGTTTAACTCATTCTCAAAAACTAATAAATTTTCATTTGAATTATCTTCTGTAACAAAATTGAGTGGATTTAATTTATATTCTCTTTTATCTACTACAGGTAAAGCGTTCTCATTTAATTTAACATTTTTGTATTTATTATTTGTGAACTTGCTTATATTCCAAGACTGTGCAACGTAGTGTTTACCTTTTGTTTGCAAGCCTGCAACCCATCTCCAACTTAAAGTGTTAGAGGCAGCGTCGCCATCATACAAATGTTTCATAAAAAACTCTGCGCCTTTCTGCCAAGGTAAACTTAAAGTAAATATCCAAATGCTAGCAAACCACATTCTTGTATGATTATGTAAATAGTTATTTTCTTTAAGCTCTTTTACCCAATCATTAAAACATTCAATTTGAGTTTCTCCATTGATTGCCTTTTTGTAATCCTCATCTTCCTTTAGCTTTTTTAAATCTTCTATAAAATCTGACCAAACTTGAGGCCTAAGCTCCAGCCATCCTTTCCAATAAACCCTCCAAAATATTTCTTGAATATATTTGTCAACTTTTTGATAAGGAAACTTTGATAAAACAGTTTTGGCAACTTCATATTCAGTAATCAATCTATGGGATATGTAAGGTGATAAGCAAGATACATTCGACTTGTCTTTTGGCCCTAAATCAAAATTTCTTTTGAAACTATAATTTGCTAATTCTCTATTTATGAAAGTGTCGAGCTGTTTTAAGGCTCCTTCTCTTGAGATTTCGAATTTCATTAGTCTTCGTCATCCCTCCACTCATCAATAAATAGCTTCCAGCATGCAAAAGATACGCAAACAATTCCAACGCAAAAACCTAAAAGAACACCATTTTGCTTACCTAAATATATTGATCCATAATGAGTACTAAGTATTGGCGGCACAACTAAGATTGCGCCAATAATTAAATATCGTATTACAAAGGGAGGTCTTTTCAAATTGAATTTCCTTGATCAAGTGGCATTGAAACTGCTGTAGTAAACCAACAATTTGTACAATTTTCCTCATTACCTTTGCTTACATGCCATTCATAAAAAAATTGTTGCTTCTCATCGCTTAAAACTTTTACTCCATAAACAAATTTATTTTCGGTATTGGTAATTAAATCTATTTTATGTGAAAAATGGTTTAATAAGATTCTATAATGCACATCGTAAAGCATAATTCTAAATCTAGGATATGGGCCAGTCATTTTTTTATTATCAGGATGAGCAAATATCCATGTTTGTTTTATGCCGTTATCTTTATCATCATTATTTTTTAAAGCATCTAATTGTATTTTAATAACATCATAAGCAGATAAATTTTCAGCTGGTTTTATCATTTCTGCATTTGCTGAACTAACAAAACCAGCGAAAAAAATTGCTAAAATTATTTTTTTCAATTCCATATTTCTCTCAAGGTATCTTCTCTTTTACACGCCTTTTTGTACATTAGATATCGAATAAAATTTTTCTCATAATAATCTTGGTGATAATCCTCTGCTTGGTAAAACTCCTCAAATTTCCATACTAAAGTGACAATTTTTTTACCAAATTTATTTTCTAAGTTTTTAAGGGATTTATCAATAAATTCTTTTTCTAGTTGATTTTGATAAAAAATTACTGATCTATAGCTCTTACCTTTATCGCAAAATTGACCTTCTGAGTCGAAGGGATCTATATTTCTCCAAAAAATATTCAGTAATTTTTCATAGTTTACTTTAGTCGGATCATAAATTATTTCTAAAGCTTCTACATGGCCTGTATCTTTATAAATAACATCATGGTAGGTGGGATTTTTTAAATGCCCACCTGAATAACCTGAAACTGTTGATAAAACACCCTCAACTCCATCAAAAGACTCCTCCATACACCAAAAGCATCCTCCAGCAAAATACACTTTTTTAAAATTTTTTGATTGAGCAGACGTGCTTATTAAAAAAATTAATATCATAAATAAATAATTTTTCATGTTTTAATGATATATTAATTTTTATGAAAAACGATGATCATATTGTCATAGACGATAACAAAGATACTACAGATAATATTTGCGAAGAATGCAGAAAAGAAGATGAAAGTGTAAAACAAAACTTAATTATGCATAGCTCCAAAATTTGTAATAGTTGCAATCTTTCAAAAAGAATTTTTCCCCTTTAGAAACCTTTAAATAAAACAATTATTAAGAATAAAAAGAATGCTTGTACTAGCCAGGAAACTATTACAACTCCAAATGCTTTCCAAAGACTATCATAGTCTAATGCAGATTTAACTGCAACTACCATACAAGCAAGCATCCAGAACGCTGAACCAACAAATGTTACTGTCATTAATTCTGGTGTGACTCCAAAGACTCTGATTAATCCAGGTGCACTTGAAAACCCAATCGTTCTTAAAAGTTCACCATGATCACTTTTGGTTTTAATATCCCCAAAAAGTTTTACGCCAACAAAATAAATTATATAAGCCCACACATACCAGCTTAAAAGAGAAAGCGCAGGGGCAATTAGAAAATTTGAAGCTCCTAAATGTAAAGATCCAACACCGGCAGCAAGACTTGATAACACAACTACAATACCTGCTTGAAAAGTCGCTTTTTTATCTTTTTCAACTTCTTCGTAAAGATCAATATCTATTTTGATAGCTCTAAAAACTCTATTTATAAATAAATTAATCATTTTTTTGTAAAAGGTTTTAGTAATCTCAGAATCTTGTTATGTAAAGCTTTATTAGATGAAGCAATAATATTACCACCTATTTCTGCGGGTTCATTTTTCCAGTTAGTGACAATTGCGCCTGAGTTTTTGATGATGGGTATTAAAGGTAGAATATCATAAGGCTTTAAGTTAGCTTCTATCACCGCATCTACTGTCCCTTCAGCTAATAAACAATAATTTAAAGCATCAAACCCAGCTAACCTAAATGACCAACCAAATTTCTTTATAACTTTTCTTTGCCTTTCATAGCTTAAAGTGCCATGAAAGTTTCCGATAATTTTAACTGTTTTTAAATTGCTATTATTAGAAGATTTAAGAATTTTTTTTTTATTATTTTTGAAAATATAGGATGTTTTTTTATCATTTATATAAAATTTATTTAATTCTGGAAAATTTGCCAAACCAATTTTTGATTTTTCGTTGAAAGAAAGTCCTATTAAATTAGACCAAGTCGGCGCGCCAATAACAAAAGCTCTTGTGCCATCTATTGGGTCGATTGACCATTGAAAATGATTATTAGACTTTTTATCGTCATACTCTTCTCCAATAATAGAATCATTAGGGAATTTTTTAAAAATTAATGATCTTATATATTTTTCAAAAGATTTATCAAAATTAGTTACCGGATCATAATCTTTTTTATTTTTTGATTTATTGTTTACTTTAATTACAGATTTTGATTTTTTTTTGTAAAATGAATTTAATTTTACAGGTAAAGATCTTAAAAAATTAAAAGTTTTTTTGTAGTTCATGCGTGTATATAGCTTAATTTAGTTTAAAATAAAAATATTAAAATTTAATACTAAAGCGTAACCACTCCATAAAAAGTAAGGAACCATCAAAGAAAAACTAATCTTATCCTTTAAATAATAAATTTTCATTAAGAGAACTATAAATATGAGAATTATAATTAAATCTAGTAATGCTAGTCCAATTTGATGAAAACCAAAAAAAATAACACTCCAAATCATATTAAAAAAAAGGTGTAAAAAATATAAATTCAAAATTTTTCTATCGTAATAGTTTATCCAGATTCTCCAAATCGCTACTGACATTAAAATATACAAAATTGTCCATACAGGCCCAAATATCCAGCTTGGGGGATTAAAGCTTGGAAGAATTATCTGAGAATACCAAGGCTCTTTAAAAGTCGCAGTGGTAAATCCACCAATTAAAGATGCTAAAAATGTTATTAAAAGAATGAATGTAAGAGATAAATATTTATTCTTAGTCATAAATTAAGGTATAACTAATTTATGTCTGAAAATCAGAAAAAAATATGGATTACAGGTGCTAGTAGCGGAATCGGAAAAGCAGTAGCTGAAAAATTTGCTAACGAGGGATGGAAAGTTGCTGTATCTGCAAGAAGAAAAGAGCTTTTGGAAGAGTTGGCTAAACATAACAATATAAGTTCATTTCCACTGGATGTAACCAACCAGTCCCAAATAAATAATGTTTTTAAAAATATTTTAAATGCTTTTGGTGATGTTGACATTTGTTTATTCTCCAGTGGTACTTATGAGCCAAAAGACGAACAAAATATAGATCCAGACAAAATTAAAAATGTAATTAATGTTAATTTTTTAGGGGTTATTGATTGTGTAAAAGTTGTTGAAGATTATTTTAAAAATAAAAAATCTGGACATATTTCGATAGTTTCCTCAATTGCAGGTTACAGAGGTCTGCCAAATTCAAGTGGTTATGGTCCCTCAAAAGCTGCTCTAACTAATTTTAGTGAAAGTATTTACTTTGATTTTAAAAAATTTGGAGTGAGGGTCTCAATTATATCACCAGGTTTCATCAAAACTCCTTTGACCGATAAAAATGAGTTTCCTATGCCATTTTTAAAAACTCCTGAATACGCTGCAAATAAAATTTATAATGGCATGGTAAAAGGAAATGCTTTTGAAATTCATTTCCCAAAAGGGTTAACTTTAACTTTAAAATTTTTAAGAATATTACCTTATAGACTTTATTTATTTTTAGTAGACAAACTTGTCAAACGATAATCAAAGAAGAGAGTCAACGTATTCCCAATTGATTAGCTTATCAAAAAAGTTTTCTAAATAATCTGGTCTTTTATTTCTATAATCTAAATAATAAGAATGCTCCCAAACATCACATCCTAATATAGGTTTCATATTATGAATTATTGGGTTTTCAGCATTTGGTGATTTAGTTACTACAAGCTTATCTTCTTTTAAAGATAACCAACACCATCCGGATCCAAACTGAGTTATACCAGCATTGATAAATTCCTCTCTAAATTTTTCAAAACTCCCCAAATCTTTTTTAATCTTGTTTTCAAGTTTGGATGGAACATTTCCTCCGCCATTAGGTTTCATGCACTTCCAAAAAAGATTATGATTCCAATGTTGGCTTGCATTGTTGAAAATTCCTGCTTTTTTTTCGTTCGATGATTTTTTAATTATATCTTCCAAAGATAATTTTTCATATTCAGAACCTTTTATAAAGTTATTTAGATTTGTAATATATGTTTGATGGTGTTTACCATGATGTAAATCCAAAGTTTGTTCTGACATTATTGGAGAAAGAGCTGAATTATTGTAATCTAGTTTAGGAAGTTCAAACATATCAATCTTTAACAAACATTACTGTTAACTCTGCAACTTTAATTCCAAATTTAGTCATTGTCGCTCTGTTAATTGCTACTCGTTCATCCTGCATAAAAATCCAATCATCAAAAGTAATTTTAATATTTTTACCTTTGACCGGCACCAGCAACACATATTCAAATTTAAAAGCTGGACCATATGAATATCCTTTAGCTGTCCCAACTACATCAGAGGCTGTTCCCTCATAGTTATGTTCATCAATTTTTTTAATAGTCCATTGACGAGTTTGTTTTTCACCATCATTCCAATTAAAAACTTCATCTAAAATTAATTGAGATCCATCCCATTTTCCGTTTAAATCTGCTTTAAACTGTCTCGTTACTTTTCCAGATCTATCTTGCAATACTCCCCAAGCTTTGACATCGCCAGATAAATAATTTTCGATGATTAGTCTTGGTTTTTGATCTTTAAAATCTATTGGTTTCATTTTATTTGCACATCCTGTTATTAAAATTAGTAAAAATAGTACTATAAATTTTTTCATGACGAATATCTATTAGACATAGAGAATTGAATCAAGTTAATGTTTCTAGACTTAAAACCGCCTTCACAATAAGATAAGTAAAATTCCCACATACGCTTGAAATATTCATCAAAACCAAGTGGACTAATTTTTTCCCAAGCACCTAAAAAATTTTTTCTCCAAGTTGCTAGAGTTTTGGCATAATCGTCGGAGTAGGCATTAATTTTTTCTAGTTTTAGGTTATTTTTTTTAATTATATTCTCTATAAATTTAATTGAAGGTAAAAACCCACCTGGAAATATATATTTTTGAATAAAATCCTCATTTGCTCTATATCTATCAAATAAGTCATCTTTTATCACGATGCCTTGAATTGCAGCAGTTCCCCCATAATTAAGAACATTTTTAATTGTACCAAAATATTGATCCATATATTGTTCACCAACAGCTTCTATCATTTCTATTGAGGCTACGTGATCATATTTTTCCTTGAGATCTCTGTAATCTAAAAATTTAACATTAACTTTGTTGTTTAGTCCTGAGTTGAAAATCTTCTTTTTAGTAAACTCATATTGATTTTTAGAAATTGTAATACAGTCTACACTCACATCATAATTTTTAGCTAAGAATTCAGCAAATCCGCCCCATCCACATCCTATCTCTAAAACCTTGTTTCCATCTTTTATATTCATTAAATTTATAAGCTCTTGAAATTTATTTCTCTGAGCAATTTCTAAATCATCTTTCTCGTTTTTATAGACAGCGCTGGAATAAGTAAGAGATTTATCAAGCCACAACGAAAAAAATTCATTCCCTAAATCATAATGCTTTGAAATATATTTTTTACTTTTAGACTTTGTATTTGATGCAAATATTTTTTTTAGAAAATTTTTGATTTTTTGTAATTTTAGACTTCCTGAAAAAGAATAGATTGTATTGATATTTCTCGCTGTAAGTTCAATTAAATTTGTTAAATTTGAGGAATAAAAATCCTTTTTCATGTGAGCTTCACCAAAAGCTGAGCTTCCACCCATAATAACATTTAGGTAAAAATTAGGTTTATTAATTTTGATATCAGAAGATAATTTACTCTCTAAGTCACCAAAATGAAAAACTTTTCCATCATAATTTATGAGCTTAAGATTTCCTTGTGTGATTTTTTTCAATTTATTTAGGACGAATCTTTCTGAAATTTTTATTAAACTCATTAATATTCCTCGTAACTTAGATTATTCTTTAATTTAGTATTTCTCTTTCTATATATTGCCCCTTTCTTCCATAAAAGTAATGCTTCAAAATGTATCGAACTAATAATTTTAATTGTCATTAAGGGATACTTGAAAAAGTTAAGCATGAGTTGTTTTGGGCTGAATTCTTTTCTTTCTCCTGTTTGGGTAGCTGTTAAAACTGTTCCTTTCGAGTCTGTTTGTTTTATAAAGACTGAAAGTTTATCACTGGGGTTAAGTAATTTAAAATTATAGTAAGTTTCCATATCCATGAATGGTGAAACATAAAATTTTTTTCTGCATTTTTGTGCTATTTCTTCATTATCTTTAATTTTAAAAATGTATGTGTGCTGCTCATTAAAAGTATTTTTTACTTCATAAAAAATTGCCCTCAATTGATTATCCTCGTAGCAGTAAAAAATACTTAAAGGGTTGAACACATAGCCAAAAATTCTTGGATAACAAAGTATTTTAACTTTATTTATTTCACCTTTTATATTGAACTTAATAATGTTTTTAAGAACCCACTCTTTTAAATCACTTCCGTCACGTTCTCCATGATCTTTATCGTAAAAGCTAAAAATGTTAAATTTATTATGAGAGAAGATATTTATTGAACTGTCTAATTGATTGATTTCATCTAAATCAATTAAAAATGAAAAAGTTTTATATTTTAAAAAATGTCTAACAGGTTTAAATCTTGTATGAGTTACTTCACCGTTGTAAATGCAGGAATTCATCAAATTTTAAAGTTATTTATCAAATCTATAGATGATTTTAATCCATCTTCATGAAATCCGTAACCAAAATAACTTCCACAAAACCAAGTTCTTTTTTTTCCTTGTATTAATTTTAGATCTTTTTGAAGTGCGGTATTCTTTGAATTCAAATATGGGTGTGTAAAATCAACTTTTTTTATAATAGAATTTTCGTTGATTTTACAAATAGGGTTTAAAGTTAAAAAATAGTCTTTAGATGTATCTAAATTTTGTAGTTTGTTTAACCAATAAGTAATACATGTCTTTTCTCCATCTGAAACAGAATTCCAACTAGACCAGGCCCTTTTTTTGAGGGGCATAAGTCTCTTATCAGTATGTAAATAAGCCTCATTCTTTACGTAATTAAATTTTTCCAATATATTTTTTTCTTGTTCCGTTGGTTTTTCTATCATTCTTAAACTTTGGTCTGCATGGGAAGCTAGAACTACTTGATCATAGTCAACATATTCATTGCCAATAATTACCCTGATATTATCATCGCTTCTAATTAATTTATCTACTTTATAATTTTTAAAAATTTCTCCACTAATTTTATCTGTTACTTTTTTTACATAAGCTCTACTTCTATTTGAAACTGTGTACCATTGCGGTCTATTTTTAAATTTAAATAAACCATGATTAGTAAAAAAATTTAAAAAAAATTTTAATGGCATTTCCTTTGCATTATTAAATGGCATCGACCAGATAGCAGCAACCATGGGAATTAGGTGATACTCGATAAAGTATTTTGATAACTTTTTTTTA
The DNA here is from genome assembly GCA_902578315.1 of uncultured Pelagibacteraceae bacterium. Taxonomy (GTDB): domain Bacteria; phylum Pseudomonadota; class Alphaproteobacteria; order Pelagibacterales; family Pelagibacteraceae; genus Pelagilacustribacter. The sequence goes on from CACHCL010000001.1 coordinate 109,104, forward strand.
TTAAGAAAATTTCCTAAAGTCTCTTCTTTAATTTCACTTTCAAGTAATTTTGGAGCAGTTTTATAAAATGAAATTATCTCTCTAATCATATATAAAAATTTTAAATTAAGAAGATTTAATTTATTAGCAAAAATACCGCCTAAACCAGTTCCGCTATATTCAACATTAGTATTCTTAATTGATACAGAAAATGACATGTCGCTTTTTTCATAAGGAACTTTTAGTTCATTAAAAAAATTTACTAAATTTGGATAAGTAACCTCATTAAAAACAATAAAGCCTAGATCTACTGGAATAATCTTATCATCTTCTTTTATTTCGTAGGTAAAAGAATGACCTCCAAAATGATCTTCTTTTTCGTAAAGATCAACTTTATATTTTTTTGAGAGAAAATATGCGGAAGATAATCCTGAGATACCTGAGCCGATAACAGCGATTTTCATTAAAAGAGATTAAGCAGCTTCATCTTTATATTCATCCATTGAAGGACATGAACATACTAAATTTCTATCTCCGAAAACGTTATCTACTCTAGCAACTGGTGCCCAATATTTATTGTTTTTTACATACTCAGTGGGGAAAGCCGCTTCCTCTCTTGAGTAAGCATGCTTCCACTCGCTGGAAGCTAATTCGATATAAGTATGAGGTGCGTTTTTCAGCGGATTATCAATTTTGTCAAACTTTGATGACTCCACTAAATTAATTTCTTTTTTAATTTTTATAAGTGCATTACAAAATTTATCAATCTCCTCCAAATTTTCACTTTCAGTCGGCTCAATCATAATTGTACCAGCAACAGGCCAAGACATTGTTGGAGCATGGTAGCCAAAATCAATCAGTCTTTTTGCTAAATCCTCCTCAGAGATTCCTGAACTTGCTTTTATTGGTCGGATATCAATTATACATTCATGTGCAACATTTCCATTTTTGCCAGTATAAAGAACTTTGTAATCTTTGGATAATTTTTTTGAAATGTAATTTGCATTTAAAATTGAAACTTGTGAGGCTTTTTTCAATCCCTCAGCACCCATCATCTTTATATACATCCAGGATATTGGAAGTATGCTTGAACTACCCCAAGGTGCAGCTGATACAGCTCCCATTCCATTGTTAGGGCCTGCCTCTTTAATAATTTCATGTGTTGGTAAAAAATCAGCTAGATGCTTAGCGCAAGCAATTGGGCCCATTCCTGGTCCGCCTCCACCGTGAGGTATGCAAAATGTTTTATGTAAATTAATATGACAAACATCTGGTCCAAATTTTCCTGGTTTTGCAATACCTACAAGTGCGTTTAGATTTGCACCATCCATATAAACTTGTCCGCCATGCTTATGAATTACTTCACAAATATCCATAATTTTTTCTTCAAATACTCCGTGAGTAGAGGGGTAAGTAACCATTAAAGCAGCTAAGTCTTTTGAGTGTTTTTCAGCTTTATTTTTAAGGTCGTCTATATCCACGTTTCCATCTTCGTCACAATTGACTACAACAACTTTCATCCCACACATTTGGGCACTTGCTGGATTAGTTCCATGAGCTGAGTCCGGAATTAGACAAACGTTACGATTTTCTTGTTTGTTATTTTTATGGAATTTTCTTATAGTCATTAGACCTGCATACTCTCCTTGAGCCCCAGAGTTAGGCTGTAAAGAAACTGCGTCATATCCAGTAATTTCTTTCAGATCGTTTATTAGATCATTAAAAAGAATTTTATAACCCTCCATTTGATTTGTAGGAACAAAAGGATGTGGAAGTGAAAACTCTTTCCAAGTAATAGGAATTAATTCGGCTGTTGCATTGAGCTTCATTGTACAAGATCCTAAAGCAATCATTGATCTATTAAGTGCAATATCACAATCTTCTAGTTTCTTTAGATATCTTAACATCTCAGTTTCAGAATGGTATTTGTTAAAAACTGGATGAGTTAAGTATTTTGAAGTTCTTAAAAGATTTTTTGGAAGATTATCTAGTTCAACCTTAACTTCTTGTTTAATTACTTTAGTTATTCCAAATATTTTTAACAATAAGTTTACATCATCAAGTTTTTTTGCTTCATCAAACGCAACAGATAAATGATGTTTATCAACTTTTCTAAGGTTTATATTCTCTTTTAGTGCAGCCTCAAAAATAGGATTTGTTTTTTCGTTGGTTTTAATCGTAACGGTATCGAAGAAATGATCTGATAGAATTTTATAACCGCTTGCTTTAACATTATCAGCAAAGATTTTTGCTAACTTGGAAGTTCTATTCGCAATTTTAAGTATTCCTTCAGGTCCATGATAAATTACAAAAGCAGCAGAAATGATAGCCAATAAAGCTTGAGCAGTACAAATATTGCTTGTTGCTTTATCTCTTCGAATGTGTTGCTCCCTAGTTTGTAAAGAAAGCCTGTAAGCTTTTTTTCCGTGTCTATCTTTTGAAACGCCTATTATTCTTCCTGGCATTGATCTTTTAAATTCCTCTTTTGTAGCAAAAAACGCAGCATGAGGCCCACCGTAACCCATTGGGATACCAAATCTTTGAGCACTACCGACAGCAATGTCAGCTCCAAGTTCAGCTGGAGTTTTTAATCTAGCTAAAGCTAATAAGTCACAAACCAAAATAGCTTTTCCGTTTTTTTTGTGAATTTGACTGATGCTCTCACTAGGATCGTTTATCTCACCTAAAGTTCCCGGATAAGATAAAACACCGCAAATTATATCTTCATTGATTTTTGAAAGTTCTTTTTTTTCATCACCAATGATCAATTCTAAACCAAAAGGATTTGTTCTAGTCTTTATGAGATCAATTGTCTGAGGATTACAATTGCTTGAAATAAATATTTTTTTTGAATTGGTCTTATCTAATCTCTGGCTTAATCCTACTGCCTCTGCTGTTGCTGTTGCTTCATCTAACAAAGAAGCATTAGCTATATCCATGCCCGTTAAGTCAATTATTGATTGTTGAAAATTTAAAAGCATTTCAAGACGACCTTGCGCCACTTCCGGTTGGTAAGGTGTATAAGATGTATACCATCCCGGATTTTCTAAAATATTTCTAAGAATTACATTAGGTGTAATAGAATTATAGTATCCCATTCCAATAAAATTTTTAAAGATTTTATTTTTTTTAGATATAAATTTTAATTTTTTTAAAGCATCGTTCTCTGACATTGGCTGATCGATTTTAAGATCATCTTTTAATAAGATTTTTTCTGGCACAGTATTGCTCATTAGATCCTCTAATGATTTATACCCAACATATTGCAACATTTTGGACTGATCTTCTTCGGAAGGACCAATATGTCTTTTAATAAATTCTTTTGAATTATCGTCAATCATTTAGCTAGGGTTCTCCTTACAAAATTTATCATATTCGTCTTTTGACATTAGAGAGTCATACTCACCTTTATCTTTTATCTTTAGCTTAAAAAACCAACTGGCACCTTCAGGGTCAGTATTTACGCTCCCAGGATCATCAGCAATGGCTTTATTTCCCTCAGTAATTTCTCCAGAAATAGGAGAATAAACATCACTCGCAGCTTTAGTAGACTCTACAACAGCTGCTTGACCTTCTTTTTCTACAGCTTTACCTGCATCAGGAACCTCCACAAAAACAATGTCACCGAGCATTTCTGTTGCATGCTTAGTTATTCCTACTGTAGCAACGTCTCCGTCTAGTGAAACCCATTCATGTTTTTTAGAAAATTTTTTTTCACTCATATTTGTTTCCCCTTATTTAACATAACTTTTTTTATAAAATGGAAGTTCAGAAATCTTACCCCCATATTTTTTTCCTCTTACTTCAAGCTGAATAGATGTACCTATTTCAGAAAATTCTGATTTAACATATCCCATTGCAACTGGTGCGTTCACACTCGGACCAAAAGTACCGCTAGTAACGAATCCTATTTCATTATTATCTGACGAAAAGATTTTCGTATTTTCTCTAGCTATAACTTTTCCATCTGGCTTTATACCAACTCTAATTTTTTCACTTCCGTTTGCTAATAAATTTTTTATTTTTTCCCATCCATTAAAGCCACCAACTTCTTTTCTTTTTTTAGCTATAGCCCATTTTAAATTAGCCTCTACTGGATTTATTTTTTCATTTAAATCATGACCATATAAACACAGACCTGCCTCTAATCTTAATGTATCTCTAGCTCCTAAACCTATCGGTTTAACTTCATTTGAAATTAAGTAATCGATAAGCTTTTCAACTTTTGTGTTTGAAATTGAGATTTCAAAACCATCTTCACCTGTATATCCAGATCTTGTTACATAAAGATTTTCACCTTCATACTCAAAATTTTTTCCTGTCATAAATTTTAAATTAGCAACGCCTGGAATTAATTTTTCTAAAATCTCTACAGATTTAGGTCCTTGTAACGCTATTAAAGATAAATTGTTGTTTAAAAGATGTTTATGATTTTTTTTTAAAAATTGAGAAATTTGTTTTATATCATTTTCTTTACAAGCTGCGTTTAAGATTATACAAAAACCTTTTTTTGTTCTCGTAATAATTAAATCATCAATTATTCCACCTTCATTATTAAGTAAAAAAGAATATTTTGAATGATTAATTTTCAAATTTTTTAAATCTGCTGGTATAATTTTCTCTAATGACTCTATTAATGTTTCATCACCTTCTAAAAAAAATTGCCCCATATGTGAGACATCAAAAAATCCAGCATGTGTTCTTGTAGAAATATGCTCTTTAACAATACCATCTTTATATTGAATAGGCATTTCATAGCCAGCAAACGGAACAAACTTTGCTCCTAAATTTTTATGATAATTGTATAAAGCTGTTTTTTGTACTTCCATAATAACTCTTATCTAACCCCATCTGTCTATGTACCTGAGAGATTTAATCCTTCGGTGAGGCTTCCGCCTGCTTTCCAGAGTTATTAAGGTAACGGTCCTTTTGCCTGAGAGTTTCCGGGGTGGTTGCTCCTTCGGCGCCTATATGGTCTCTCCCGTTACGCAGAGGACTCTCCTCTAAATACAGTAAAAAGTCAAATGCAAATTATTCAAGTCTTGCTATGTTTTTTATCAAAACCCTTCAATATTATTGCCGAAATAATGACTGCGCCACCTATAAATACACTAATTGGAGGAATTTCATTTAAAAATAACCATACCCAAAGAGGCGCACATAAAGTTTCCATCAACATCAAAATTCCAACTGTTGCTGACTCAACTGTTCTTGATCCGATTGTTATACAAATAAAGCTAACTGCTAATTGCGGAACTCCAAGAAGAAAACCCATCCATAGATCATGTTTAGTGAATTCAAAGGACTCTGCTAAGAAAAAACCGTAAATCAAACTAAATATTCCAGAATAAAAAATTGCCGGTACCATATCAACTTTGGTATTTTTTCTAATTATCATTACTAAAATTGCAAAATTTATTGGGATTGCTAACGCCACTATGTTTCCAAATAACGATCCGCCTGAAATAGAATCTCCAACCATTATAATAATACCACTCATAGCAAGAAGGATTGATATTAAGCCGATTAAAGAAACTTTTTCTTTTAGATAAAAATATCCAAATATTGCCAGAAACATAGTTTGTGTGCTTATAATAAAAACGACATTTGCTACAGTTGTATTACTCATTGCAACTACAAAAGCAACAAAGCTAAATGATAAAACAAAACCTCCTAATAAACCTGGAAGGCCAGACTCTTTAATAATATTAAAGGTATTTTTTTTATAAGTTACAAAAAGAAAAACTATTAGAGCTAAAAGGAAAAAAAAAGATCTTAAAAATAATATTTGCCAAATACTTGCCTCTTCAAAAGATCTAATAATAAATCCCCCCCAGCTTAAACAAAAACCGCCAAATAAGAGTAGAATATAACCCGGTATTTTATATAAAAATTGCATTTAGAATTTTTTCAAAATATTTTTAAAATAATATTGTAAAGTCAAAGATCTAAATATCATAAATAATAAAAGAGATAACCAAATACCGTGATTGTCTAGATATTTTGTTAAGAAGATCGATACTCCAATATAACTCAAAACAGATGCAATCATTGCATTTCTAATTTCTTTTGTTTGTGATGCTCCGATAAATATTCCATCTAATTGATAACAAAAACATGCAATTGGTGGAATTATAATTACCCATAAGATATGTTGAAAAGAAATATATCTTAAAATCTCAATATCAGTAATTATGTAAATTATTTCTTTAAAAAATACTAAATAAATTATTGATATAATAATAGCAGTGATAAAACTTACTTGAATAGAATTTCTAACAACTTCTAAAAAAGATTTTCGGTTTCTTCTCCCTATAGCGAAACCTACAATCCCTTCAGTCGAAAATGCATAAGCATCTAAGAAGAATGATGATAAAATTATAAATTGCATTAATATTGTATTAACTGCTAAATAATCTTCTCCAATTTTTGAACCAAGATAAGTTACCCATAGGAAAGCAAATGTGAGAAAAAAAGTTCTTATAAAAATATCTAAATTTATATTTAAAAGTTTGAGTAATTTAGATCTTACTACTAAATTTTCAAATTTAGGAATTACTTTGAATTTTTGAATAATAAAATTGTAAGTAAATATCGTGAAAATAATTAAGGTTATATAACTTGAAATTAATGTTCCTAGAGCTACACCAAAAACTTTTAAATCATATGTTAAAACTAGTAGAGAACTAAAAATGATATTCAAACTTGATAGAACAATTATTAAAAAACTTGAAATTTTAGTTTTTTGTATTCCTAGATAAAAACCAACTAAAACATAAATTATTAATTCTGCAGGAATTGAAAAAATTCTTACATTTAAATAAGTTTTTATTAACACCTCTGTTTCATCAGAGGGAGAAAAAAAATAACTTATTGCAATTTTTAAAGCCGGGAAGAAAATAATTATTATAAATGCTGCAATTAGAGCAAGGACTATATTTCTTAAAATCGTTTTTACTATCTCTCTATAATCACTTCTACCATAAGCCTGTGCAACTATTCCAACAGTCCCCATTCTTAAAAAACCAAAACTCCAAACAATCATTGTCATAACCGATGTAGCTATGCTGGTTGCTGCTAAATACTTGGTCTCGCTTAAATTTCCCATCAAACCTGTATCAACCATTCCTACTAATGGAATAGCCATGTTTGAAAAAAAAACCGGTATGGACAACAAAATTATATGTTTTTTTGAAAATTTTGATGAGCTTTTTAACAGTTCCATTTTATTCTTTAATATATCTTAATAACCTTATATACATTGATTCTCGAATGTTAGAGCAAGTAATTATCTCAGTACAAATAATCCTCATAGATATAGTTATGGCTGCGGATAACGCGATCATAATAGGTTTAATCGCTGCGGGATTTGCAACAGAAAATAGAAGAAAAATTATAGCATGGGGTGTTGCTGCAGCATTCTTGTTTAGAATTGTTTTTGCATCCGGAGCTAATTATCTGTTTGAATTTGCTTGGATAAAAATCCTTGGCGGAGTTCTGCTTTTATGGGTAATTAACAATTTAAGACAAGACTTTTTCGGTAAAAATAAAATTAAAACACCTCAACTAAAATCTGCCGAGACCAAAAGCTTTAGTGTTGGGGTTTATCAAGTCTTAATTGCTGATCTTACATTAAGTTTTGATAATACTATTGCAGTAGTAGCCGCTTCCAAAGGGAATTTTCATTTAATGGTAATAGGTTTATTATTATCAGTATTTTTGATTGCCACTCTTGCTAGTTATTTTGCTGAATATATCAAAAAACATATGTGGCTTGGATATTTAGGTTTATTTGTAATTTTAGTAATTTCAATACAATTAATAATTGGAGGGCTTGTAAGTTATGAAGTTCTTTCAATTAATGAAAAATATAAATTTTTATTCTTATAATGTTAGACTTTTGTGTTATAGGGTCAGGTGTATCTGGCTCTACAATAGCTTATCTTCTCTCAAAAAAGTACTCTGTACATATTCTTGATAAAGCTAGAGGCCCAGGAGGACGCGCATCAAATAAAAGATTTAAACAAAATTTAAGTTTTGACCATGGGGTTCAATATATTTCTCCAAAATCGAAAGAATTTTTAAAGTTTATAAAAACTCTTTGTAAAAAAAAAGAAGCAAAAATTTGGACTGGAAATCATTTAGATTTTACATTTGAAAAAAAAGAAATTTCAGAAAAATTTATTGGTATGAAAGGCAATAATTTTATTTCTAAATTTTATACCAAAAAAATAAAAAAAAATTTTCAATCTTCAGTCAAATCAATTTTTAATAATAAATTTTTCTGGGAAATAAAACTAGATAATGGTGAATATGTTCAAGCTAAGTCAATAATATTAACTTGTCCATTCCCTCAATCAAAAAAAATAGCAGGAAAATATTTAGAAAAAAAAATATCAAATTTAAAGATAAATATGGAGCCAAACATTACAACAATGTTAGCTTTTAAAAACCAAAAAGCTGTTCCTGTGAGTAGTATAAAATTTAACGATGATATTTTAACTTGGGCGGCTCATGAAAATAGTAAAAGTAGATTTAACTCTTCAAATTCTCTTTGGACATTGCAGTCCTCGGTTGAGTGGGCTAAAAAAAACATAAATCATTATAAAAAAAGTAATAAAGCAGAAAATACTTTGATTTCAAAATTTTTAAACTTTACTGGGTATAAAAAAAATAAAATTATTTTCAAAAAAACACACGGATGGAAATATTCATATAATTTAAATGGTTCACCTTTAAAAAGTTATTGGAACAAAAAATTGAGGTTAGGATTGTGCGCTGATTGGTTTATCGGTCCTAAAGTTGAAAATGCTTGGTTAAGTGCTAATGACTTGGCAAAGAAAATCAAATAATTAAAAGATACCCTTACTACTTTTGGATTTATTTTTTACTGATGAGTTTACCTCTACATTTAAACCTGTTAAATCTTTTGCTTTTAATTTTGGGAGATTTTGCACACATTTTAAAAATCTATCCGACTCTTTTTTTGAAATAATGCCTTCAGTTAAACTTTTGAATTTATTTATATATTCTTTGCGCAAAAAAGGTTTTTTGCCAGCTGGATGTGCATCTGCAACGTTAATTTCCTCTGATATTTTGGACCCATCTTTCATTGTAATAACTACTTTTCCACCAAAACATTTATTTTTAGGGTTAGGATCATGATATTTTTCAGTCCATTTTGGATCCTCTTTAGTTGAAATTTTTTGCCAAAGTTCAACAGTACTTTTTCTTTGCGCTCTTTTAGGAGTGTAGGATTTTATATGATGCCAAGCACCATCTTCTAGCGCTACTGCAAAAATATACATTATAGAATGATCTAAAGTTTCCCTACTTGCTTTTGGATCCATTTTTTGAGGATCATTTGCTCCGGTACCAATTACGTAGTGAGTATGATGACTTGTTTCAATTAAAATATTTTCAATATCACCAACATTAGAAATTTTTTTATTTAGGCTCCTAGCTAGATCAATCAAAGCTTGGGATTGATATTCTGCCGAATGCTCTTTAGTATAAGTTTCAAGTATTGCTCGCTTAGGCTCATTAATATTTGGTAATGGAACTGAGTATTCTTTATCTGGTCCAGATAAAACATAAGCTATAACACTATCCTCTCCCTCATAAATCGGTGAAGGAGCGCCCTCACCTCGCATACATCTATCGACTGCCTCTACTGCAAGTTTACCAGCATGCGCTGGTGCAAAAGCTTTCCAACTAGATATTTCTCCTTTTCGAGATTGTCTTGTGGATACGGTAATATGTAACGCTTGTTGAACAGATTGATAAATAACATCTGTTTTTAAATTTAATAAACTCCCTATGCCAGCTGCAACACTTGGGCCTAGGTGAGCTATATGATCAATTTTATGTTCATGTAAGCAAATGCCTTTTACTAAGTTTACTTGCACCTCATAACCGGTAAGTATTCCTCTTATTAAGTCTTTACCATTACATCCCTTTTGTTGTGCAACTGCTAAGATTGCAGGAATATTATCACCTGGATGACTGTAATCCGCTGCTAAAAAAGTATCATGATAATCTAATTCTCTCACAGCTGTTCCATTTGCCCATGCAGCCCACTCACAATCTACTTTAATTTTTGGATTTAGACCAAAAACTGTAGCACCTTTTTTTCTAGAATGTGCTAGAGCCATTGCTCTTGCTGATGTAACTGGTGCTCTATTAAAAGAGGCAATAGCTACTGATGCATTATCAATAATTCTATTAATTACCATATCAACTGCATCTTTATCTAATTTCGCTTGATCTGATGCAATCTCAGCAATTTTCCAAGCTAATTGATCTTCTTTTTTTAGATTTGATTTTGACGGATGAACTTTTACTTTTATATTTCTCATTTAATTAGCAAGCATATTTCTTAAAACATACTGTAAAATTCCTCCGTTTTTGTAGTACTCCACTTCATTAGCAGTATCAATTCTACAAAGCATTGGAATTTTTTTGCTAGTTCCGTCTTGATATTTAATTTCACAAGTCACCTCTTGTCTTGGCTTTAAACCTTTGTCAATATCTACAACTGAAACTAACTCAGCTCCTGTAATGTTCAATTTTTTTCGATTGAAGCCATCTTTAAACTGTAAGGGCAAAACTCCCATTCCAATTAAATTTGATCTATGAATTCTCTCAAAACTTTCTGCTAAAACAGCTTTAATTCCTAAGAGTTTAGTTCCTTTTGCTGCCCAGTCCCTAGACGAACCTGTTCCGTATTCTTTACCGGCAATTACTACTAAATCATTTTTTCTTTTTTTGTATTCCATTGCAGCTTCGTAGACACTCATTACTTTTCCGTCTGGCTGCAAAGTTGTAAATCCACCTTCGGTACCAGGAGCCATCTCATTTCTAATTTTTATATTTCCAAAAGTTCCTCTCATCATTACTTCATGATTTCCTCTTCTAGCGCCATATGAGTTAAAATCTTTTTGTTGTATTTGATGCTTCATAAAATAATCGCCAGTTGGACTTTCTTTTTTAATACTTCCTGCTGGTGAAATATGATCAGTAGTTACTGTGTCAGCTAATAATAAAAGAATTCTTGCGTCATTAATTGGTTTAAAACCCTCTGGTTGATCAGGTAAATCATCAAAAAATGGTGGTCTTTTTACATACGTAGAATTAGCTTCCCAGTTATAAATATCACTATCTGTTGTGTTGATAGCTTGCCATTCTTTAGGTCCCTTTGAGACATTTGAGTATCTTTGTTTAAACATTTCTGCGTTTAAAGAACTTAAAATCAAATCTTCAATTTCTTTATTACTTGGCCAAATATCTTTTAAAAAAACATCTTCGCCATTTTTATCCTTACCAAGTGGTGACTTGTACATATCAAAATTCATATTACCTGCCAAAGCATAAGCAACTACAAGTGGAGGTGAAGCTAAATAATTCGCTTTTACATCTGGATTAATTCTTCCTTCAAAGTTCCTATTTCCAGATAAAACTGAAACTGCGTAAAGATCATTTTTATTTATTGCATCTGATATATTTTGATTTAAAGGTCCAGAGTTACCAATACAAGTTGTGCAGCCATAACCAACTAAATTAAAACCAAGTTCATCTAAATATTTATTTAAACCTGCTTTCTCTAAATAGTCAGTTACAACTTGTGATCCTGGTGCAAGTGAAGTTTTTACCCAAGGTTTAACTTTTAATCCTTTTTCATGTGCTTTCTTTGCTAAAAGACCTGCGCCGAGCATTACGCTTGGATTTGAAGTATTTGTACAAGATGTTATTGCAGCAATAACTATATCACCATCCTTTATATTGAAGTCAGCACCTTCAACTTTAGCTTCGATAGCCTTATCTCTTTTTGCATTTTCTCTATAAACTTTTGCAAAAGCAGTTGAAGCTTCGGTAAGTAAAACTTTATCCTGGGGTCGTTTTGGTCCAGAGATACTTGTCACGACACTACTTACATCTAACGAGAGAGTATCTGAAAATACAACGTCATTGCTTGCCCAAAGACCTTGTGCTTTTGAGTAATTTTCGACTAAAGCTATTGTTTCTTGATCTCTTCCAGATAATTTTAAATATTTAAGAGTTTCATCATCAACTGGAAAGAAACCACATGTAGCTCCATATTCAGGAGCCATATTTGCAATTGTTGCTCTATCAGCTAAAGTTAAATTTTTTAAACCTTCTCCATAAAACTCAACAAATTTTCCAACTACACCTTTTTTTCTTAACATTTCAACAATGATTAAAACTAAGTCTGTTGCAGTTGTTCCTTCTTTTAATTTTCCTTTGAGCTCTACACCAATGACTTCTGGAATTAACATTGAAATAGGCTGACCTAACATTGCGGCCTCAGCTTCTATTCCTCCAACGCCCCAACCTAGGACTGATAAACCATTCACCATTGTTGTATGACTATCAGTTCCAACTAGAGTATCTGGATAAGCGTACATATCATTTCCGCTTTTTGATGACCAAACTACTTTAGATAAATATTCTAAATTTACTTGATGACAAATTCCTGTTCCGGGTGGTACAACTCTAAAATTGTTAAATGCTTTTTGCCCCCATTTTAAAAAAGAGTATCGTTCGCCATTTCTTGAAAATTCTCTCTCAACATTTTGATTAAATGATTTTCCTGATGCATACTCGTCGACCATCACAGAATGATCTATAACTAAATCAACTGTAGATAATGGATTAATTTTGTCTGGGTTTTTATTTTTATCTTTTACTGCATCTCTCATAGCTGCAAGATCAGCAATTGCAGGAATTCCAGTATAATCTTGTAATAAAGTACGTGCAGGTCTGTAAGCTATTTCAGTGTTGGACTTTTTATTTTTTAACCATTCTTTTATTGCTAAAATCTGTTTTTTATCCACTGTTAAATCATCCTCATATCTAAGTAGATTTTCTAATAAAACTTTAAGAGATTTTGGTAGCTTTGAAATTCCGTCTAAGCCATTCTTTTCGGCTTTTTTTAAATTGAAGATCTTATAATCTTTACCTAGTGATGAAATATTATCTAATGATTTAAAGGAATTTTTACTATTAAATTTCATGCGCTATACATAGAACAAAATCACACAAACGATAAGTAAAAAAGACATTGTATAATTAAAATTCTTAATAAATTTATCACTTGTGGCGAATTTTCTCATGTATTTACCCATTAAACACCAGGCTGTTTGACTTCCAACAGCCATCAAAAACCAAACAAATGTTAAAACAATTGAGTCTCTTAAGTAATTATTTTGTGTATCAATAAATAAAGAAATTGAGGTTAGTCCAACTATAATGCTTTTAGGATTTACGAATTGAAACCAAAAAGTATTCAAAAAAGTTACTGGTTTTGGATCAATTTTTTTATCTTTTGTTTGTCCTGCAAAAGATAATTTGTATGCCATATATAGTAAGTAGATTGATCCTAATATTTTTATTGTAGTTTGAATAAATGCATACTTTTGAAAAACTGCAGCTGACGTTAATTGTAAAAGAATAATTAATAGTGTCCATCCAATTATAACTCCTAACATTGTAGGAATGGCTTTTCTAAATCCAAAATTAAAAGCTGTATAAGATGTCATAATATTATTTGGACCAGGAGAAAACGCGGTTGCAATACCAAATAAGATTAATGGAAAAAGTTGCATTTAAATTTAATGAGGCGCTCTAAACTTACTATGACAAGCCGAACAATTACTCCACATCAGCTCTTTCTGCGCTGCTCTTAGATCTTCAGCAGTATCAATAGCTTTGGCAAGTTTTATCATATCTTCTGATGCTTTTTTCATTAGAGCATTAAATTCATCTTTATTTTTCCAAATAGTTGGTAAAGCTTCAGTTTTAAAACCCTCTTTTGTATTCTCAGGAAAATAATCTAATAATTTAATATAATTATCTGAAATTTTTTTCATTAAGGGTTTTGCCTCTTCGATTTTTTTTGATTTTAATAATATAGATATTTTTTTAGCGTTTTGATAGTTTTCGCTAAACATTGCTTTCCTGCCTTTTATAATTTCTTCTACAGTTTGGGCGTTAGCAGTAAAAGGAAGGCACAAAGAAAAAATAATAATAAGTGTTTTTATTATTTTTATCTTTTGTATCATGAGATTTATATTGTCATGAAAACTGATGATTTCCCATCTTTAAGTTGATAAATAACATAGGGTTCATCTTTATCACCTGGCATACCAGGCGTTCCAATTGGCATTCCCGGTAAAGCTATGCCATCTATATCAGGTTGCTCTTTTAATAATTTGTTAACTGCTTCAAACGGGACATGACCTTCTATAAAATATTTACCCATAATAGTAGTATGGCAAGACTGCATTTCTACTGGAATATTATATTTTTGTTTTATTGTATGAAGGCTTCTCATATCTGTTTGTTTTACTTTGAATTTTTCTTCTTCTAAAAATAAAACATATCCATAACAACATCCGCATGAGGGAGTTTTAAAAACTTCAACGATTTGTTTATTGTTAATATTAGCTAAAGCGTCTTTTTTATCTGTGACAAAATTAAAGATATAAAAAGCAGAGAATAATACTACTGTAAAAATAATAAATTTAGATATGGTACTTTTAAATGACATGTCTAATAATAATTAATAATGAGAATTTTTAACAGTCATAATGAATATGGCCTATTGGCCAAATTGTTCCACTGGTTAACATTTATTGTCTTAATAGCCCAAGTTCCTTTTGGATTTTATTTAGTAGGGCTTGAATTTTCTGACGAAAGAATTGAACTTGAAAATATACATATACTAGTTGGAATAACCGTTTTCTATCTTACTTTGTTTAGACTAATTTGGAAATTTTTTAACAAAAGTCCATCTGAAACTAAAAGTTTTTTTAAAGGACAAGTCTTCATTGGAAAGGCTAACCATTTTTTGCTTTATGTATCTATTTTTTCAATAACTGTTTCTGGAATCCTTAAAAAACTTTATATGGGAGAAAGGCTTAATTTCATATTTTTTAAATTTGGATTTGAAAAAGATAATTTTGTTTTAGCGGATGCTTATTATGAAGTTCATATTTATGCTAATTACTTATTATTAGCACTTGTAAGTCTGCATATACTTGCAGTGATTGTTCATCATTTTGTTTTTAAGGATAAAATCTTAAACAAAATTACTTAGTGGCAAGCTTCGTTAAATTTTTTTAGTCTCCAATAATTATATGGCCAAGGCGTTACAAAACCAACAGCTAACATTATTGGCACAACCCACCAAGTTAAAATAGCTCCTCCAGTAAGAAAATAGTCAGTAGCATTCATAGCAATTTCCATGCTCACCATTGAGATTAAACTCATTCCAACAGCTGTCTTAAAAGCTAGCTTTAAAGAAAAATTTTGTCTTAATAAGATAACTGTTTCTAAAATAATGCTTGTAATAATTCCATTGATAATCGCTAAAACCATGATTGCTAAAACAGGAAAAGAAATTTTTGTTAATTGAAAAAATAAAATAGTTCCAAAATCACCAATAGAGCAACCAAGTAAACACCAAAATGTATTTTTGGCACTTCTTGACCATGTATGTCTACAGCTCCAATTAAACGTTTCAGAACTCATTTAAGCAATATCTAGACCATTATCAGTTTTCTGAGATGGGTGCACTAGGACAACTTTTCCGTCCTTTTCAATTGCGCCAAGCACTAAAACTTCTGATGTAACGCCAGCTATATTTTTTGTCGGAAAATTACAAACCCCAATAACTTGTTTTCCTACTAAATTTTCAGGAGTGTAATAGTGAGTAATCTGCGCTGAGGATTGTTTTATGCCTATCTCTTTTCCGAAATCTACCTTAACTACTAATGAAGGTTTTCTTGCTTTCTCATTTACTTTTGCCTCTAAAATTGTGCCGACCTTAATCCGCACTTTCTTAAAATCATCATAAGTTATTTCCATAAATTCCTTTCTATAAATAAAAAAGGGGGCCTAAGCCCCCTTTTAAATTAGTTAAGCAATTGGTTTACAGTTCTTTGTATTTACCTTTGCTCCACTCATAAAATACATAACCTGGTAAGCTCACATCACCTTTTTTGTCAAAGCTTAGTGAACCGATTACAGTATCAAACTTACCTTTTCTCATAACTTTAAGAACTTTAGCAGGATCGTTTGTTCCAGCTTGATTAGCAGCTTGTTCGAATACCTGTAACGCAGCGTATGAATAAAGCACATAACCTTCTGGCTCAATACCAGCAGCTTTAAATTCTTTTACAACATCTGCAGCAGCAGGGTTATTTCTTGG
Organism: uncultured Pelagibacteraceae bacterium; assembly: GCA_902578315.1. GTDB lineage: Bacteria > Pseudomonadota > Alphaproteobacteria > Pelagibacterales > Pelagibacteraceae > Pelagilacustribacter. The sequence continues at coordinate 125,314 of CACHCL010000001.1, forward strand.
ATCTGGAGAGAAAGTCATTAAAGTACCTTCGCCTGCATTTCCCGTGATATCCCAATACTCAGCTGTAACTAATGCGTCACCACTGATTAATTTAGTTTTCATACCTTGATCTCTCATTTGTCTTACGATCAAACCACCTTCTGTGTGGTAACCACCAAGATAAACTGCATCAATGTTATTTGATTTTAGTTTTGAAACTAAAGCAGAGTAGTCTTTTTCACCTGCTGTATAAGCTTCGTACATAGCATCTTTAAGGCCAGCTTTCTTCATGTTTTTTCTAGTCGCATCTGCTAAACCTTTTCCGTAAGCAGTTTTATCATGAAGGATAGCTACTTTTTTACCTTTGTAGTTTTCAGCTAAGAATTTACCAGCAACTTCACCTTGCTGATCATCTCGACCACAAACTCTAAAAGTATATTTACCACCTTTATCCGTTAACGCTGGATTTGTTGAAGCTGGTGAAACTTGTATAATTCCTTCTTCATTGTAAACCGCAGAAGCTGGAATTGAAGAACCAGAGCAGAAGTGACCTGCAACATAAGCTACACCTTGACCAGCAAATTTGTTGGCTACAGCAACAGCTTGTTTAGGATCGCAAGCATCATCTCCGATTTCTAATTTAACTTTCTCACCATTAATTCCACCTTTTTTATTAACGTGCTTTAACCACATTTCAGCACCAGCTTTTAACTGAGCACCAAATGAAGCGTACTGACCAGACATAGGTCCAGCAGAAGCAACAACAACGTCAGATTTAGCTGATACTGTTGCAAGCATTAATGTTCCGGCAATTAATGAAAGAAGTTTATTGAACTTTCTTAACATATTATTTCCCTTTGTTGTTAATTAATTAATTATTGATATTGAACACCTTAATTCCAATATTGTAAATATGAAAAAAAATTAATTTTTTGCCCCACCTTCAAGATAAGCGGCTTGAATGTCTTTATTTTTAAGTAACTCTTGACCAGGACCCTTTATTGTCACCTTTCCGTTTACTAAAACATATGCTCTATCAGCAAGCTCCAAAGCCTTTTTGGCATTTTGTTCAACTAAAAAAATAGTAACATTTTTTTCTTTATTAATATTTTTTATTGAAACAAAAATTTGATTTACCAGTTTAGGTGCTATTCCTAACGAAGGTTCATCCAATAAAAGTACTTTAGGTTTACTCATTAATGCTCTTCCTATCGCTAACATTTGCTGTTCTCCTCCTGAAAGTGTTCCGCCTCTTTGTGTCTTTCTATTACTTAAAACAGGAAATAAATCATAAACTTCCTTAATATCATTTTCAAAGTGCTTCCCTTTTTCGTTGGCATGGGCTCCTAATCTTAGATTTTCTTCTACAGTTAGTCTTGAAAATATTCTTCTTCCTTCTGGAACTTGGCAAATACCCATATCAACTATTTTGTGAGGGTCTTTATTTTCAATATTTTCACCATTGAAAACTATATTTCCTCTTTTAGCTTTATTCACTCCACTAATTGTCATAAGTAAAGTTGATTTACCTGCTCCATTAGAGCCAATTAAAGAAACAATTTCACCATCATTTACGTCAAGATCAACACCCCTGAGAGCTTGAATTTTTCCGTAAAAAGTTTCAACATTAGAAATCTTAAGCATTATTCATCTACTCCTAGGTAAGCTTCAATAACCTCTTTACTATTTTTAGTTTGATCGGCTGTTCCTTCAAATATTTTTTTACCGTAATTTAAAACAACAACGTGGTCGGAAATTCCCATGACTACACTCATATCATGTTCAATTAATAAAATTCCTGTTTGTTTTTCTGTTTTAATAAATTTTAAAAGTTTATTTAGTTCAGCTGACTCTTTTGGATTTAGTCCTGCAGCTGGTTCATCTAAGCACAATAACCTTGGTTCAATACACATTGCACGAACAATTTCTAATTTTCTTTGATCTCCGTAAGGTAAATCTCCAGCATTGTCATCTGCTCTATGAGTTAAACCAATAATATCTAACCAGTATTTTGCTTTATCAACTGCTAACTGTTCTTTATCTCTATAGGTTTTAAGATTAAGTAAGCCAAATAAAGAATAACCAGAAGCTACCATTAATTCATTATGTTGGGCGACTAACAGATTTTCAAGAACTGACATTGCTGGAAACAATCTAATATTTTGAAAAGTTCTAGCTACTTTAGCAACATAAGCTATTTTAAAATCAGTATATTTTCTTAGTGAAATTTTGCTATCTTCTTTGTGTAAAAACATTTGACCATTGGTTGGCTTATAAAATCCTGTTAGGCAATTAAATACTGTAGTTTTTCCCGCACCATTAGGTCCAATGATAGAAGTAATTTGATTATTTTTCGCATCAAAACTTAAATCATCTATTGCAGTCAAGCCACCGAACTTCATTGTTAAATTTTTTACTGATAATAAATTACTCATTTCTTATCTTCATGCATAAGAATAGTTGGCTTCCTATTTGCTAATATTCCTTTAGGCTTAAACACCATAATTAAAACCATAGCGCCACCAAAAGCGATCATTCTATATTGTTCTAAGTCTCTAAACATTTCTGTTATTCCAATTAAGAAAATTGACGCTAAAACTACTCCGGTTTGCGAGCCCATGCCGCCTAATACAACAATAGCAACAATGATTGCAGACTCAATAAATGTAAAACTTTCTGGACTTATAAATGCTTGTCGTGTCGCAAAAAATGAACCAGCGAAACCGCCAAACATAGCACCAATTGCAAAAGCAGTTAATTTTGTATTTGTAGGATTAACTCCTAAGGATTTACAAGCAATTTCATCTTCTCTCAAAGCCTCCCAGGCCCTACCAACAGGAAGTTTTCTTATCTTCAACGTAAAGTAATTTGTAATTAAGGCCAATACTAAAATTAGATAGTATAAAAATATTATTCGGTGCATTGTTGAATATTCAAGATTAAAAAACAAATGAAAACTTGTTTCCCCTTCATCTGGAGATCTTTTAAAAGGTAATCCAAAAAATGATGGTCTTGGTATTCCAGTGATACCATCAGGCCCATTAGTTACTTCATACCAATTAATTAAAATAATTCTTATAATTTCTCCAAATCCTAAAGTTACTATTGCAAGGTAATCTCCTCTTAATCGTAAAACAGGAAAGCCAAGTAAAATTCCAAAGAAAGCAGCGAACAACCCAGCTAATGGTAGGCATATCCAAAACGACCAGCCGAAAGTAGTTGCTATAAGTGCATAAGAATAAGCGCCAACAGCATAGAAAGCTACATAACCTAAATCTAGAAGACCAGCTAAACCGACTACAATGTTTAAACCCCATCCTAACATGATGTAAGTTAAAATCATGATGGCAACATCCATAAAGTATCTATCAGTGAATGGTAAGAATGGAAAAGCTACGGCAAATAAAATTCCTGTAATTGCAAAATGTTTAGCTTTATCCTCGGTAATACTAGAAAACTTAGATGAGAGTGTTGAAAAAATTTTAAATTCTGTTCTTCTTGCAGAATTAATATTAATTAAAAATCTTCCTAAAATACACAATCCAACAAGTAAAAAAACTACTCCCCATTGTGGAGTTATGAATAGCCCTTCACCTTTTGATACAGTTTTTAAACCTACTATTGGACCAAACAAAGCTAAAGCAATTAAGCCCGTAAATAAACTATCTTTAAATGACTGAATGATATCTTTCTTTTCCATTAAACTTTCTCGATGTCAGGTTTTCCAAGAAATCCAGTTGGAAAAAAAATTAAAACTACAATTAAAACACTGAAAGCTGCAACATCTTTATATTCAAGTGAAACATATCCAGCCCAGAAGGTTTCTATAAGTCCGATTAACAAGCCACCTAACATTGCTCCAGGTAACGATCCTATTCCGCCTAATACTGCAGCTGTGAAAGCTTTAATACCAGCTAAAAATCCGATATAAAAATCTATAACCCCATAGTAAAGTACAAACATCATTCCTGCTACTGATGCCAGTGAAGATCCGATAATAAAAGTAATAGAAATAGTTCTATCTACATTAATACCTAGCAAAGCTGTCATAGTTCTATCTTGCTCACATGCTCTCTGAGCTCTTCCTAAATCAGTTTTTGTAATCAAATAAGTAAATATTCCCATTAAAATAATTGTTAAAACTACTATAAAAATTTGTAGATAACTGACTGTAACAATAAATTCTGAGTCTTTGAAAAATTCAAGTCCTCCAGAAAATAATGGTTGCATAGGCTTTACTCTCGCTCCTTGTGAAACTTGTACGTAGTTTTGTAGAACAATTGACATTCCTAAAGCTGAAATTAGCGGTGCTAATCTGAAAGAACCTCGCAAAGGCTTATAAGCAAGTTTTTCTACTGTCCATCCATAGCAAGCAGTAAAAAGCATCGCTATTAATAAAACTAGTAATAAAATTATTGGCAACGCTACCCCTGTTAAACCAAAAATAATAAATGAAATTAATGCAACAAAAGCTCCAATCATAAAAATATCACCGTGCGCAAAGTTTATCATTCCAATAATTCCATAAACCATGGTATAGCCGATAGCGATAAGCCCGTATATTGAACCTAAAGTAATCCCGTTAACCAGTTGTTGTATAAAATATTCCATTTATTACTTGCTTACTCTTCTATTTACATTTTCAAGAGCTTTGGTGAACTTAGTAAAGAATTTTCCTTTTTTCAATTCATTAAGAACCTGCATATTAAGGCCATTTGGTGTCTGAGAGTCTGCCACAAGCTTTTTATAACCTTGAGAAGATTTATTAAGAGCATCTTGACTCAAAGCCAGGAATAGTTCAGCAATATAAATATCTGCGAACTTTTTGTTAACTCCTTTTTTTATAAGCCACTTGGAACTTGTATTAAGAATTTCATAATACGCAGCCATTAAAGATGCTGTAGACCAAAATTTATAACTAAGTTTTTCATTTTTAATTTCTAAAACTTTACCTAAGTGTTTGAATATATTTTTTGCAAACTTGCTAGGAGGACAAATAATTATTGGGCCTTTTTTAATTTCAATAGGAGGTAAAGGAGTTGCTCTTACTATATCTTTAACTTTTGTGAATTTTTTTAACTTTTCTAGATCTATAGTGGAGATAAGACTTATTACTTTTTTATTTTTTGAGAACTTTAATTTAGGAAGAATTTTATTGCCCACATTTGGGGTAATCCCCAAAAAAATTACAGAGGATTTATCAATAATTTCTTGGTTGTCTTTTAAAACTGTTATTGACCTGAATTTTTTATCTAGCTTTTTAGCTATATTTGTATTTCTTGAAGATATATAAATCTTCTTAATTTTTAATTTGGATTTAAAGATACCATAAATTATAGATGAAGAAATTTTACCAGTTCCGATGAATCCTAAAATCATAGATTATGCAGAATAACCAAGCTATCCCATTTAATAAAGAAAATTTTAAACAAATCTTTTCGTTAAAATTTCTCTTGGTAATAACTATTTCAGTTCCAAGTGCTATGGTAGCTGATTATTTCAAATTACCACTCGCTTGGTTTTTAGGCCCGATGTTAGCTACTTCGTTAGGTGCTTTGATGGGTTTAAAAATTATAATTCCAAGAATTATTTTATCCTCTATATTAATTTTATTAGGACTTTATATAGGAAACTATATTGATAAAGATCTTTTCTCTCAAATCCATCAATGGGCTTTTACTTCTTTAATTATGTTTGCTTACATCATTTTAAGTATTTTTATTGTATCAATTTATTTACAAAAATTTTCTAAATATGAGAAAAAAACTTCTATTTTTTCAGCTGCACCAGGAGCTTTAGGTCCTCTAATGATTTTAGCTGAAGACCAAAAAACGGATTTGAGTCATGTAGCAACTTCACATTTAATTCGACTAATTATAATTGTAACTGTATTCCCTTTTTTTGTTAACAGTTATTACGATTCTGACTTGGGAGACTTTGTACAAGAAGCTTTTAAAGATCAAAATATATCAAATCTTTTAATTTTAATTATTTTTTCAATTATTTTAATTTTAGTTTTTGACAGATTTAAATTACCAGCTGCTTTGTTATCAGGAACTTTAGTAGCTAGTGGTTTTCTCCAAATAACAGAAATTGCCTCTTACCAGATATCCCCTATGATTGTAGACTACTGTCTCTTAATATTAGGTGCATCAGTGGGCTGTAGGTTTGCAGATAAAACCTTTAATGAAGTTGCTAAAAATGCATTTCACAGCTTTATAGCAACTTTCTTACTTGTCCTTTTAGGAGTAATTGCAGCTTATGCTGCAAGTTTAATAATTGATAAAAATTTTTTTACCTTACTGCTTTCTTATTGTCCTGGTGGGATTTATGAGGTAGCGGTTATAGCTATTTTCTTTAATCTTGACCCAGAGTTTGTGTCTTTTCATCACATTATTAGATTATTAATGATATTATTTATTGTGCCGATTATATTAAGGTTTTTGAAAAAAACCTGAATTAAACTATCTTTTTTTGACATTAATCTTTATTAGAACTATTTTTTTCATATGGCAAACGTTTTAGATTTAATTGGAAGAATACTTATTTCAGCTTTGTTTTTAATCTCAGCTTTCAACAAAGTTTTTAATTTAGATGACTCAATGGGATGGATGGAAACTTTTGGTGTGCCTGGCTTCCTAATTTTTCCAGCAATAGCAATTGAAATTATTTTACCTATTCTTGTCATAGTTGGTTATCAGGCAAGAATTGCTGCTGGTATCCTTTCAATTTTTTGTTTGCTTACTGCTTTTCTTTTTCACTCTGATTTTTCAAATCAATTGCAATTAGTTTCATTTCTCAAAAATATCGGCTTAGCAGGTGGTTTTTTATTTATTGTAGCTAATGGGACTAAAGACTGGGCGGTCGATAAAGAGAAAAAATACGTAAGACTTTAAAAAAAAACCCACCGGAAATCGGTGGGTTTTTAATTTTGTTTATAAGTATTTATACTAAAATGCGTAAGAGTACTTAAATGCTATAGTGTCTAAATCAGCGTCAATTTTGTTATTCGTAGTCACACCAGTTCTAGCTACAGATGATTTCAATGAAACATCTTCGTAGTCAGTATATACAACTTCGAATCTTGAATTTCCGCTTTGAGCACCAATACCAATTAAACCACCATTAAGAGTTTCGTTACCGTATTTAGATCCAGTTCCTAAGCTCTCTGTAGTGTTTAAGTCAACTTGTACTGCACCAACTTTTAGATACATAGTATCTGTCATGTTGTAATGTGCATAAAGTGTTAAATGGTTCTCCAATTCTGCTTGAGCATTTTGTGATCTTGCAGTTGAAGTAGTCGTTACAGTTCCAGTCACAGAAGTTTCAGTATCCTGTCTCTTCTTAGTTTTGTCGCTAACATCAGCGGTCATTGGAATGTAATCCAAACCTACTGAGATTGTGTCCGAGAAAGCGTACTCAACAAATACTGAAGGTATGATAACTGTGTTATCAGCACTTCCATCTGTTTTTTCTCCGCCCTCAGTCTCAGTACCAGACGCATCAATTTTAGTTAAAGCCGCTGAAACACCATATGACATTTCTGCAAATGCTTTACCTGTTAAAGCAAGCATGGCCATAAATACAATTGCGTATAGTTTATTCATTTTATTCCTTAATTATTATTAAATTTAATATAATTATGAGTCACCATAAGCATTAATTGATCTCAGGCAAGTTTTTTTAAATTAGCAGAAAAGTTGAAAATCCAAAAAAGTAAGTAAAATAGCTATTTTTTTTGGTAAAATAGTGATCTTTTTGCAACACTAACCAATTTTCGTCTTAAACGATTTTATACACTGCCATAATACTATAAGGACAATTACAGTCATTATTACTATTGTTAAAGGCCTGTCCCATAAAAAAGACCAAGATCCATCTGAGATAAGTAAAGACCTTCTTAAATTTTCCTCCATTAGACCTCCTAGTACAAATGCGAGAATTAAAGGGGGCATTGGAAAGTCATATAATCTTAGGATTGTAGCTAAAACCGCTATTCCAATCATTAGATAAATGTCGAAATTGTTAAAAGACATTAGGTAGATTCCAGTAACAGAAAAAAATAGTATTAATGGTATTAAAAAAGTTCTTGGTGTTGCTAAAACTCTTGCAATATAAGGAATCAATGGAAGATTTAATATCAAGAGGATTACCATCCCAATATACATAGACATAATAACTGACCAAAATATTTCAGGGTTAGTTTGATATAAACGTGGGCCTGGTTGTATACCGAATCCTAATAGAGCTCCTAACATAACGGCAGTTGTTCCGCTGCCCGGAATTCCTAAGGTAAGCAATGGGACAAAAGATCCAGAACATGCAGCGTTATTTGCTGTCTCAGGTGCTGCTAATCCGTTAACACTTCCTTTTCCAAATTTTTGTTTTTCTTCGTCATTAACAAAGTTTCTTTCCATTCCATAGGCTAAAAAAGAGGCAATTGTTGAACCAGCTCCAGGTAATACTCCAATTATAAAACCTAAAACTGAAGATCTTGGGATAGTCGTAACCATTTTTTTTGTTTCAATCTTGTCTAATTTAATTGACCCTAATTGTGATAGAGAAATCTGTTTAGCAACTCTAGTTGGATCATTAGCCTTAAAAATAATTGTTAACGCTTCACTCATAGCAAAAGTTGCCATAACAACCAAAACAAAACTTATTCCATCAGACAAATTCATATTTTGAAATGTAAATCTTGGAATGTCTGATAATGTATCCTGTCCAACACTTGCTAACATTAAACCTAAAACTACCATCATCATCGCTTTTAAAAAGTGTCCCTTTGCAGAAAAAGCAGATACTGCTGTTAAACCTAAAATCATTAATCCAAAATAATCTGGAGATCTAAAAGCTAAACTTACTTTAGATAAACTTGGAGCAGCTATTAATAAAAATATCGCTGCAATAGTCCCTCCAGCAAAAGAGCTATATGCTGCTATAGCTAAAGCCTTGCCAGCTTTTCCTTGTTGAGCCATAGGATAACCGTCGAATGAGGTTGCTACCGTTCCAGGAATACCAGGAGCATTTATTAGTATTGAAGAGGTCGATCCTCCGAAAACAGCTCCATAGTAAACACCAGCCATTAGAATTAAACCAGTAGATGGTTCGAAACCATAAGTTATTGGGATCATTAGTGCTATTGCAGTCATTGGTCCCAAACCAGGAAGCATACCAATTATGGTTCCTGAGAAACATCCAATCATTACCATCATTAAATTTTTTAATGAAAAAGCTGTTTCTAATCCAATGAGTATACCTTCGATCATCCCATAATTCCTATATACTGTAAAAATGGATCACGAAGATAAATATTTAATAGTCCATGAAGGAGATACATAAATATTGCTACAAAAGGAAATGATAAAAGAAATATCCATAACCACTTCCTCTCACCTAAAACAATGTAAGATAAAACTAAAAAAATTGAAGTTGATAGAAAATATCCTACTCTTAAAATTGTTAGTCCATACAAAATCATAAGTATAACCAACGTGATTGTTTTTTTATAATCTAGAACTGTTAAATCTACATTTGAAGGTCTTGTTTCTGGCAAAAGAACATAAAGTGCAGAAAATATTAAACCTGCGTAGCCTAAGTAAATTGGAAACGTTTTTGCGTTAAATGCTGCATTTTCATCAAAAGTAAAAACTTGAATTTGATGCGCTGTATAAAGATAAAAACCTGAAAAAATAAAAAAGAGCAGTGAAATAATCTTTGAAGGACTTATTTTCACTGCTCTTTCCTTAACTATTTATTTAATTACGCCTAAATTTTTTAACAACCCAGTCATTTCAACTGTTTGTTTTTCTAAAAATTTAACGAATTTTTTATCTGGGTTGTAAATATTTACCCAAGCATTTCTTTTTCTGACTGCTTCCCATTCAGGTGTTTTTTGAACATCGCCCAACATTTTTGCAATTTTCTTTCTTTCACCATCACTCATACCTGGAGGGCCAAAGAAACCTCTCCAATTTACGAAGATTGCGTTAGTACCTTGCTCTTTTAAAGTTGGAACATCTGGAGCATCTGCAACTCTTTTTGGAGCTGTAATACCAAGAATTTTAACTTGATCTCTAGCACCCATTACTTCTCCTAAACCAGTTGAAAGAATTTGAGTTTCACCTGATAAAAGTCCAGCTAAAGCTTTTCCTCCTGCATCGTAAGGAATGTAAACAACATCATTTGGATTGGCACCAGCTTCTTTAAATGCTAATGCACCAATTAAATGGTCCATACTTCCTCTAACAGATCCACCAGCCATTTTTACTGACTTTGGATTAGCTTTGTAAGCAGCAACTACATCTTTCCAAGAGTTATACGGTGAATTTTTTGCAGCAACGATTGCACCATAATCACCAATAACACCAGCTATTGGCACAACATCTTTATAAGATGTAACCTTAGCTGCATTTTTCTTATCTACATAACCAGAGTGTCTAGTTATTGATCTAAGAACTAATGGAGTAGATTGAACTAAAATCGTATCTGAAGGTTTAGTATTTATCATGTATGATAAAGCTTTTCCTCCACCACCACCTGACATATTTTCAAATGATGCACTATTTAAAAAACCAGCTTTAGTTAAAGCTTCACCAGTTCCTCTAGCAGTTCCGTCCCAACCACCACCAGCACCACCACCAATTACAAAGTGTAATTTGTCAGTAGCGAAAGATGTGTTTGAAACTGAAGTTAAAAGAACAGTTGCGAAAACTAGGCTGATAAGTTTTTTGAACTTATTAAACATTATTTCCCCCTGTGTTTATTAATTATTGTTATTAAAATAAATATCTAATCTAGAGTCAACTATGTATTAGTTAAAAAAAGTTCCTCGGATTCTCAATAATTCTCTAGATAACCCAGAATGCTCTTTAAAAGCTTTTCTTCCATGCAACCAAAAATAGTTATTAGAGAAAATTGTCGATCCAACAGTCAAAGGGAAGCTTATCTTATTTTTACTCTGTTCTAAAGCATCTGATAATTTTTGCAAAAATAAACCTTGTTTCATATTTTTTGGTTCAGGAAATTGATCAATATAAGAGATAATTGGCTTGCCATTTTTATCTTTTGAAAATACTGGATGCTCAACTTTATAATCAACATTCTTGCTTTTAGGTGATCCCCACACGAAATCTTCTTGACCCACAGGATCATCACTTAAATCTTCCAAGTGTTCCCAATCATCTAAATGTAAAATTACACTTTCTCCTCCAACGACATTCTGTTCTTCCATTTTTGTCATTATAATCCAATCAGTTTTCTCTTTAACGTAAGTTCCGTCAGTGTGAAGATCTAAATTTGTGTAAGCTTTTCTAAGATAAGAGTCACTACTATCTTGATGCTTTACATAAAATCTTGCATAGTATTTACCTGTCATGGAGTCAAAATTAGGATTGCCAATTAGATAGGCAAGACCTGTTGAAAGCTTGACTAAAAAATCTTTATCAAATTTTTTATTCTTTATGTCGGGTTCAACAATTGCAGTTCCTGTATTACGGTCATTAAGAATTTCACTTAAAGTTTTACTTAGCTTATTTTGAAATACCTCATCTAAGCTTTTTGCCAGACTGAATCTAGAAAAAGGTTTATATTCTAAAGATAAGATTGAATGTTTTTTAAAAGGAAAAATCAACCTATCAAGATCGCTTTCGTTTAACTTAATTACTCGAACTCTCTTCGAATTATTATGATGTGATAATGAAAAGCTCATTTACTCAATAGTGCCCATAATCCACAAAACAATAAAAATTGCTAGTATTGGTTCCATTTTGTAATTTTACCATAAATCAAATGTTAGTCAAAAAGCTTAATAAAATTGCAGAAGTGACCGTAGGTATTACTAAGTTTTTTTTAGATATTATAAATATTGCAATGCAAGTGAGGAATACTATTAGTCTAATTGTAAGCTCTGAATCAGCTAAAACTCCAGCAGGAAATATTATCATTCTTCCAAGTAATGCAGCCAAAGTTGAATAAGCAACACAATTAAACCATTTAAAAATTTTTGATTTCACACTAACTTTTTCAGAAGTAAGTGCTCCCATGAATCTAGATATATATGTAGCAATTGAAGTTGCTATAATGGCAAAAATTATAATTTGACTACTTACCATCTTTTTCTCCTAATAAATAAGCAACAGTCCCTGCTATCAATCCAGCAAATAATAATGACCACTCTGTAGAAAATAAATAAATAATTGGTCCTAAAGTTGTTCCTAAAATCACCGAAATAGATATAGCTATGTTTTTCATAGCGCCTATCATCATACAAAAAAAATAGATTGGATTTACAATCGCTAATCCAATTAACATTTCTTTATTTAAAAGATTTGCTGCTAGATACCCAATAACTGTCATAATAACTGCTGTTAGCCAAGTTCCAGTGCCAATACCTATCCAAAAATCTATTCTATATTTTGCATTAATCTTTTTATAGGTGTCTTTAGCAATTAACCATGATGAAACTGCAAGAAAGTGGCAAGACAAATAATATTTCCACTTAGGTTGGGATTTATGCTCTAGTAGAGGGAACAATGAAACTGTCATCGGATAAAGTCTAAAATTGACTAACCAAACTGCTAAAAAAATATTTACAATAGATGCACCTAATAATAATGACTCAGCCATTACTAATTGTCCGGGTAATGCGTATGTAAAAAAACTTGAAGCAGCACTTTGTTGAATGTTAAATCCAGCATCTTTAAGCAAAGCTCCTAAAGCAACAAAACATGCCGCCAAAGGTAACGCCGGACTTCTTGCGCCTTTTAAAGATTTTAAACCTGTAAAGAAAGCTTGTGAGTTAATCATCCACCAAGGAATAATCTTCCTACATCTGGATTTTTTAAAAGATCATCCCCTTTACCTGCAATAGCTGTTTGACCAGATACTAAAACGTATCCTATATCTGCAAACTCTAAACCTTTTTTTGCATTTTGTTCTACAAGTATTATTGTTTTCTTCTCTGCTTTTTGAAGATCTTCTAAAATTTCAAAGACCATATTTATATATTTTGGCTCTAAACCAATTGATGGTTCATCGACTAATAAAACTGATGGCTTCATAACTAATGCTCTTGAAATTTCTAATAATCTTCTCTCACCGCCTGATAAAACTTTTGCAGGTTGATTTCTTCTATTTCTTAATCTTTCATATTTTTGAAAAATTCTCTCAGCTTCCTCGTAAGCTTCGTCCTGTTTATCTTTAATGTATCCACCCATTAAAAGATTTTCCTCCACTGTCATATCAGGAAATACTGAGTTATCTTGTAAGATATAAGCTATGCCAACTTTACTAAGCTTCTGTGCAGGAGTTAATGTCGTAATTTCATTCCCCTCTAATTCAATTTTTCCATCAAAAATATTTGTAAAACCATAAATAGAATGAAGTATTGTAGACTTTCCTGCTCCGTTAGGTCCGATTAAACACAATGATTGAGCTTTACTTACTGTTAAATCAAAATTATGTAGTATCTCCATTTTTCCGTAGCCAGCATTTAAGCCTCTAATGGTTAGATGAACGTCGTTAGGAGATAATTTGTTTAAATCCTCTAAACCAGGTGCTTTGCCTAAAACATCGTATTGATTTACCATTACTGCGCTCCTAAATAAGCATCAACAACTCTCTTATCACTCTTAATTTGATCTGGAGAACCCTCTGCTAGCATTTTACCGTGGGCTAAACAGAAAATTTTTTGGGCTAAACTCATAATCACTTTCATATTGTGCTCTATGACTAATAAAGTTATTCCATAATCTTTATTTATTTTAATTAATCTATCTATAATTCCGTTAATTAAAGTAGGATTAATTCCAGCTGTAGGCTCGTCTAATAAAAGCATTTTAGGCTCATTCATCAAAGCCATTGCTAATTCTAGTAATTTTTGTTGTCCAAATGATAAATCACCTGCTCTCAAATTTCTTTTTTGATAAAGACCTACAAAGTTTAAAATATTTTCTGCTTTCTCAGTAAGTTCAGTGGGTACTTTTGCAAAAATAAATCCTGAGTCACTAGCTTTGTGACTTATTAGCATATTCTCTACACAATTAAGTTTTGAATAAATTCTTGTTTGTTGAAAGGTTCTTAACAAACCAAGTTTAGCAACTGCTGGGACAGGCATCTCTGATACCTCTGTGTTATCAAAAACAATAGATCCTTTATCTATTGGATGAGTTCCAACAATAGAATTAAATAAAGTAGTTTTACCTGAACCATTAGGTCCTATTAAACCAACTATAGATCCCTGTTCTACCGAAACAGAAATATCTACGTTAGCTTGAACACCGCCAAAAGATTTACTCACATTTTTAACTTGTAAAATACTCATTTTAATTCTACCTGTGCTTTACGATCTTTTTCATCTATCACTTCACCAAATCTTTCCGGGTATTTTTCTCGCAACCAACCCATTAATCCTTCTGGGAAATAAACTACGATTACAACAATTAAAACTCCCAGCGCAACATATTGCCAGCCTAAAATTAATGTCCAAAGACCCTCTTTGAAGAAATGGAATAAAGTTGCACCTATTACTGGGCCCCACAAAGTTCCTTTTCCACCAAGAATCGCCATAAGAACCATGAATACTCCCATCTCTCTTCCATCAAAAGCAACATCAGTTGAGTCTATGTACCCAATTAGTCCTCCCATAATTCCACCAGCAAGACCGCAGAAGAAGGCTGAACACATCCAACCTACAATTTTATATTTCATAGTTTGAATACCCATAGCTTCCGCTTTATCCTCATTGTCTCTTATTGCATTTAAAATTAATCTAAATCTAGAACCATAAATGTATTTAACAAAAATAAATGTTCCAACTAGTAATGCGAAACTTAAAAAGTAGAAAAATTTTCCTCTAGCTTCAGTATCAACTATTTCAGCAGGAAAAGGTGGTGTAGTGAAACCTTGGCCAGCTCCAATAATTTCTATTCCGCCAGCAATTTCACCTGCCGCAATACCCAAACCTAAAGTGCAAATAGCAAAGTAATGGCCTCTCAATCCTAAAATAGCATAACCTATAGCACCTGCAATAATTGCAGGTACAATTGCTGAGACTAATAATCCGACACCTATTCCTTGAAAATATTGTGCCGTAGTATGAACAAATGTTTTTTCTCCACCACTTTCAGTCCACTCAGCTAACGGGAAAAACATTCCTACTTGAACCGAGGCAGTTAGATACATTCCTAAACCATAGAAAAGAATATTTCCGAAAGTATTGTAGCCCATCTCTCCACCTTGTAAATTCCAAGTCATTGCTAGAACAATCAAAACACAAAGATATGTAAGTTGAACTTTAAAAGCAGAAAATAAATAAGGTGCTGCTAAACCTAAGATAATTAAACCAGAGTATAAAATTAAATCTTTTTGTTTAATCATAATAAATTCTCTTTAAAGAAATTTATAAATTGAGGCATATATGTATCCGCGTTATCTCCGCCTATAGTTACTCCTTTAGAAATACATTTTTCTTTTTTCATAACTTTAAAACCAGTTTTCCAAGCTTTTCTAGGATCTTTTTGTGCAGCTTCATAAAATTCTTCTACTGAAGCATATTTTTTATGTTTATTTACCATCCACTCAACCCAAATAGGATTTGTAAATCGACCTTCATTATCAACAAAAAAATCTGGACAATCATGAAGTGTCATCGCCATTTTCTCTCTCCATGGTTTTTTACCTGCATGCCATGCGTGGTACCAACCCTCTTTAATATCAATTTTTACTTTTCCGGGCGGGGCTTTAATTCTCTCTGCATGCTCCTTGCAAAACTTAGCTAAAGTGTAGTCATCTGCACCACCATGTACAACAAGCATTGTTGTATTAGAGGTTAATTCTGGTTCTGCAAAGAAACCGGCCATCCTACATTCTGCAGCCTCTGGAAGGATTGCGTCAAAGCCTTTTGTATTGCCAAGGAATTTAGATGTGAGTTTGACGTCTGCTAAGAAAAAAGAATTACTTCCACCTCTTGAATGACCTGTTGTTCCAAATTTACCGTTTGATCTTGGATGAGATTGTAAAACTTTTAAAGCCATCAACGCATCAATTGCACCGTTAATTAATGGCACTCTGGATTGATCTCTCCAAGTTTCTCTAGCACCTCTTGGACAAAAATTATCAATATACATCACTCCCATACCAGCTTTTAAAAGATTGTGTGCAGCATGATATACGAAGTCATCCCAAATATAATCCCCTGGTCCTCCACTACTATGAGTGTAAATTACAATAGGAACTTTACCTGTTCCCTCTGGCAATCGAAGATATCCCGTAATTTCAATAGGATTATTTAAATGTCCATCTATTAATACTGTTCTTTGGTCAAATCCAGTATATGAATTAAATTTAATTATTTCACCCCCATCATAACCTTTTAATTTTGAAATGCCTTGAAGCATTGATAATTTTTTCCTGCAATTGTCTTTAGAGTTAAAATTTGGTGGCTCATGAGCTATTAAGCTAGTCGAGAATAAAATTGCAAATAAGATAAGAAAACTTTTCTTCATTTTAAATATTCCCTTTTTTTTGATAGTTTAAACCTTCTGTAAACTAATATTAAAACGAGCAGCATAAATACTGCACCAATTCTAAATTCTGTTCCTAAAATATAATCAGCAAACTCTTCAAATAGTCCTAATCCCATTCCTGAAACTGCTACAGCTGGTAAATTACCAAGCCCTGCTACAATCACTATCATAAAAGATCTTACTGTATAAGGAAGTCCTACATAAGGATGTAGTGTAAGCGTGATTGAAATTAGAGCCCCAGCAATTCCGCACAAGGCAGCGTTAATACCAAATGTTGCAGCATAAACTTTTTCGGTATCTACGCCTAAAATTTTTGCAGCTCTTGCATTTTGTGCAGTGGCTCTTATAGCTCGTCCAAGTCTAGATTTTTTCATATAAATAACTAAAGCTACTGCGTATAAAACACTTATAAAAGCCGAGAATATTTTTGAATTTGGTAGGGTCACTGAATTATCAAATAACATTGTTGTTCCATATTCAGATTGTGCTACAACCACGTCTGCACCGAAAATAAAATTCATTAGTTGCTGAAATACAATTGCAATACCAAAAGTGGCTAAAATAGAAATAAATAAATCTCGGTCCACAACTTTATTGATTACTAACTTGTAGAGTGCCCATCCAACAAAAAACATTATAATTGGAGAAATGATAACTCCCCATGCAGGATGAATTCCCCAAAGATAGATAGTGTATGCAATATAACCTCCGAGAATTACTAGATCACCTTGTGCAATATTTATTATATTCATCACACCCCATTGAAGAGCCATGCCATATGCGATCAACGCAAATAATATGCCTAAAAGAATTCCATCCAGTGATGCCTGGACCATTAACATTGGAGCTTTAAAAATCAGAAAGTCCATAAAATTTCAAAACTTATAAAAGAAAAGCCCCTAGAAAACTAGGGGCTTTTCAAATTTTTTCAGAAGTAATTAACTTCTTTCAGACCACTTAGGAATTGGGTGATAGAACTTATCTGAAGCCCATTTTGTTGGAGCTACAACTTTGTTCTCACAATTATCACCTTTACATCTAACTTGGAACAAGATCATTGGCTTAGCAACGTTTTGTCCACCTGGTCCAAATTTAATGTTTCCATAGAAGGTTTGCATTTCAGTATCAACTAATGCATCTCTAACAGCATCTCTATCAAAAGAATTAGCTCTTTCGAACGCATCTTTAAATACTAATAATGCTGCTGATGACTCAGCTGACTGATATGGCGGGTCATATCCAAATTCTTTTTGGAAGTCTTTAGCGTATTTCTTACCAGAGCCAAAGAATTTATCTTTGTAAGATAAATTTTTATGCCACTGAGAAGCACACAATGCGTATTCTGATTTCTTTCCATGTTGTTTAGAAAGTTTAGCAGCATCACAGTGTGTCATCGCTAACATAGGAACATCAACTTTCATTTCAGAAATTTGTCTGATTGCAGTCAATGCACCTTTTGTATGACCTGATACAACAAGTACATCTGGCTTAACAGCTTTTACTTTAGCCAATGTAGCTGCCATATCGTTAAGTTCTTTTGGTAGTTTGTCATCGATGATGATTTCAGATCCAGTTCTTTTTGCTGCATCTAAGATACCAAGTCTCACGTCTTGTGAGAACGCATCTTGTTCAAATGCTTGAGCAATTTTTACCGGCTTGCCACCATTTTTCTCTACCGCTAAATCGATAGCTACTTCAAGGTATTGGTTAGCTGGTGATAACACCGCGAACAAATATTTGTATCCTTTAGTAAATAAAGATCTAGATGCACCATTTGCTTCAACCATAGGAATTTTATATTTCTCGGTTACCGGTGCAATGGCTTTCGTTAAACCTGAACTGTATGGTCCAAGCATATAATGAACGCCATCTTGTTTAATTAGTCTTTCAGCTAACTGAGCGGCTCTTTTTGGGTTTGACTCATCATCATAGTAAATGATCTCAAACTTATATTTCTTACCTTGTACTTCTACTCCACCCATTTTGTTAATTCTATCAACGGCCATGTTATAACCATTTTGAGTATGAACTCCATTTGAAGAGTATTTTCCTGTAAGAGATATTGCAGAACCTAACACAATGTATTCACCTTCTACTTTTGCAAAAGAGGAAGTGAAAGAAACAAGTGCTAAAGTTATTGCTGAAATAAATGTAACAAATAGTTTTGCTATTTTATTCATTATTTCCCTTCTTGTTGTTAATTAATTAATTAAATTAAATAATTAAAACAAGAAATTGAGATTTTGACAACAGTTAGAATTGATTAAAAATTCTGTGTCGCAGCAATGTAAACTGCTAAAATTAGAAGAACACACGCAGAAATTGTATTTAATAGCTTTGGTTTGCTTCTCAACCATACAGAAATTTTTTCAGCTGCCAATCCATAAATCATTAACGTTAGAAAATCTAAAACCACGTATGTAATTAATAATATTAAAAACTGTGAAATAATATTTGATCCGAAATTAATAAAAGTAGGAAAAATTGTTCCAAAAAATAAAAGAGCTTTAGGACTTAAGCCAGCAACTAATAATCCATCTTTGTAAAATGATAGTGGTGATTTTAAATTTTGATTTTTAGAATTAAAACTTCTAATTTTTGAAGTAAAGGTGTCATAGGCTAAATAAATTATATAAAATATCCCAGCCCATTTTAAATAGTAAAGGACTTGAGGGTTATCACTTAAAAAAGAGCCAATTAAAAATACTACTAAAATAGCCTGGATAGTATTTGCGGAAATATCTCCTAAAGCAGTCCAAACAGATCTATTTAATCCATAGTTTAACGTGTGTGAAACAATTACAACTCTGGGCGGACCTGGAGAAATAAATAAAAATAAAATGATTTGTAAAAATATTATATAGTCTGTTGGAAACATTTGATTAGTCACTATATATAAATTTATGAAGAAAAAAAGTTTTATCCCTCAAACACGAGTTAAAAATCCCGAACCAAAAGAAAAGGATGATAATTGGATTATTTGGGCTGCTTGGGCAGATAGGATTACTTTTGAAGAGATAAAAGAAAAAACTGGAAAGAATGAGTCTCAAGTCATTAAAATAATGCGAAAAAATTTAAAACCAGGCTCCTTCCGCTTATGGAGAAAAAGAGTGCATAATACTAGCATCAAACATAGGAAAAAGTTTCAATTAAGCAGAAAAAAACTAAGAGAAAAAATAAAATTAACTGATATATATTAATTATGAAAAAAGTTACAATGTATACTGGCAATCCATGCTCATTTTGTGCAGCAGCCAAAGCGTTATTAAAAACAAAAAATGTTGAAATTGAAGAAATCGATATTTGGGCAGATCCAGCTAACGCAAAAGAAATGTTACAAAGAACAAATGGCGCAAGAACTATTCCTCAAATTTTTATCGGCGATCATTACATTGGTGGTAATGACAAACTTCAGGAAGCCAATAGAAATGGCGAATTAGATAAAATAATAGATGGAAAATGAGGAGAAATTTTTTAAAATATTTAAGCTTAACAATTTTTTCTTCTTTCATTCTTCCTTTAAACCCACTTTTTGCTAATACAAAAAAAATTATCAATAAAAACCTTACAAAAAAACAAAAAGAAATAATGTTTAACGAGGGTACTGAAAGACCCTTTTCTAGTGATTTACTTAGAGAAAGTAGAAAGGGTTTTTATCATTGCGCTAATTGTGGAAATAAACTTTTTGCTTCTACTAGTAAATTCGACAGTGGCACTGGTTGGCCATCATTTTCAGAGGCTTTACCTGGAGCATTTAAAACTAAGATAGATTATAAATTTGGAATGAAAAGAACAGAATATCATTGTGCTAAATGCGGCGCACATCATGGACATGTCTTTAACGATGGACCAACAAAAAGTGGTAAAAGATTTTGTAATAATGGTCTTTGTTTAATTTTTAAGCCTGAATAAAATTATTTAATATCTTGGATAAAAGGCATTGCATCCCCTGCTCCAAGTTTAGTTGTAGATATTCCAGCAACTTTATTTGCGAACTCTAAACAATCTTTAATAGGTTTTTCTTTCAATAAACTGAAAGCTAAACCTCCATTAAAAGCATCTCCTGCTCCAGTAGTGTCAATGGCTTTTACTGCACTAGCTTTTAAATAAATTTCCTCTTTTCCATCAGAATAAAATAAACCTTTTTCTCCTAGAGTAATTATTACTTTTTTTATTCCTTGATTTATTAATTTATCTGCTGCCTGCTTTGCTTCTTGATCATTAGTAATCTTTATGCCTGTATAAAATTCAGCCTCGGTTTCATTAGGTGTAAAAAAATCGATATTATTATAAAACTCATTTGAAATTTCAGATGCCGGTGCAGGATTTAAAATTGTAGTACATCCATTTTCTTTAGCAGTTTTCAAACAATGTAAGGTAACATCTTTTGGAACTTCTAATTGAGTTAAAAAAATTTTTGATTTTTTTATTAAATTAATTTGTTTTTCAATTTCACTTATTTTTAAAGAACTTGGGGCGCCTACAATTACATTTATTGCATTTTTTCCAGTATTTTGATCAACTAAAATTCCAGCTACACCAGTTTGTTGATTTCCATCTTGAATAACATTTTCTATAGAAATTTTATTTTTTTCAAGAGTTTTAAGAGCTAAATCTCCGTATGCGTCCTTACCAATTTTACTTATAAAGTTTGTATTTCCGCCAAGTCTTGCAATTGCTATGGCTTGATTGCAACCTTTTCCTCCTGGACCCACATTATATTTTTTTCCCAGAATAGTTTCACCTATTGATGGAATTTTAGGTCCAGAAAAACTGATGTCAGCAACAAAAATTCCTAAGACTGTTATTTCGCTCATTAACCAAACTTAGCGAGAATTGGAAAGGTCGTCAAAATATAATAACTTATAACTTGAATATAATTTGTAGTAATCAAGATGCCAGTAATTAAAAGAATAACTCCGCCAGATTTTGTAATAGTTCCATAATATTTTCCAAAACCTTTTTTAGTATTTAAAAATCTACTCATGTAGTATCCGGATAATATAAATGGGATGGCCAATCCTAAAGAATAAAATGATAATAATAAAATCCCTTTACTAATTGTAGCTTCAGTAGCAGATAAAGCAATTATGGATCCTAAAACCGGACCAATACAAGGTGTCCAACCAAAGGCAAAAGCTGCGCCAACTATAAAAGGAAATGCATAATTATCTTTATAATTAGAATTAGTTTGAATTCTTTTTTCAGTGTTTAAAAAAGAAAAATTTAAAAAACCTAACATTTGTAATGAAAAAATAATAATTATTAATCCTGCAACAATCCGTAATTCATTAGAAAAGAAAAGAAGCACGTTCCCTATTGCAGAGGCGGCCGCTCCAAGTGTTATAAAAACAAAGGAGAAACCTAGTGAAAAAAGAATAGTTTTAGTCAAAACTATTGATTTGTCTTTATCTATTTCCCCTAAATCTTTTCCAGTAATATAAGAAATATAACCGGGGATAATTGGAAGTACGCAAGGGGTGAGAAAACTTATAAATCCAGCCCCAAAGGCAAACGCAAGTTTAATGATCATATTACGTTTATATTTGCCTTTGAACTTTACCGCAATTACAATATTGGCTCATGATAATTAAATACGCAGGTTTTTTATTCACTCTTTTGTGGTCATATACTTTCATTAAGTCTCAAAGTATTTTTAAAAAAGGATCAGGTATTTTAATTACTTTATTTGTAACCAATATATCCTGGTTCACGTTTATAGCAGCTTGCTTTTATGGCCTTAAAAATTTTAGCTTTTACCATGCTTTACTTGGTATAGCTTTGAGTATTGTTTTGGTTCACTTAGCTTTTTCTCGATTAACTTTATTCATCAATAACAAATTTCAGGATAAGAACACTCTTTTAAAAATTAAAACATTGATTGAATATTTAATTTTAATAGCAGTTGGATATTTTATATTTTTTTAAAAAGTATTAATTGTAGATAAAACTTTAAAATTTTTATCAGTAATGACTAGTTCACCGGATCGGGTTGTTTCTCCAGTTATTGCCAAGATAATTACATAATGCGTAACTAAAACTAGGTTTCCCCCTTTACCATTCCAATTATTTATATATCTTTTTAAGTCCTTTATCTGCTGTTTTTCATTTTGGTCGTATGGTGGAGTATAAGTAGAATTTAACGCGGAAAATTCTTTATAATTGCCAAAAGCATATTTTGCGGTATCTTTGCATCTACACCACTGGCTTGATAAAACTTTATCAATTTTAACTTTTTTTTCTCTAAAAAGTTTACCAATTTTTTTTGCTTGATTAATACCCATCATGTCTAGATTTCTTTGAGTTTTACAATCTTTAATTTTAAATCCTTCTGGGTCTCCGCCCCCAGGAGCTTTAGCATGTCTAATTAAAATAATTTTATCTCCATCCTGAGCTGGTTTCCAATTTAGATCTGATGCGTGAGTATGAAATGAAATTAAGGAAAATATAATTATAAGTAGGGAAATAATTTGCTTCTTCATGGTGGATGAAATGATAATCTTACAAACTTGTGTCGCCTTGGTCTAGAGGACATGACAAGTTAGATTATAATTTTTTGATAAGTTGTATTAAAACACTTAATTGGTTTGTGTATAACTACTCGCCTTTTGGTTTAAAGACTAAACATACACCATTGTTACAATATCGTTTTCCAGTAGGTTTTGGACCATCATCAAAAACATGACCGTGATGACCTCCACATTTTTTGCAATGATACTCAGTTCTTGGATAACCAATGTGCATATCTTTTTTTTCTTCGAATACCCCTGGAATAGATTCGAAAAAAGAAGGCCAGCCTGAACCACTCTCATATTTAGTTCTAGACTCAAATAATTTCGTTCCGCACCCAACACAGTGATAAGAACCCTCTCTTTTTTCTTGATTTAAAGAACTGCTTCCTGGGGATTCTGTTCCCTCTTGTTTTAAAACATAATTTTGTTCTGGAGTTAAATTTGGATCCCAATCTTTACTCATCTTTTACTTTATCGTCTACACCATAAGGTCTGAAACTACCCTTATTTTCTAACTTAACTGCTTTAGCAGGTATGCCAACCATCGTTGCGTTTTCTGGAACATCTTTAACTACAACTGCGTTAGCAGCAATTCTTGCATTGTTACCAACTTTAATTGGTCCGATTATTTGTGCACCCGACCCGATTACAACATCATTGCCAATCGTAGGATGTCTTTTTTCATGTCGTTGTCTCTCGCTATCTATACTGGGAGAACTCCCACCTAAAGTAACATTGTGATAAATAGTAACGTTGTCTCCAATTTCAGAAGTTTCGCCGATTACTACACCCATACCATGATCAATAAATAAATTTTTACCTATCTTGGCCCCAGGATGAATTTCAATACCTGTAAAAAATCGAATTGTTTGTGAAATAATTCTTGCTATTAAGTCAAACCCAGCTTTATAAAAAAAATTTGATATTTGATGAAACAAAACTGCTTTAACACCTGGGTATGTGAGAATGATACTCAGTATAGATTTTGCCGCAGGATCTCTTTTTTTAATAGATTCTAAATAATCGTTCATAAGATGTATATAATGACTACTTGATAAATTTAAAGAAGAATATATATAAATGCTCATGAGTAATTCATTTCATTTAGCAATTCCAGCTGGAGATTTAAAAAAAGCGGAGGCTTTTTATACAGATATTTTAGGATGTAAAACTGGAAATCGTGAAGACGGTAAATGGGTCGACATAGATTTTTGGGGAAATGAACTTACCTTGCATCAAACATCCTTGAAACTTCCAAGAGAAAGACATGACGTAGATATGGGTCAAGTTCCAGTACCACACTTTGGTGTGCACTTAAAAAAAGATGTTTTTAATAAAATTAAAGAAAATATTGAAGCTAATAAAATTAACTACATCGACAAACCTTACACTAGATTTGAAGGCACTGAATTTGAGCAAAATACATTTTTTATTGAAGATCCTAACGGAAATGTATTAGAGTTAAAAACGTTTGACTGATAAATCAACCTCATTCATTGAAAATAAAAGTCAGTTAATTCAATATTTTAACGACGGTATTAAAAAAAAAACTAATCTTAGAATTGGTGTTGAACATGAAAAATTTCTTTTTAATAGAAAAGATCTGAAAAGAATTGATTATGAAAAGATAAAAAAAGTGTTTGATCTCCTAAAAAATAATGGTTGGGAGCTCCAATATGAAAAAGATAAAATAATTGGTTTAAAAAAGGAAAATCAAAAGATTACGACTGAGCCAGGATTTCAATATGAATTATCAGGTGCCCCTTTTAAAAACATACATTTAGTTTGTTCAGAAAATAGTTCTCATTTCAATGAACTGAGAGATGTTTTTAGCTCTGCTTCTATTACAACTTCATCTATTGCATACGATCCCTTCAATAAATTAATTGAAATCCCTAAAAGTCCTAAAGAGCGTTACAAAATTATGTCAGCTGAAATGCCAAAAGGTGGCAAATTAAGTTTAGATATGATGTACAAAACTGCCGGTATACAAATTAATTATGATTACACTTCTGAAGAAGATTTTGAAAAAAAATTTAAAATCGGTAACTATTTAGCTCCATTAACTATTGCTCTTTTTGCAAACTCTCCTTTTAATGAAAATAAACTCTCAGGTTATTTATCTTATAGAGGAAAAGTTTGGCAAGAAACTAATAGAGGTGGGATAATGCCGATTACTTTTGAAAATGTTAATTTTGAAAAATATATTGATCATGCAATTAATTACCCAATTTTATTTCTTAAAAAGAGAGGAAAATACTACTCGCCAAACGGTCAAACCTTCAACGATTTTTTAAATGGTGATTTAAGTTTTTTGAAAGGAGAAAAACCAACTTTAGAAGATTTTGAAAATCATTTAGGTACTATTTTTACTGAGATAAGATTGAAACAAGTTATAGAGTTTAGATCTTTAGATACATGTAATTTTGGCTGTATTTGTAATGGTCCCTCCTTTTTTACAGGATTAATTTATGGATCTTTGGGTGAGACTTATGAAATAATCAAGAATTGGAAAAAAGAAGAGGTAATGGAAACGTATTTAAACGCACCCAAACAAGGATTAAATACTGTGCTAAGAAATAAAAAATTAATTGATTGGGCAAAAATATTTTTAGATTTATCTAAAAAAGGCTTAGACAAAAGAAATGAGCTTAATAAAAGTGGAAAAAATGAGACAATTTACTTAAAACATATAGAGGAAATAATTGGGAGTAAAAAAACTAGAGCAGAAATGTTGATCGAACAATTTAATAAAACAAAAGATTTAAACTTTTTAGTAAATCATGACGAAAATTTTAGCTATTCAGGGTTCTGATCTTAAAAAAGTAAATATCAAAACTGACACAACTATTCTCTTAGCATCTGAAGCTCAAAAAAGAGGTTATGAAATATACTATTTCGAGCCAGAAAATTTGAGTTTTTTGAATGGAAAGGTTTTAGCAAGTTGTAAACACATAAAAATAAATGAAAATAAAAAGAAATTCTACTCACTGCAAAGGACTGTTAATTTTAGTTTAGAAAAATCCAATATTATATTAATCAGAAATGATCCACCTTTTGACAATCGTTATTTATATACAACATTTTTACTAAACCATATATCAAAGAAGGTAAAGATTATTAATCACCCTTTTGCTGTTAGAAACATATCTGAAAAGTTATTTTCTATTAATCTAATGAAGTATATGCCTCCAACGCTAATAAGTGAAAACCTTTCAGAAATTAGAACTTTTTTTAAAAAACATAAAGCTATTGTGGCAAAACCTATTAATGGTTTTAGTGGTAATAATGTAATTTTATTTAAAACCTTCCATGCTAATAAAATTAAAAAATTAATCAAAAATCATAATCATTTATTTTTTCAAAAGTTTTTACCTGAAGTTTCCAAAGGTGATAAACGAGTTTTTGTTATTAAAGGAAAGATTGTAGGTGCAATTTCTAGAATACCTAAAAAAGGAAGTATTTTATCTAATATGAGTAAAGGAGCTAAAGCGAAATTAACAAAGCTCACAAGGAAAGAAGTTATTGCAAGCAACGTAATTGGAAAATTATTAGTGAAAAATAATATTTATTTTGCAGGAATAGATTTCGTACAAGAAAAATTAATTGGAGATATAAATGTTACTAGCCCTACTGGGCTGGCTGCATACAAAGATTTATCTGGAATAAACCTTGCAAAATTGTTCTGGAATAATATTTAATTGACAGTTGACAAAATCCTGAATTTCTTGCTATAAATCTAATAGCGCTGAGTTAAGGCAACTTGCGGGCGCTCTATAAATCCTGCTAAAGCGCATAAGTCATTTAGACCACCGCTTTAGCCGGTGGTTTTTTTTTGGAAAAATCTGAAATTAAACCGGGTATTTGAACCATATTGTACACCTGGCATATGCCGAAGTACTAAAAAGGAGAAGATGAACAGAATTAAACTTCGTTCATTCTTCTCCAGAAAGACGGAGAAAAAATGAACGAAACGATAAGAGAAACAGTAAGGGGGAAAATCAATGACTGATTTTAAACATCCGGAAACTATTGGCTTACATGGTAGTGATTATAGAGCTGATCCTACTACAACAGCTGTAGCAGTTCCTATTTATCAAACAACTTCTTACCAATTTAAAAATGCAGAACATGCTGCAAATTTATTTGGTCTAAAAGAGTTTGGTAATATTTACACACGTATCATGAACCCAACGGTTGATGTGCTAGAAAAAAGAGTTGCAGCGCTTGAAGGCGGTGTAGCAGCATGCGCAGTGGGATCAGGTCAAGCAGCTTCGGCAATGTGTATTCAAAACTTAGCACAAGCAGGAGATAACATAGTTGCTTCGACTGATTTATACGGTGGTACAGTTAACTTATTCAAAAATACTTTAAGGCAACAAGGTATTGAAGTTAGATTTGCAGATCCTGCGGATCCAAAAAACTTCGAAAAAGTGACTGATGATAAAACAAGAGCTTACTACGGTGAGACTCTTCCAAATCCTTATCTTCGTGTTTTTCCAATAAAAGAAGTTTCAGATATTGGTAGAAAAAAAGGTATACCTTTAATTATCGATAACACAGCTTCACCAGTTATATGTAAACCTTTAGCTCATGGAGCTGCAATTGTAATGCACTCTTTGACAAAATATATTGGTGGTCATGGTACTTCAATTGGAGGAATAATTGTTGATGGAGGAAATTTTGATTGGATTAAAGATAGAAAAAGACAACCTCTATTAAATGAACCTGATCAAAGTTATCACGGCGCCGTTTGGGCTGACGCAGTTCCACAATTAACTGGAGCTAATATCCCATTTGTAATCCGAGCTAGAGTGGTTTTATTGAGAGACCTAGGTGCTCCTTTAAGTCCTTTCAATGCTTTCCAAATCATTCAAGGTTTGGAAACTGTAGCGCTAAGAATGAAACAACATTGCAGTAATGCAGAGAAAGTTGTGAATTTCTTAGATGGTCACAAAAAAGTTAAAAAAGTTATCTATCCAACTAATTATCAAGGTGAAATAAGGGATAGAGCTAAAAAATATATGCAAGGTGGGTACGGATCTTTAATAGGTATGGATCTTGGAACTAAAGAAGCAGGAGCTAAGTTCATTGACAACTTAAAAATGCTTTACCATGTAGCAAATATTGGTGATGCTAGAAGTTTAGCAATTCACCCAGCAACAACAACACATAGTCAGCTTACAGAGAAAGAAATGTTAGCTGCTGGTGTCACACCAGGTTATGTCAGATTATCGATCGGCATTGAACATCCAGACGATATTGTTGCGGATATCAAGCAAGCTTTAGCTGCTTAAAAATTAATTAGGTGGTCCCAATTTATTGGGGCCATCATCTAAGAAAAGTTGGAATTACCTTCTATTATAAATTATTGATTTTTTTGCTATCTTTTCAATTTTAGATATTTCTTTAATTTTATTTTTTTGAAATTCTCTCACAATATCTGTAGTTTTTTCTATCATAGCAGTACTTTTCAACTTAATTTGTTTTTTTGCAATTGTACAAAATTCAGACCTTGTTATTTCAAAAGAGGAAATACAAGTTTCTTGTTTTCTCTCAGGATTTTTTTTCTCTGCGTATGCGATAGCATGTTCGAGAGGAGTTTTTCCTGTTTGTTTTTTAACTCCATAACTTATCGCCGAGTTTAAACTGGATTGAACAAATCTTCCATTCGAGGCACCTGGACCTAATAATGCTAACGATTCAGCACAACCGTTCAGCAAAAAAAGAGTTGATAATAAAAGTAACATTTTTTTCATGATTAAAACTTGTTTTAATTGGTCCCATATATCCGCTTATTCTTTAAATAAAAGTTAATTTTGAATGTGAAAATTTTTATTAACACAACTTGTGGTAGTTAAATTTGTGTTTTTTGATTTTAAATCTTTTGGAATTAACTAATCGAGCAGCTTTATTTTTGATTTTGTCAAAATTAATTGTTTTTTTACAATATAACAAATCTCAGAGTTAGTTTTTTCTAGAAAAGAGTGGCATGGCTCTTTTTTTTTCTCAGGATTTACTTTTTCAGCATAGGCCTTGACATGCTCTAATGGACCTTTGCCAGTTTGTTTTTTAACTCCATAACTAACCACAGTATTGAAAGATGATTGAAGCATTTTACCATTTGTTGCTCCGCCAATTGAGGGCCCAAGAAGGGCGACGGACTCGGCGCAACCATAAAGTAAAAAAAATGTTGTTAATAAAACAAATATTTTTCTCATTCTCCCTCTTAATTTTTCCTTAGGTTATTGAATTTATATAAATATAAATACAATATTTCCGTTCAATATGAGTATATCAAATACAACCTGTAATGGAAGAGTAACTTTTAAGAAATTAACCTTATTGGCTTATTATTTAGACAACTATCTAGGTTTTCAATCATTTGATTATAAAATTTAGAATAATTTTCTGCGGTTACATAACCAATATGAGGCATTAGTAAAGCATTAGGTAAAAATCTTAATTTATGATCTTGTGGAAGGGGTTCTTCATCATAGACGTCGAGTCCTGCTCCAGCTATTTTTTCATCTTTTAAAGCCTGAACTAAATCTTTCTCATTAATTATTTGTCCTCTAGAAGTGTTTATTAAAAAAGCAGTCCTTTTCATCATATTAATTTCCTTTTTTGTAATTAAACTTTTGCTTCTCTCACCAAGTACTAAATGAATAGAAATAATATCAGAATTTTTTAGTAATTCTTCTTTGTTCATAGGCAAAACCCCAATTTCATTAGCATGCGAAAGATTTAAATTTTCACTCCAGGCGCAAACTTCCATACCAAAGGCCTTTCCTACTTTTGCAACTTGAGTTCCTATTTTTCCAAGCCCAATTAGGCCAAGCAATTTTCCTTTTAATTCATAACCGATTGTTGTTTGCCAATATCCTTGAAACATATTATCAATTTCTTGCTTCATATTTCTTAAAAGACCTAAGATCAAAGCCCAAGTTATTTCTGCAGCAGGGTTTGAGTTTATTTCAGTCCCGCATACTTTAATTCCTTTTTTTTTAGCTGTCTCAAGATCTATAGCTTTATTTCTCATGCCTGAAGTCATGATATATTTTAAATTTGGCAAATTCTCTATTAAATATTTGGTAATAGGTGTTCTCTCTCTCATTATAAATAATGCATTGAACTTCTCTAAAGCTACAATCGCGTCTTTTTCTTCGCGAAAGCTTTCATTAAATATTTCAAATTCATATTTATCTCTATACTCTTTTAGATCTACTATTTGTCTAAAAGCATCTTGGAAGTCGTCTAGTATAGCAACTTTAATCATTGGGTTTTCCTATTTGATAAATAAATACCAGATATAATAAAAGATGCTCCAATAAAATGGAATAATTGAAATTTTTCTTTGAAAATTATAATTGCCATTAATGCACTAAAAAGAGGCATTAACTGAATAAACATAGACGATCTATTAGGCCCTATTAATTCAATAGCTTTTTGCCAGCAATAATAAGCTGCGATTGCAGGAAAGATAACAACATAAATTAAAATTAGGATAGAAGCTTTATTTATTTTAATATCTAGTCCTATTGATTGTTCATATAAAAATTGCGGAACTAAGAATATTAATCCTACAGTTACCATAATTTGGATTAAAGAAAATTGAGATAATTGAAATTTATTTTTTTTAAGTAAAGTGGAGTATAACGACCAACTTAAAACACAAACTAGCATCCATATATCTCCTTTGTTAAAACTTAAAGAAATTATTTTTTGAATATCTGCATTGGAAATAATTGTTGCAACTCCAAGTATTGATAAGAATAATCCAGATAATTGAAATATATTCGTTTTTTCAATTTTCATAAGTGACGAAAAAATTATTATCATTGGTGGAATAGCAGCCAACATTAAAACTGCATTAATAACTTGAGTAAAGTTTAAAGCAAAATATACTACAGAATTAAAGGTGCTAATTGATAGTATCCCCATTATACCAATGGCAAAAAAATTTTCTTTAATATAGTTTTTCTTTGCTAAAATTTCTTTTATTGTAAAAGGAATTAAAATCAACCATACCATCACCCATCTTAAAAAGTTTAGAGTTAGTGGCGGAACTTCAAACAAAGTTGCAAATTTTCCGATAATAAAATTCCCTGACCAGAATAAAGCTGCAAATGTAAGAAAAGTATAAGCTATATAATTTTTTGACAAAAAAATCCTAATTAAACCTTTTTGAGCTGTAAGGAGTTAAATCTAAATTAGTTTTTTCTCCAGCAACTATTCCAGAAATAATTTTGCCTGTTATTGCACCTAAAGTCCAACCTAAATGTTGGTGGCCAAATGCGTATATAATATTCTTGTTTTTTAAAGAGGGTCCCAAAATAGGTAAAAAATCGGGTAATGTAGGTCTAAAACCTAGCCACTCATCGTCATGATTACCTAATTGAGGAAGTAATTCTTTTGCACAATTAATAATATAATTGATCCTTTTTTTTGAAAGAGGATTTTCTAGTCCACCCAGCTCTACCGTTCCGACTGCTCTTAATCCTTGATTCATTGGCGTCATTCCAAAACCTCGATCAAGAAAAATTACCGGTCGGGAAATTAAATCTTGTTGGTTCTTAAAGTGGACATGGTAACCTCTTTCAGTATCAAGGGGAATTTTTTCACCCAATTGATCTGTAAATTTTTTTGAAAATGCGCCAGATGCAATTACAGATTTTTCAAATTTGTATTCTTCATTATCTGTCTTAATTAGTGTTTCGTTATAACTGGTTTGGCTTAAGCTTTTTACGTCGCTTTGAATAAATTTTCCTCCATTTTCTAAAAATAACCTAAATACTTTTCTTAATATGCCATGAGGATCTCTTGCATGCATTGCGTAATCAAAAATTACTCCTGCATCAAAAACGGGATTTAAATTCGGCTCTAATTTTATAATTTCTTCCTTTGAAAGAAGCTTTTGCTTAATACCCAAATCTTTTCTAACTTTAATTTCAAGATTTCTGCTTTTTAAGTTTTTATTTGTCCAAACGTATATGATGCCCTTTTTTTCAACTAAGTTAGTTGTGTCAATCTCTTTGAAAATTTCCTCATAGGCATCTAAAGATAAATTAAGAATTTGATGCATATATTTTGCCGTGTGAAGCATCGATTTTTTGTTACAATTTTTAAGATAATGATAAAACCAAGAAAACATTTTAGGTACATAATTCCATTTTAATGCTAAAGGACCATATGAACTTAAAAGCATTTTAGGAACATCATATAAAATATCTGTTCGATTTAGTTGTAAGACTGCATAGGGTGAAAAATGACCTGCATTGCCATAAGAGGCTGGCTTAAATTCTTTTGAGAGGGGATCATTTCTATCGAAAATTGTAACAGGTATTCCTCTTTTTATTAATTGCAAACCTGTACAAACTCCTTGGATACCGCAACCAACAATACCAACTGATTTACACTTATGATTTTCCATTAGGAAATTATATTGTAATAGTAAAAAATTTAAAGTGCGGTAGATTAGGCTAAAGCTTCTTTATTAACCACTTCTGGTCTGTCTTCGCTTTCTGATTGTTCTTTTTTATCTTTTTTCTTGAATAAGAAATCGCCTGTAATTGAAGTTTTTGATTTATTTGTTTTTTTAATGTATCCGTCGATATCGGCTCCATTCTCAGTTTTTAAGTTATTTCCAAATTCAATGTCGCCCTTTACTGTACCTGTTGCACCAATTACAACATCTTGACCGGAAACTTTACCGTCCATGTGACCGTGTATTTCAATGTGATCACCCTCCACTGAGCCAGTGATAGAGCCTGTTTCTCTAACAATTATTTCTTTTGAATAAACTGGACCTTTTACTAATCCGGCTACGTCTATCGCTCCAGAACTATTTATAGTTCCTTCAATGCTCACGGTCTCACTAATTAAAGATCTTTCTGAGTCTGTAAGTTTTTTTTTCTTATCTCCAAACATATAATTTTTCATAAATAAACCACCTATTTTGATGATATACAAGTCTCAAAAAAAACCAAATTGGTCCAAATTAGGTTTAATTTACTGGGGTATCTTTGTAAACTTTACAAGACATAACAATGCCTAAACCAAGCATAATTGCCATCATTGATGAGCCCCCGTACGACATAATTGGTAATGGTGAACCTACTATAGGTAAAAGACCTAATACCATCATCATATTTACTACAACATAAATAAAGAAAGCTGTTGCAAAGCTATAACAATAAAGCTTTCCAAAGCTGCTCCTTGTTATGTTTCCTATTTTTACTATTCTCCAAACGATTATCGCGTATAAAAATAAAATGAACAATGAACCAAAAAAACCGAATTCTTCAGAAAAAAGAGTAAAAATAAAATCTGTATGTTTTTCTGGAAGATAATCAAGATAACTTTGTGAACCTTGTAAAAATCCTTTACCAAAAAGTCCACCAGATCCTATCGCAATTTTAGACTGAATAATTTGATAACCAGCTCCCAGTGGGTCTCTTTCAGGATTCAAAAAAGTAAGTATTCTTGACTTTTGATACGGTTTTAAAAAAGATATTGCTATTGGTAATAATGCTAAAAAAGCTAGGCCTGAAAATGCAAAAAACTTTACTCTTACCCCAGCAAGCCAAGCAACTGTTAAACCTCCCGCAGCAATAAGTAGTGCGGTTCCAAGATCTGGCTGAGTTGCAACAAGAATTAATGGAGCAATAAGAACTACAATGGGTAAAAACAAAAACCGAATTTGATTAATATTTTCTATCGAAATTCTGTGATAATATTTTGCTAAAAATAAAATCAAACCAACTTTCATCAGCTCTGATGGCTGCAGATTCATAAAATAAAGATCTAACCATCTTTTTGAGCCAGACGAAGTTAGTCCAAAATATTTTACACCAAGTAATAAAATAAAAAACAAAATATAAATTAGATAGCTTTGACTGTGCCAAAATCTAATCTGAATAAAGGATAAGAGTAAAAACATTCCAAAAAAAATAAAAAATCTTAGAATATGGCTTTTAGTATGATATTTTAATTCTCCTCCATCTGTAGAATACATTGCCAATATGCTCACAAGCCCTAGAATGAAAATTGAAAATATTAGAATGTAGTCTAAAGAGAGAATTTTATCTTTTATACTCAAAGATGATTGAATAGATCTTGTTCTGAACATTATATAGTCTCCCCTAACAAACTATTAACTCTTTGTCTTAATTCATGACGCTCCAATACTTTTTTTATAACTTTTTTTGCGATTGGTGCTGCAGCTTTTCCTCCCGATCCGCCATGTTCTACTAAAACACTAATAGCGTATTTTGGATCATCATAAGGTGCATAAGCAACAAATAGTGCATGGTCTCTATCTTTGTAAGGCAGACTTTCTTGTTTAACTTCAGCTTCTCTTTGAGCTTCTGTAAACCTTTTAATCTGAGAGGAACCAGTTTTTCCAGCAAAAGTGAATTTTTTATTTTCCCATCTATGTCTATAGGAGGTCCCGCCTGGCTCATTGGATGAAGAAAACATTGCATCTTTAATTAAATTTATATGCTCTTGATTTTTAAATAAAGGCTTTAAGTCAAAATTAGAAACCAATAAATCAGTCGGAAGAGGTTCGTTTGGATTCTCATTTTTATGTTTTATGTAGTCTCTTAAATTGTTATTTTTTTCATCAAATAATATTCTTGGATATATTTTAAAACCTCCATTAGCAATCTGAGCTGTCATCAAGCACAATTGCAATGGCGTGCTTTGAAAATAACCTTGGCCAATACCTGAGTGTAAAGTTTCTCCTAGATACCAGTTTTGACCAATAAACTTTTTTTTCCACTTCGTGTCTGGAACTACCCCTGCTCTCTCTTCAACAAAATCTTTAAGAACTTTTTTTCCCAACCCAAATTTTTTTGCAGTTTCTGACAATCTATCGACACCTAGTTTACGAGCTACTTCGTAAAAATAAACGTCACAGGATCTTTGTATTCCTTTTCTTAGATTAACAATACCATGTCCCTCTTTTTCCCAGCAGTGAAATTTTTCTCCATATAGTTCTATTTTACCCTTACACCTAAAAGTATCTAATGGTTTGATGACGCCGTTCTCTAATGCGCTTAGAGCTACTAAAGTTTTAATAGTTGAACCCGGTGGGTATAAACCTGAAATTGTCTTATTAGTTAAAGGTCTCATTTCATTTTTGAGAAGACTATTCCAATATTTTTTATCTAATCCATGAACAAATTCATTTGGTTCAAAAGTTGGTGAGGAAACTAAAGATATAATATCTCCATTATAAACATCCATTACACAAACTGCAGCTGCTTTGTCTTTCAGAAGTTCACTCGTAAATTTTTGAACCTCGAAATCTAATGTTGTTTTAAAACTTTTTCCTGCCTGCCCTTCGTTTACTTGAATTTGTTTGATTCTTTTTCCATATGCATTGACTTCATATCTTTGAAATCCAACCGATCCAATAATTTCTTGATCTAATTTTCTTTCTAGACCTGTTTTACCAATTGTCATTCCAGGAACATGTAGATCTTTTAAATATTTTTTAGTTTGAAGATCTTTAGCACTAACTTGAGATACATATCCTAAAATATGTGCAGAAGAATTATCAGGATACATTCTTGCAACCGATACCACTGGTTTTACACCATCTAACTCATGTAAAAATAAATTTAATCTTGAAAACTCAGACCATGTTATATTGTCTGAAATTATAATTGGTTCCCATGGCTTTTGTTTGGCAATCACTTTTTTTAAGAAAAATAATTTTTTATCTGTAATATTTAATATCGTTTTTAATCTTACGAAAAGTTTTTCGATATCTTTTGAATTTTCAGGAATGAAATGAACTTGATAAACCTGCTTGTTTGAAGCGATTTCCTTGTCAAAAAAATCTTTTATAACACCTCTTTCTGGAGCTAATTTCCACTCTCTAAATCTATTTTTATCAGATAAAGTTTTATATTTTGTTCTTTCATTAATTTGTAAAGAAACTAATCGACCAACTATCCCAACTAACACGACAGCTTTAGCGGCAGTAAGTAAAAACATTCTTCTGCTAATTAATTTTGATTTAATAACAGTATTTCCTGAGCTGGGACTAAGCATCTCGATTACCTATGAAAGTGATTTGGTAAAGATTGAATAATAACCAAAAAATAGGAAACATAAAAAAAGTAAAAAACATGTTGTAACCTATTTTTGAAAAAGAAAAGGATAAATCTGAAAAATTATTTAATAGTGAAAAGAATAACAAATTCGAAAATAGCATTGCCATGAAAAAGGTGAACCAATCTGAGGCTATGGTTGTATTAACACTTTTATTCCTGACATATGTTCCAACAAAAATTATTATTAAGTATGATAAAGAACTTATACCAAGCGGAAAACCCATAACAACATCATTTACAAGACCGGCAATAAATATGTGTCCATTGGCTAAAATTTCCGGTCTTTTTAAAACCCAAAAATAAATTAAAATAATTTGAAAATTAAGAGTAAATATTTCAAAAATTTTCTCGAGATTAGTGTCTACCTCACTTATACAAAGATAATATAAAAGTATTAAAGGGCCCGCATTGTAAAATTTTTTTATAATAGATCCTCTAGCCATTAAAAATCGCCTTTCTTAGTCAAATTTAAATTAACAGTCACAAAAGATAGTTGATTCGGATCTACAAAAAGATCAACTCCGCCATTCTCGTTAGTTATTCCAATTGGTGTTCCCGAATTGAATATTCCATCCTTACCTGATGCAAAAACATTTACATCTTCAATTAAATTATAATCTTCAGGTAAATATTCAAGGACTGGATTACTTAAGCCGCTTCCCGAAAGAATAGCTTGGGCTCCCTGTGCAAGAGTGACTGGAATTCGGCTATTAAGATCATTTAATAATAAAACCCTTGAAGAAAGGTAATTTGTCTCTACAACTCTTCCTACTAAATAATTATTTTTAGTAACCGGCATACCTTTAAGCACACCTGAACTTGTTCCTTTATTTATAATTATTGATTTTAAGAAGGGGCTATTTTTATCAACTAGGACTTTTGCAAGTATAATGTTACTCAAGTTTTTATTGAAATACTCCGTCTCTAAAATCTTTTGAAGATTTTTATTCTCGTCTGTCAAAAATTCAACATTTAACTCAAGGGACTTTAATTTTTCTATTTCAATTTTTAATCTTTTATTTTCTTCTCTTACGTTAAAGAAACTTGAGAGATCTTTACTAACTTCTGGTACAAATCTTGTTGGGGCTGATACTAAAAATGTTACACGATATACAATATCATTTATTAAACCCCTTACTGGTTTAGTAAACTTCGTGCCATAGACGTCTAAGAAAAATATTAAAAGAGCTAAAAAAATTAAAGATAAAACTGAAAATTTTTGGGCTCCTCCTCGTTTAAGAAGAGCAGAACGGAACGCTATACCAAAATCATCTCTACTAACTGACATTTATACATTTAAAATAAATTAATACTCAGATAACATAGTAGAAAATAATTCTTCATTTTCTAATGCTCTTCCTGTTCCAATAGCCACACATGATAAAGGATCATCAGCTATAGTTACAGGTAAACCAGTATCTTGAGAAATTAATTTATCAATATTTTTTAATAAAGCACCACCTCCAGTTAAAACAAGACCCATGTCAATTAAGTCGGCAGATAATTCTGGTGGAGTGTTTTCTAAAGCCTCTTTAATACCGCCTAAAATTTGATTCAAAATAGGCATTAGAGCCTCACAGGCGTCTTTTTCTGTAAGTTCAATTTCTTTTGGAGTTCCAGATCTTATATCTCTTCCTTTCATTAAAAAGGTATTATTCGTTGAAGGTATAGCGGTACCTATTTCTTTCTTAATTTTTTCTGCCGTAGAATCTCCAATCATTAAATTCATTTTCTTTCTCATGTAGGCAATTATAGATTGATCAAGTGCATCTCCCGCTACTCTTAAAGATTTAGAATAAACTACTCCACCTAATGACATCACTGCAATTTCTGTTGTACCTCCGCCGATATCAACAACCATAGAACCAGTTGCTTCTGAAATAGGAAGTCCTGCACCGATTGCTGCAGCAATAGGCTCTTCAATAAGTTGAACTTTTCTAGCACCTGCTGCTAATGCAGAGTCTTGAATAGCTTTTCTTTCAACCGGAGTAGATCCAGTTGGAACACAAATTAAAATTCTTGGGTTAGCAAAAGCATTCTTTTTATGAACTTTCTTTATAAAGTGCTTAATCATTTCCTCTGTTACTACGAAATCAGCAATTACCCCATCTTTCAAAGGTCTTATTGCAGAAATATTTCCTGGGGTTCTACCTAACATTGTCTTTGCTTCATCTCCCACTGCGAGAACTGATTTTTTACCTGCATCTTCTATGACTGCTACCACTGAAGGTTCATTTAGTACAACACCTTGATCTTTAAGTACTACTAAGGTGTTTGCTGTGCCCAAGTCGATCGCCATATCTTGTGACCAAAGTGATGTTAATCCTGTTAAACCTTTAAACATATTTACCTTTCTATATTTGAGCGCTGAGATTTTCATCATCCGGCGCTGTTTTTTTTCTTTTTATAATTAATTTATTTAAAGCACTTAAATAAGCATTAGCTGATGCAACTAGTGTATCGGTATCTGCAGCCTGGCCTACTGTAGTTTTACCTTTTTCTTCTATTCTTACACTTACTGTTGCCTGAGCATCAGTGCCTTCAGTAACTGCATGCACATTATATAATAAAAGTTTAACGTCATGAGCATAAAGTTTTTTAATACATTTAAAAATTGCATCTACAGGACCATCTCCTGTATCTGTTGCACTTTTTACTTCACCGAAAATTTCTAAAGTCATTTCTGCTTTTTGAGGTTCACCAGTTCCGGCAAAAACCTTTAAAGATTTTAATTTAATTACATTATCTTCTGTCACTAAGCTATCATCAACTAATGCTGCAATATCCTCGTCATAAATATGTTTTTTCTTATCTGCTAAAATTTTAAATTTACCAAAAGCAGTGTTTACAATATCGTCAGTGACATCTACATAACCCATATCAGATAATTTGTCTCTAAACGCATGTCGGCCTGAATGTTTTCCCATCACTAATGATGTTTTCTTTACTCCAACGCTCTCTGGTGTCATTATTTCGTAAGTATTTCTATTCTTCAGCATTCCATCTTGGTGTATGCCTGATTCATGGGCAAATGCATTCTTACCTACGACCGCTTTATTAAATTGAACAGGAAAACCTGTTGCATTTGAAACAACTTTTGAAGCTTTGCTTAAAAGTTTTGTATTTATATTTGTAGTGTAAGGCATTAAATCGTGTCTTGTTCTCATAGCCATAACGACTTCTTCAAGGGCAGCATTACCAGCTCTTTCACCAATCCCATTAATTGTACACTCAATTTGTCTTGCTCCAGCCATAACCCCCGCTAAAGAATTAGCTACTGCTAATCCCAAGTCGTTATGACAATGAGTAGAAAGAATTGCTTTATCAATATTTGGAACTTTATTAATTAATGTCTCTATTATTTTTTTAAACTCAGATGGGACTGTGTAGCCGACTGTGTCTGGAATATTAATAGTTTTGGCACCACATTTGATAGCAAGTTCGACTGTCTTGCACATATAGTCCATATCCGTTCGTGTTCCATCCTCGCACGACCACTCAACATCGTCAGTAAATTTTCTAGCATAAGTAACGCTTTCTTGAATTGAATCTAGAACCTCTTCAGGCGATTTATTTAACTTATGTTTCATGTGAAGAGGACTTGTTGAAATAAAAGTATGAATTCTAAAATTTTTTGCATGCTTTAAAGCTTGATGACAAGCATCAATATCTTTTTTTGTAGCTCTAGCTAAACCTGCAGGAATTGATCTTTTTAAAGTTTTACTAATTTCTGTGACAGCTTCAAAATCTCCGGGAGATGCTATGGGAAAACCTGCTTCAATAACATCAACTCCTAATTCATCAAAGACTCTAGAGATTTGTAATTTCTCTTCCAGACTCATTGATGCACCTGGAGACTGTTCCCCATCACGCATCGTAGTGTCAAAAATTATAATCCTATTTTTTTCTGTCATAAATAAATAATTGTAAAAATTAAAAGCTTCTCATATTACAATCAAAGCTAGAATTTGCAAATAATTATGTGGTTCAGGATGGTGTTTTAGACTCAGATTGGGTTAATTTTTATCTTTATCGACGAGCTTATTTTTACCAATCCACGGCATCATAGCACGAAGCTCTTTTCCAACCTTTTCAATAGGATGTTTAGCTAAGTCTTGCCTCATTTTAAGGAAATTTTTCTGACCAGATTTGTGTTCTTCCATCCATTGTTTTGTAAATTTTCCTGATTGTATATCTTTTAAAACTGCTTTCATTTTTTCTTTTGTTTTATCATCCACAATTCTTTTTCCTGAAACATATTCACCATACTCTGCAGTATTTGAAATTGAGTAATTCATATTCGCTATTCCACCTTCATAAATAAGATCAACAATTAATTTTACTTCATGTAAAGTTTCAAAGTAAGCCATTTGTGGTGGATAACCAGCTTCAGTTAAGGTTTCAAATCCATTTTTAATTAATTCTACTAAACCTCCACATAAAACAGTTTGTTCTCCAAATAAATCAGTTTCACATTCATCTTTGAAAGTTGTTTCTATAATACCAGCTTTGCCTCCTCCTACAGCTGAAGCATAAGATAATGCTAGATCTTTTGCTTTTCCTGAACTATCTTTATGTACAGCCATTAAACAAGGAACTCCTCCACCTTTTTGAAATTCGCTTCTAACAGTGTGACCTGGACCTTTTGGAGCAACCATAAAAACATCAAGATCTTTTCTAGCGTTAATTAAATCAAAATGAATATTTAATCCATGAGCAAAAGCTAAACTTGTTCCCTCTTTCATTCTTTGTTCAATATGATTTTTATAAATTTCTGATTGAAGTTCATCGGGTGTAAGCAGCATAACTACATCTGCCCAAGCGGCCGCATCCGATAAAGCCATTACTTTTAATCCTGCACTCTCAGCTTTTTTAATACTTGATGAACCTTCTCTTAATGCAACAACAACTTCTTTTACTCCACTGTCTTTCAGATTCAGTGCATGAGCATGGCCTTGGCTTCCATAACCAAAGATAGCTACTTTTTTATTTTTAATTAAATCTTTATTAGTATCTTTATCGTAATAAGTTTTCATATTTAATTAAATGTTCTTGATCCTTTTGTCATAGCAACAGCACCTGTTCTAGAAGTGCTTATAAGGCCTAAACTTTTTAAATCAAGAGCTAATTTATCAATCTCTGCTCTTAAAGCAGTAACTTGAATTACAACAGATTTATTTGTTTTATCTAAAATTACTGGATTGAATTTTTTACAAATTTTTTTAACTTTTTCAACTTTTTTTGAATTTCCTAAAATTTTAAATAATGCGAGCTCTCTAAATAAAATATCTTTTTCACCTCGCTTAAAGTCTGCTACTTTATGCACTGGCACAAGTTTTTTAAGTTGTAAATTAATTTGTTCAATCACTTGTGGTGTTCCCTCTGTTACAATTGTAATTCTTGAAATATGTTTTTTTTTATCAACTTCAGCAACAGCTAGAGACTCAATATTATATCCTCTTCCAGAAAAAAGTCCGGCAATTCTAGCGAGGACACCAGCTTCGTTGTCAACCCATACCACAATTATATGTCTTTCAATTTTTCCTATTTTACCAGGCACGCTGTAGGCTGATTTAGACTTTGCCATTAAACTAAAACTTTCCCCTCGTCTGAAATTTCTTCCTCTTCTTCAGGTCCTAAGATCATTTGATTATGCGGCTTACCTGAAGGTATCATTGGAAAACAATTTTCAGCTTTATCTACAACACAGTCAAATATTACAGGTCTATCTATATTGATCATTTCTTTTATCTTTTCATCCAACTCATTTGGTGTTTTTGCTCTTATTCCGACACATCCATATGACTCTGCTAACTTTACAAAATCCGGTAATGCGGCTGTATAGCTTTCAGAATAATTTTTTTCGTGTAAAAGTTCTTGCCACTGTCTCACCATTCCCATGTATTCATTATTCAATATAAATATTTTTATAGGTAATCTATATTGTACCGCTGTAGACATTTCTTGCATTGTCATTAAAACTGATGCTTCTCCTGCAATATCAACAACTAATTTGCCTGGATTTGCAATTTGAACTCCAATAGCTGCTGGTAGCCCATATCCCATCGTACCAAGACCTCCAGATGTCATCCATCTATTAGGTTTATTAAATTTGTAATGTTGAGCTGCCCACATTTGATGCTGACCCACTTCAGTAGTAATAAACGTATCTTGATTTTTTGTTAATTCATACAATCTTTGAACTGCATATTGAGGTTTAATAATCGTATCACTATTAATAAAGTTTAAAGATTTTTTTTCTCTCCATTTTTCAATTTGTTCCCACCATTTAGACGTTTTTTGCTTGTTAGAATTTACAAAGTTTTTATTTTTTTCTTTGAATCTTTTAATTAAAGATTTTAAAAGTGTAGTAACATCACTAACAATAGCTAAATCTACTTTAATATTTTTTCCAATTGATGATGGATCAATATCAACATGAATTTTTTTTGAATGAGGCGAAAATTCATCAACCTTTCCAGTAATTCTATCATCGAACCTTGCACCAATATTTATCATTAAGTCACAATCATGCATCGCATTGTTTGCTTCATAAGTTCCGTGCATACCTAGCATGCCTAAAAATTGTGGATCGTCACCAGGATATGCTCCAAGGCCTTGTAAAGTTGATGTTATTGGAAAACCAGTTAAAGAAACTAATTCTCTTAAATGTTTGCTCGCGTCAGGTCCGGAGTTAATAACTCCTCCGCCAGTATAAAAAATAGGCTTAGAAGATTTTTTTATAAGATCAATAAACTTATCTAATTCAGAGTTAGGTATTTTATAAGTAGCTTTACCATTAAGTTTTTTTTTAAGTGTATTCTTGAAAAATTTGTATTTACCTTTTTTAAATTGTATGTCTTTTGGAATATCGACTAAAACTGGCCCAGGCCTACCTGTAGTTGCTACCTCGAATGCTAAATGTAAAATTCTTGAAAGATCATTAACATCTTTCACAAGCCAATTATGTTTTGTACAAGGTCGCGTTATTCCAGTTGTATCACACTCCTGAAAGGCATCTGTTCCTATTAAATGAGTTGGTACTTGTCCTGATATACAAACAAGAGGTATTGAGTCCATGTAAGCATCTGTAAGAGCTGTTACTGCATTAGTGGCGCCGGGCCCGGAAGTTACTAATAATACTCCTGGCTTACCACTCGACCTCGCGTACCCCTCTGCGGAGTGACCTGCACCTTGCTCGTGTCTTGCTAAAATATGTTTTATAGATTTATGATTTTTTAATTCATCATAAATTGGCAATACAGCACCTCCAGGGTAACCAAAAATATATTCAACTTTTTGGTCCTCTAGTGCTTTAAATACAATTTCCGCTCCGCTCAATAATTTTGGCATTCATACAATCTAGCCTAGAAATGATTTGCGTCAAGTTTTAGCTGACGACTTTTAATGATTTTTTTAAAAGAATTGAGAAATTTTTCGAATAAAGCTTATTCCAATTCTTCATATGGCCTCTAGCCCAAGTATTTTGTCTCTTTGCGTATTGTCTGGTCTTTATATTAATAAGCTCTTTGCATTGGTCTAATGAGATTGACCTCTTCAAAAAATCATTGATTTCTTGAACACCTATTATTTTATTTGCTGATAAGCTTTTATTAATTTTAAGTCTGTTGAATTTTCTTACTTCATCAACACATTTATTTTTAATCATTAGCTCTGTCCTTTGAGAAATTTTTTTTAACAATTCTTCCCTTGGAATATCAATGA
Source organism: uncultured Pelagibacteraceae bacterium (assembly GCA_902578315.1). GTDB lineage: Bacteria > Pseudomonadota > Alphaproteobacteria > Pelagibacterales > Pelagibacteraceae > Pelagilacustribacter. Next base: position 169,183 of record CACHCL010000001.1, read on the forward strand.
ATATCTTTTTTATTTCAAAATCTAAGAAATCAGATTTTGTATTCGTAAACCAGTCGAATAATGATTTTTTTGTTTTAATCTTTACTTCATAAGCTCTTTGAATTCTTTGTGAATCGGTTGGAAGAATTCTGCCCTTAATTTTGGGATCAAGTTTAAGAAGAAGATCATAAAATCTTTTAAAACCAATTTTTTTATACATATTTCTTACTTTATTTCTTGTTTTTAAATCTATATTTGGAATTTTGCTTATGCCTTTTGTTATTGCATTAAAATAAAGGCCAGTTCCTCCTACAATTATCGGAATTTTTTTCTTTTTCAGACAAAAATTAATTTTTTTTTTTGCTTGTTTAAGCCAGTCTCCTACTGAAAAATATCTTTTAACTGAAATTACCCCATAAAGATGGTGTTTAATCTTTTGAGTATCACTAAAACTTGGACGAGATGACAAAATTTTAAATTCTTTAAATACTTGCATACTGTCCGCATTAATAATTTCTCCATTTAATTTTCTGGCTAAACTAATTGCTAGTTTTGATTTTCCTGATGCTGTAGGTCCGGCTAAAAGAATAATTTTTTTTGACAAACTAATTAATTTTAACACCTAAGTATCGTCTTCGATTATCTTTATTAATTATTGTTAATAATAATGTTTTTTCACCTTTTTTAAAAAAACCTTCAACTTTTCTTTTAAGATCAGAAGAATTTTTTACTGAATTTTTTTGAACTTCAATAATTATGTCGTTAACACTTAATAAATTATACAAAGGACTACGACTTGAGATATCTGTAATTACTACTCCAGTAGTTTTTTTATTTAAATTTCTTGAAGAAATATCTTCGTTTGTGATTTCTCTTACTGCTATTTTTAAATTCTCAATATCAATATCTTTTTTTACTTTTTGAGGTTTTGTTTCTTTAAATTCTTCAGAAGTTTCAAGTCTACCAAGAATTAACCTTTTGGAAATTAATTTTTTATTCCTCCAAACTTTTAATTCAACACTTTTGCCAACCTCAGTACTAGCTACAACATTTGGGAGTTTTTTCATTGTGCTAATTCTTTTGCCGTCAAATTCTAATATAATATCTCCAGCCTTGATCCCTGCTTTTTCCGCAGGACTATTTTTTCCAACACTTGCAACTAACGCGCCTTCAGGTTTTTTTAATTTTTCTACTTCTGCAATCTCTTTACTTACTTCTTGTATTCTTACACCCAACCAGCCTCTTTTTGTTTCTCCAAATTTAATTAATTGATCTATGACATTCGATGCTGCGTTAGCTGGAATAGCAAAACCAATACCAATTGAACCTGACTGACCAGGAGCAATAATTGCAGTATTAATCCCTATTACTTCTCCTTTCATATTAAATAAAGGTCCACCGGAGTTACCTTGGTTGATTGAAGCATCAGTTTGAATAAAATCCTCATATCTTGTTAGTCCGATCTGTCTGTTTCTAGCAGAAATTATACCAGAGGTTACAGTGCCACCTAAACCAAAAGGATTTCCTATTGCTACAACCCAGTCACCAACTCTTGCCTTGCTAGAGTCACCAAATGAAACTGGTTTAAACTTATCCTTGGTTTCCATTTTTATAACTGCAATGTCCATATACGGGTCTGCGCCAATAACTTTTGCTTCATACTCTTTTTCTCCTACTCTTACTAAAATATCCTCTGCATTAGCAACTACATGATTATTTGTAATAACAATTCCTTTTTCATCTATGACAAAACCAGATCCTAGAGATGAAGCTTTTCTCTCTGTTGGTCTTTCAAAATCTTTAAACATTTCTCCAAATGGTGATCCTGGAGGAAACTGAAATGGAAATTGATTTGTTGTTGTTCGTACGGTTTGAGTTGTAGAAATATTCACTACGGAAGGCATTAATTTTTCAGCTAAATCAGCAAAAGACTCTGGTACAGGTTTTGCGTTAGCAAACGAGAAATTTATTATTAAAAATAAAATAAGTAACTTTTTAATAGAAGTCATTTAACTTTTTATATACCAAATTAGTAAAAAACCGATAATCAAAAAAACTGTTCCTAATAATCTTAGTTTGTTCTCAGGAGTATTTTTAATTAATTCTAATATGCTTTTAATTCTTGACGGGAAAATGGCTAAAAACAGACCTTCCACAAAAAAAATCAAGCCAATTGCTATAATAAACTCGTTCACGATTTAAATTTTATTTATCTTTTAATATTTGGTTTAATTGACTTACCAAAAAACTTAAAGAATTCACTGTCCGGCGATAATACTAGTGAAGTTTCTCCACCTATCAGTGCTTTTTCATATGCTTGCATTGCTCTGTAAAAAGCAAAAAATTGTGGGTCTTTTCCGAAGGCATTAGCAAAAATCTTATTTCTTTCACCATCTCCCTCACCTTTCATTATCTCAGACTTTTTATTTGCCTGAGCTAAAATAACAGTTACATCTTTATCTGCTGTTGATCTTATCTTTTGTGCTATCTCAGCACCCTGGGCTCTAAATTCTTTTGCTTCTCTCTCTCTTTCTGTTTGCATTCTTTTATAGATGGCTTCACTGTTTGCCGGAGGTAGATCAGCTCTTTTAATTCTAACATCAACAATATTTATTCCAAAGTTCTTAGCTTCTTCATTTACTTGTGATTGAATTATTTGCATTTGTCTTGCTCTATCAGTAGACAATAGAGTAGCTAATTCTTGAGTACCTAATACCCCTCTAATTCTAGAATTAATGATTGTAGATAATCTCGATCTAGCAACTCTCTCATTTCCAACTGAAATATAAAATTTTAATGGATCTACAATTTTAAATCTTGCAAAGGCATCTACAATTAATCTTTTTTGATCAGCCGCAATTACCTCCTCAGGATCATTATCTAAGTTTAAGATTCTTTTATCTAAATACACTACGTTTTGAATGAATGGTAATTTAAAGTTTAATCCTGCTTTTGTAACGATTTTCTTAGGATCACCAAATTGAAGTACAATCGCTTGACTAATTTCTTGAACAATAAATAGGGATTGGAAAATTATTACTCCAACTAATATTACTGCTGGCACTAAAAATTTAGCGGCTTTCATTAATTGTTACTCCCTTTTTTCAATTCTGGTAAAGGTAAGTAAGGAACGACACCTGAACCTGACTCTTTATCAATAATAACTTTGTCGATATCAGCTAAAACTTTTTCCATAGTTTCTAAATACATTCTTTCTTGAGTTACTTGTTTAGCATTTTTATACTCATTGTATATTGCTAAAAATCTGCTCGCTTCACCTTCTGCTTTCGCTACAACTTCTTTTTTATAAGCTTCTGCTTGTTGTAAAACTTGTTCGGCTTCACCTCGTGCTCTTGGTATCACATCATTGGCATAAGCCTCAGCTTCATTCTTTGATCTTTCTCTATCTGCTCTGGCAGCTTGTACGTCTCTGAAAGCATCAATTACTTGTTCAGGTGGATCAGCTTGTTGTGTTTGAACTTGAGTTAATTGAATTCCTGATCCATATTCATCCAGAATTAGCTGAGCTATTTCCTGAACCTCTACCTCTATTTTTGATCTTCCTTCAGTTAAAATATTTTGAATTCTATTTTTTGCAATTACTTCTCTCATAGCTGTTTCTGATGCAGCTTTGACTGTTTCTACGGGACTTTGTATATTAAATAAAAATTTTTGGGCGTCTTTTATAACCCAGAATACTGAGTAGTTAATGTCTACGATATTCTCGTCTCCAGTTAACATTAAGCTTTCTTCTGGAACATTTCCAACTCCTGAAGATCTTCCACTATCACTAGCTGGTCTAAAACCAACATCAACTCGATTTACCTTCGTAACTTTTGGAGTTAGCACTCTCTCAAATGGTGTTGGAAAGTGGTAATGTAATCCTGGTTGAGTTGTATTTACATATTTACCAAATCTTAAAACAACTCCTTGCTCATCAGGTAAAACTCTATAAAGGCCACTTGCCACATAAAGTAGAGCGACTATTATTAAACCAATTACGATAGGTCTTGAACCTCCGGACTTTCCGCCGGAAAACTTATTAATTGTTTTTTGGAAATTTTTAATAATGTCATCAATACTAGGTGGATCTTGTCTACTACCTGATCCATTTCCACCTGGCGATCCTCTTCCTCCATCTCCTCCTGGAGGTGAACCCCAAGGTGATTGATTGTTGAAAATCTTGTCTTTAAAACTCATGACACTTTATATAGTGACTTTTCTCCTAAAAACAAGTTAAGAAGGAGCGCTATAATGTCTAAAACATTTGATAAAACTGAAACATGAGCCAAAAACCGCCGCCAAAACAATTCATTAAAACTCCAATTAAAGGAACAAAATATACTTTTCTTGTTTCAAGTGCCAAAGGAGGAGTTGGTAAGTCTACTATAGCGGTTAATCTTGCCTTTGCACTTCAAAAATTAGGTTTTAAAATTGGAATACTTGATGCTGATGTTTATGGCCCCTCTTTGCCTAAACTGTTAAATTTAAAAGATAAGCCAAAAAGTGAGGATAATAAATCAATAATTCCAATTGAAAAATTTGAAGCTCAGTGTATATCCATGGGTTTCCTAATTGGTGAACAAACACCAATGATGTGGAGAGGCCCTATGGTTATAAGTGCAATTAAAACAATGACACAAAAAGTTCTTTGGAAAGATAGAGATATTATAATAGTAGATATGCCTCCTGGCACTGGGGATACTCAATTAACTTTTGTACAAGAAGTAAAAATAGATGGAGCTATAATAGTTTCTACTCCTCAAGATCTTGCTTTGTTGGATGTGAAACGAGGAATTCAAATGTACGAGAAAACTGGTGTAAAAATATTAGGGCTTATAGATAATATGAGTTTCTTTAAAGGTGATGATGGAAAAGAATATAAAATTTTTGGAGAAGGTGGTGTTGAGAAAACTGCTAAAGAATTTAATAAAGAATTTTTAGGTAAATTACCTTTAAACGAGGATTTAAGATCTTCTGCTGACAAGGGTGAACCTTTAACTTATGCTAAACCAGATCATGAAATTTCAAAATTATTTAAAACTATCGCTGAAAAAATTAAACAGTCTTTTCAGTAAAACCAAAAGAAGTCATTAATTCATTCCATTCTCTCTTTGATAAGCCTGAACTTCCATAAGATACTGTTTCACCTTTTGCCATAAGTTGAATGACTTTTTTACCTTTTGCAGAAACATGGACGGCTCCTACTCTGTAATCTAAAAATGCTGAATGCGTAATTGGAACCCATTTTTTTACTGTATCAAGCATTGCTTCTGCGTAAACTCTTATCTCGTACTGTGCGTGACTATCTGCTCTGAGAAACAAAAAGTTTAATAAATTTAGTAGATCTGTTTTCCAATACCATTGAGTGTAAGAATTTAATGTTAAATTCATTCTAGCAAGCTCTCTTGCTAAACCAGCTTTACCATCATTAATTTTAGTTCCATCGTACCTTTCATTAAGCATTTTTTCATAGTTTTCATAAGTCCTTGTTGCATCATCTTTTAAAATTTTTAAAACTTCGTCAGCTTGTTCTCCTGAGATCAAGTCTCCTCTACCCTGACGATTGGAATTTGATTGAGCTGAGAGTTGATCTTTTGCAGGAATATAAAACTCTTTATCTAAAATTGAATATCTAGCTGAGTACTCATTTACGTTAGCGGTTCTGTGTCTTATCCACTGTCGTGCAATAAAAATTGGAAGCTTCACATGATATTTAATTTCACACATCTCAAATGGTGTTGAATGCCAATGCCTCATTAAATATTTAATCAAACCTTCGTCTGTCGAAACTTTTTTTGTACCTTTACCGTAAGAAACTCTTGCAGACTGAACAATTGAACTATCATCACCCATGTAATCAACTACTCTTACAAATCCATGATCTAAAACTGGTATCGCTTCATAAAGGATTTTTTCTAATTCTGGAGAGGTAACTCTTTTTGTGGTATTTTTTTGCGATTGTTGATCTGCAATTTCTTGCTTTTGTTCTTTTGTTAGTTTCATTTTGAATTAATTATTGAATCTCTTAGAAAGAGTTTTATATTAATAGTGTTGGTTTTCCAACTATGACGATAAACGAATTTCGTAATAAACATCACGGACGTGGGGGCAGTACCCACCACCTCCACCATTTACAACTTACGGGGGTGAATTAGGATCGACGGGTGTCTAAAGGCTGTTCTTTCGTACGAGATGGTTCCGACGTAACGGGCTAATTTATAAATGCAAATCAAAAATTTGCACTTGCAGCTTAATTAACTTAGTTAATTAAGTTACGGGGTTTGGGGCACCTGGCAACAGAACGCCCCTGCTTAAATTTTGTTCCGCGCTTAAACGTTAGCTTATTTGCTAGAGGGTAAATTTAGATCACAAATAGATCACAGTGATGAGAGAAAATAATAAATTTATCTTAAATAACCGTAATACCTAAGAATTTTATATTTTTGTTGTAAGGATCTACCAGCAAAATTTGAAGGATTAGAGAAAGAAGAACTATTCCCGCTTATTTTCTTTTTATGTTTAGTGTTTTTTGAAATATTTTTAATATCTTTAAAATTATTATAAAGCATGTAAGCGGATGCTACGAATAGTAAAGTATTTATAAAATTTTTATTTTTGTCATTTATAGAGAGATTCTCTAAGTCGTATTTGAATTTTTCAAACCCTTTGTTAGCTACTACAGTTTTATAAAAAAGTGAATTCGGCCAAAAAGTTTGAACTATTTTTCCATTTTTAAAACTATAATCCATTAGCTTATAAGCATCGTTTTCTTCATAAGAATTTAAACTGAGAAAAGATATTTCTGTTGCATTCATATTTTTCATTTTCTCATAATCTTTGTCAAATATTTCAGAAGAATTTGGTTTTGACTCTATTCCTCTTTTGTGAAGATCGTAAAAAGTTCTTTTCCATTGTTTGTGATTAGGACAATCGATATTATACAAAGCTTCACCGGGATTATTCTTGCAGTTTTTAAATAATTCACCGACAGACAGTTTCATTGAAATTTTTTTTTTTGTTATACTAAGAATATCATAGTAATTTTCGAGTTCATGATTATTCTTTTTTATAACTTGTAACATTCTAAAATTTTTAAAATCAAACACTAAAAAGTACTTCTGAAATTTTTCTTTTAAATTTGTATCTGTTTCAAGTAGATCAATCTTAAATCCTGTTAATTCTTTTGTGTTTTTATCAAAAGTTTTATTTTCAGCTAAATTTATTTGGCCACAGTTGTAGGTGATTTTGTATCGTTCGATATCTTTAAAATGGTTTTTCATAAACCAGCTGCTTTTTAATGATTTGTTTGCAAATATCCTATAATACGCCGGATTTTTTCTAAATTTATCTGCTTCTATACAACCTTGTTTTTTATCACCTGTTAAAAATAAAGTATGTATATATTTTACGTTAGCCTTCCATATATCAATTTCTGTTTCCCACTCTTTTTTCTTCCATGGAAAATTCTGATAAATAAACTTATAAATAATTAATGCTTCTTTAAATTCTCCTTTTTTATAAAAACCAAATTCAGCATAATGCATTAAAGCATCTATAAACTCGTAATTTTTTCTCTCAGTTCCTTGTTGTTGTAGAACTTGTAAATATGCTCTGTAAAGCATTGCAATTTTGAGATTATCTGTTTTTGTTCTAAGTGTTGTTTTGAATTGAATTTTAATTATTTCATCTATTAATGATTGAGGGTCGTTTGTGGTGATTTCGTAGACAAAATCTTTTGGAATAGTAAGCTCAGGTAACTTGATATCACTGGCAAATAAATTATCAAAAAAAATAAAATATAATAATAATGTTCCAAAAAGAATTTTCACATCAAGATAATATATTTATAAAAACTTAAACTCAATATGGACTCACTGGCGATCACAATACGATCACACCCAGCAAAGAAATAGCCGTTTTTTATGATCTAGAATTGTTGTATAACGTTAAAAGGTTAAGGGCACCTGGCAACAGAACGCCCCTATAAATTATAAATTTCTTTTAATAGTTTTTTAACTTTTGGATTATCTGCTCTAGCAAAAATATCGTACAATATTAACTTTAAAACATCTTTATAATGGCGATAGTTTTTCTCATTTCCAATCTCTCTAAACTTCATATCAGACAAAAAAGTTTGTGTTTTTTCATTTATTGAGGAAATATTTATATAGGCTGAAGCTTTAATTATCTCTGTATTTAATATTAAAAAGTTTATATCTTTATTTTTTTTTGGCCAAATCCTATCAGGTAAGTCTTTATTAATTTTTTTAGCTAATCCTATATTATCATCAAATATAGTATTAGCTGTATCTCCTTTTTCGTTGGGTTTTTTTTTAAGAATATCAATAAAAAATTTTGGTTCTTGAATAAATAGCTTATCTATTATTACTAAATCTGAAAAAAAAAATGATTTTAAATTGATGCTTAATTTAACAAGGTCAGACTCAAAAATGTTATTATGAAAAAAATTTCCGGTATTTTTAATTTTTATTCCTTCTATTTCAATATTGTTTGGATAATCAATACTAATTTTATTGTATAAAATTGGTCTCTCAATCCATTTTGATAACTTTTTGGTATAATAATATGTTATTATTTTTTTATTAAAAATAATTAAACTTAAAAATACAATAATAACTAATTTATAAATATTACTCATATTATGGTCAAAAAACTAATCAAAAAAATAATAAACTCAATGGGTTATAATATTAGCAAATTCAACAATGAAATTAAAAATATTAATTTTGATGAATTATTAAAAGAAAAGATTAAAAATAATCCAGTTATATTTGATGTAGGCGCTAATAGCGGTCAATCTATAATGAAATATAAAAAAATTTTTCAAAATCCAACTATTCACTCGTTTGAACCAATAAAAAAAGAATTTGAATTTATTTCCACAAGGTTTGGGAATGATAAAAATATTTTTTTAAATAATTTTGCTTTAGGTGATAAAGCAGAATTCAAAGAGCTAAATGTAACGGCAAAATCATCAAATTCTTCGTTTATAAAAATCAAAGAGGGAACTGAATGGTTGGATCGAAGAAGTAAGGATAAAAAAACCAGCCCTCAAAAATATTCAGAAGTTCAAAAAGTAAAAATCGAAACATTAGATCAATACTGTAGAGATAAAAAGATAGATAAAATTGATCTTTTAAAAATCGATACTCAGGGCTATGAAGATAAAGTCTTACTTGGAAGTCAAGAGACTATTAATAAAAATAAAGTCAATGTGATTATAGTGGAAATTATGTTTGATAACGTTTATGAAAAATATTTTTCATTTAGTGATATTGAAAAGTTTATAAAGCCCTCGGATTTTAGAATGGTTGGGATAGATTTAATGAATAATAATTTATTTTCTGGTTTAGTTTTTTTCGCAGATGTTTATTATTTTAATAAAAAAACTTACAATTTATAAAATTAATATAATATATTAAAAATTTAATAGTAGGCTATGAAACTAATACCTTTAATTTTATACAAAACTATATTTTTTTTCGATAAATTTATTAAATTTACCCTAAAAAAAAGTATACTCAGTTGGTTTAAAGATTTTCTACATAAAGACTCGTATAAGAAAATAAGAATATTAGAAAAAGATATTTCTTTTTTTATTCCTAATAGATTAACTGAGTGGAGAGTAGATACTTTTTTTTCAAAAGAACCAGAAACGCTAGAGTGGATAAATAATTTCAGCGAGAATAATAAATTCATTTTTTGGGACATTGGAGCCAACATAGGTCTTTACTCAATTTATAATGCTTTAAAAAATAAAAACTCTACTACATTTTCATTCGAGCCATCTAGCTCAAATTTAAGAGTACTAAGTAGAAATATTTCAATAAACGGTTTAGAAAATAATATAAAAATTATTACACTTCCCTTGTCAGACTCTCCAAATAAATTTTTCACTTTAAATGAAAATGAATTTATAGAGGGGGGTGGATTGAATACATTTAAGGAAAATTATAACTTCGAGGGGAAAGCTTTTATAACTGACTCCAAATATTCGCTGTTAGGTACATCAATTGACTTTCTTTTAGAAAATAAAATTTTAGATTTTCCGGACTATATTAAAATTGATGTTGATGGTATTGAGCATCTAATCTTAAAGGGTGCAATGAAATTTTTAAGCAATAAAAAAATTAAGAGTTTGTCAATCGAGATAAACGAAAACTTCAAAGAACAATATGATCTAACTATGCGTATTATGCAAGATAATGGTTTTAGATTATTACATAAGAAAAATAGTAATCAACTTTTAAAAGCGAAGAAATTTAAATACACATTTAATTTCATATTTGTAAGATAATTTTATTCCAAAAAGTTAATTAATTAGTTGATTTTATTTTTTTTCAAAATATTGTTTAGATTATGAATAAAAATTTAGATCACCTTAATTATAAATTAAAAATCATTGATAATTTTTTAAACGAGAATGATTATAAAAGACTTTGTGATTTGAATATCAACAAGAATGTTGAAAAAAAATTTCACGTTTATCATAATGAAATTAATGACAAAGGTGTAATAAAGTCTGTAATTGATAAAAGTCTTTTAGAAGATATTCATAAAAATTGTCATTCAAAAGCAATGAAAATTTTAAAAGAAATATGTCCTGAAAAAGCTGATCTTTATGAATACTCAGACTTTACTATAATCGTAACATCTAAAAATAGTAAATTTCCAATTCATGATGATACACCAAATAAGTTATTGTCTGGAGTAATTTATCTCTCTCCTGAGTCTAATTCAGGAACTATTTTTTATAATAGTAGACAAGGTGAAAATAGAACTGAGATAGATTGGAAAACAAATAGAGCAGTTTTTTTCTCCAGAAGAGAAAAAGAAACCTGGCATTCTTATGAAGGAGATATGAAAAATAATAGAGTTGCATTGGTTTATAACCTTATGACAACTCAGGTAAAAGAAGTTTTTGAGGTTGAGAAGAAAAACTATTTTATTGGTAATTTAAGGTGGAAACTTAGTCCACATATTTATAAATATTTCAAAATAATTATTTAAAAAATATATTTATCAATAATATAAATTAAAATTCCTGCTGCTATCCCTAAAAGTATCCAATGAAAATTTTCTTTAATCATGCAACAAATTTATTGAGATCTGGTTTAAAATAATTTGGACCCTTCATCACTTTTCCCTTTTCGTTATATATAGGTTTACCGTCAGCACCTAATTTGCTCATATTTGAGTTTTGAACCTCTTCAAAACATTTATCTAAATTTATGCCAAAAGCATGGCCTGCCCCATATGTAACATATAAAATGTCCGTTAAAGCATCTGCAACCTCTTTAATATCTTTTTTTTCAATCGCATCCTTAAGTTCATCAAGCTCTTCTTTAATCAATTCATATCTTAAATTAGTAATTTTATTACTAGGAAATTCAGCTTTTCCTTTAACCTCTTGGCCAAATGTTTTCATAAACTTTTTTACTCTTTCAAAGTTACTCATTTTGTATCCTTTATATTTTATAATTACTTAAATTAAGTGTATTATAACAAAGAATCGATAATGAAATATAGAACAGAATTTGACAGTGTAGGAAAAATAAAGGTGCCTGGTGATAAGTATTGGGGTGCCTCAACTGAGAGATCGAATAAATATTTCAATATTGGGGATTTTCTTGTAAGGCCGCTAGTTATCCACTCCATTGCAATAATAAAAAAAGCTGCTGCAATCGTTAATGCGAGAAATAAAGATTTAGAAACTCGATTAAGTAAATTTATTATTAAAGCCGCAGATGAAGTGATTAAAGGAAAGCTTGACTCGCACTTCCCCTTAAAAGTTTGGCAAACAGGTTCGGGTACTCAAACCAATATGAATGTAAATGAGGTAATTGCGAATAGGGCTATACAGATAATGAAAGGGAAAATGGGAACTAAAAAACCAATACATCCTAACGATCATGTAAATAAATCACAATCAACAAATGACGTATTTCCTACAGCAATGCATATCGCGATAGCTTTAAAAACAAACGAAAAATTACTACCCTCACTGAAATATCTAGAAAAAGAATTAGCAAATAAATCAAAAAAATTCAAAAAAATTGTCAAAGTAGGCAGAACACACTTACAAGATGCAACTCCACTTACATTAGGTCAAGAGTTTTCTGGTTATCATGCTCAATTAAAAAAGTGCATAATAAGAATCGAGGCTGCATTAAAAGAAATTTACTATTTAGCTCAGGGAGGAACAGCTGTTGGTACTGGATTGAATACTCGAAAAAACTTTGACAAAAAAATAGTAAGAGAAATAGGTAGAATTACCAAACTTCCTTTTAAACCTTCTATAAATAAATTTGCAGCTTTAGCAGCACATGACGAAATAGTAAATTTTTCTGGTACACTTAATACTACCGCAGTTTGTTTAATGAAAATTGCAAACGATATAAGATTTTTAGGATCTGGACCAAGAGCAGGATACGGTGAACTTATATTGCCATCAAATGAACCGGGTTCGTCTATTATGCCTGGAAAAGTAAATCCCACTCAATGTGAGGCTGTTACAATGGTTTGTGTAAAAGTGATAGGGAATCACAATGGAATAACAATGGCAGGCTCTCATGGTCATTTTGAATTAAATGTTTTTAAACCATTAATTATTCATAACATCTTACAATCTATAGAAATAATGAGTGACTCGGCGAAAAATTTTGCATTATATTGTGTGAAAGGTATCAAGGCTGACAAAAAAAGAATTAAATCTCTTTTGGATAACTCGCTCATGTTAGTAACAGCTTTAGCACCGAAAATTGGTTATGACAAAGCTGCTTCAATTGCAAAAGAGGCGCATAAAAATGGCACTACCTTAAGATATGAGGTAATTAAAGCCGGGTTATTGAAAGAAAAAGAATACGATAAAATAATGAGTCCTATCGCAATGACCACACCAAAATAAATCAAAGGATTTCAACTAAAAATTTTTTTATTTTAGAAAGATTAAAGATTTTAGTAAAACTTTCATCAAATAAAATATTCTCAAAAGTTGATTTCAGATACTTTAAATCTTCCTCTTTAGCTCTGTAATTTTTTGTATTATCTATGAGATCGAAATTGATCTTTTTTTTAAGGATATTCAAATTACCTTGAAACTTTAAATTAAAATTTTCATTTTTAACTTTATAATTAATATCAAATTTTTTAAGAAATTTTTTCTTATCTGGAGAAATTATTAAACATTGAAAATACAAGACAGGATATTCTTCTAATAAATTTATGCTATTATTACATTCTAATTTAGTCTGATAAATAAAGAGATTTTTTGTGAAATTAAGTCTTCCATAAGCTAAATTTGATTTTACATCTGCTTGATTTATCAAATTTCGGTTTAATTTTTTTGGTCTGAAAATAATTTTTATTTCACTATTAAATTGTTTAATAATATCCTGATACTTTAATATTTTTTTTATATTAAATCTTTTTAATAAATCAACATCTACATCTTTAACTTCAGTATTAAGGTTTGCTTGAAAAAAAGGTTTTAATATTAATAAACCGTCACCATTTAAAGAAATTTTTTTATCTCTAAAAAAAAGATCTTTCACTTCTAAAGTATCGTCATCATATATAAATTTAAATTTAAAATTTGATTTTAAAATTTTCCCTTTTATATTTCCTTTAAGGTTATCAGGTTTATTATTACTTAAAATTTTTATTTTGATCGATATACCAGTTTTCAAAAGTTTAAAACTAATATTTGATAAAGTATCGCTTAAATTGATCTTAAATTTTTTATTAAAAATTTGTCCTTTTATAATATTTTTTTCTAACCCATAATTAATATAATTAATCTTTTTCAAATCAATAATATTATTGTTTTTATCTTTTACTTTAAGGTTTAAGTTCTTAAAAGATAATTTTTTTTTTAAATCAAAAATATTTTTACCTAAAGTCTTTAAATTTTTAAAATCAATTTCAAGATTACTATTTTCTACAAAAACTTTTCTTACCTCATAATTTGAATAATTATAAATATTTAATATTTTTGGGTAAATGATTAGTTTTTCTATTTTAAAGTTTGTTTCTGTTGAAAAAAAATCTGAACTTACGTTGGTGATTACTAAACGGGGTGAAGGAAAAGATTTATATTTTATATTATCAATATTTTTGATATCCAGCCCATAATTATTGGACATATATGAATCAATAACAAGATATTTTTTTTTGTAATCAAAAAAATAAGGAATTAATAGAAATAAGAGTATTGCAACAAAAAAAATTAAAAAAAGATATCTAAGAAAAAAAACAAATTTAAAAAAACCTGAAAATTTGTTGTTAATTATTTTTTGTATTTTATTTATCATTTTTTTTATTTTTATAACTAGTATATAAAGAAAAATTCATACTTATGAAAAGCATAGATAAATTAATTAATGATTTAAACAAGGAACAAAAAGAGGCAGTGCTAAGCATCGACGGTCCCAACTTAATTGTAGCTGGTGCGGGATCTGGTAAAACTAGAGTTCTGACTACAAGATTAATTCATATCATTGATCAGAAAAAAGCTTTTCCAAATCAAATACTTTGTGTCACTTTTACCAACAAAGCTGCAAGAGAGATGCAGAATAGAGTAATACAAAACCTTAAAGGTAGTTCAAAAGCTATACCTTGGTTAGGCACATTTCATTCTATAAGTGTAAAATTTCTTCGAAGGCATGCAGAGGCACTTGATTATAAAAGTAATTTCACAATTTTAGATACTGATGATCAAAAAAAATTAATAAGAAATATTGTTAAGGGAGAAAATTTGGATGCAAAAAAGTTCTCACCACAATTAATTATGTATCATATAGATCAATGGAAGAATAAAGGACTTTTGCCAAAAGATATAAAACTAAAAAATTCAAGCTCAATTTTAAAATCAATTTTAAAAGTTTATGAAATATATCAAAACAAAACAAAAGATTTAAACGCATTTGATTTTGGAGATTTAATTCTTTTTTGTGTTAAGCTTTTTGAAGAGCATGAGGATATAAAAAAGATATATCGTAATAATTTTAAATATATTCTAGTTGATGAATTTCAAGATACCAATTTCATTCAAAATAAATGGTTGAATTTATTAGTAAATGAAAATCAAAATATTTGTTGCGTTGGAGATGATGATCAATCGATTTACAGTTGGAGAGGAGCAGAAATTAAAAATTTTTTGACATTTGATCAAATTTACAAAAATTGTAAAGTGTTTAAGTTAGAACAAAACTATAGGTCAACAAAAAATATACTAGAGATTGCGTCTAACTTGATAGCTAATAATTCAAATAGATTGGGAAAAAAATTATGGTCATCTGCAGATGAGGGGGACTTGGTAAAGCTAAATTGTTACAGATCTGGAAAAGATGAAGCCCAAGGTATTAGTGATATAATTGAGCAAAAAATCAAAAAAAAATATTGTTTAAATAATGTATCTATCTTAGTGAGAGCAATTTATCAAACAAGAGAGTTTGAAGAAAGATTTCTTCAAGTTGGTATTGGTTACCGAGTCCTAGGCGGTATAAAGTTCTATGAAAGAGCAGAAATTAAAGATGCAGTAGCTTATTTGAGGATTATAAATCAAAAATTTGATGATTTAGCTTTAGAGCGAGTAATAGGATCTCCAAAAAAAGGTATTGGGGAAAGTACTTTAAATCAGATTTTTACTTTTGGTAAAATTAATAAATTATGTCTCGAGGACTCAATTCTCAAAATTTTAGAAAAAGATGAATTTAAACCAAAAATTAAAAATACTCTTAATCAATTAATGTCCATGATTCAAAAATGGCGTAAGGATTCAAACAGATTAAAGCACTATGATTTATTAAAACTTGTTTTAGATGAGTCAGGTTATTCTTCAATGCTAAAAAATAAAAAAGATTTAGAAAACGAAAATAGATTAGAAAATTTAAAAGAATTATTAAGGGCTATGCAAGATTATGACAATTTACAAAGCTTTTTAGAACACGTTGCGTTGGCTACTTCAATCGATCAAGAGTGGGAGGGCGCAAAAATAAATCTTATGACTATGCATGCTGCTAAAGGATTGGAATTTGACGTTGTGTTTCTTCCTGGATGGGAAGAAGGATTGTTTCCTCATCAAAAATCTTTAGAAGAAAAGGGAGATTTTGCCTTAGAAGAGGAGAGAAGATTAGCTTACGTTGGAATTACTAGAGCAAAGAAAGAGGCCTACTTGTCTTTTGCTATGAAAAGGGCTTACCACGGAGATTGGATGGATGTATTGCCCTCAAGATTTATTAGCGAAATACCAGATGAAAGTGTTGAAAAAAATGAGATTGAATTTTCAGATACTGAAGATTTTGAATTTAATCAAGATAACTCTATAGATTATGAAGAGGGGTACAGAAGCCCAGGATGGGATAGGTACAAAAAGAATAAAATGCTGAAATGGAAAAAATAAATAGATTAAAAAAACTTTTTAAACGAGAAAAAATCGATGGATACTTAATTCCGAAAAATGATGAATTTTTTGATGAGTACATTTCTCAACATAATGATAGGCTTAATTATATTTCTAACTTTACAGGATCGTATGGATTTTCTTTAATACTAAGAAATGAAAATTATTTATTTGTTGATGGAAGATATACTTTACAAGCAAGCAAACAATCTGGAAAGTTTTTTAAAATTGTAACTTTTCCAAATAAAATGCCCTATAATATTTTTGGAAAAAAAAAATTATTTATTGGATTTGATCCAAAAATACTCACCTCAAAAACTTTAAAAAATTTTTTTAAAAAAACCAATTTTAATTTTAAACCAATTGATGAAAATCTTGTAGACGATATTTGGAAAAGGAAAGCAAAAGAAAAAAAGCATAATTTTTATTGTTTGCCGATGAACTCTGTTGGTAATAGTTATAAATTTAAGATAGATAAAATTGTAACTTTTTTAAAAAGGGAGAAAGCAGATTTTCAATTCATAACTGCAAGTGAAAATAATGCTTGGTTATTAAATATGAGGGGTAAGGACTCTAAATACTGCCCTATTCCACATTGCCACATTTTAATTGATAAATATAAAAATGTAATAATTTTTTGTGACTTAAATAAAATTAATTCTCATTTAAAAAAATATTTTAAAAAAATAAAGTTTTTTGGAACAGATTTTATCCCTGAAATTTTATCTGGAATAAAAAAAAAGAAATTTATTTTGGATGAAAACACATGCTCTTTTTATTACGAAAAAATTATAGCTCAGAACAACAGAATATTAAAAATTTCAGATCCTATTTATAGTTTAAAAGCTATTAAAAGTGAAAAAGAAATAAAAAATATTAAAAAAGCACATATTTATGACGGTATTGCATTAACGAAGTATTTATTTTGGGTGAAAAAAAATTTTAGTAAAAAAAAAATTACTGAAATAAGCTCCTCAAATAAATTATTTGAATTAAGACGAAAAAATAAAAAATTTAAATCGCTAAGTTTTCCTACAATTTCTAGCTCGGGACCAAATGGAGCTATTATTCATTACAAAGCTACTTCAGAGAGTAATAGAGTTTTAAAAAAAGGTGATATTTATTTAGTAGACTCTGGAGGACAATATGAGTTCGGAACAACTGATGTTACAAGAACTATTTCCTTAAAAAATTCTAATCAAAGAATAAAAAATATTTTTACAAGAGTTCTAAAAGGACACATAGCAGTTGCTAATTTTAAAATAAAAAAAAATACCTTTGGTTCAAAAATAGATTTTGAAGCAAGAAAACATTTGAAGAAAATAGGTTTAAATTATTCCCATGGGACTGGGCATGGCGTAGGATATTTTCTTAATGTTCACGAAGGTCCTCAAGCTATTTCGAAAAATAATTTTATAAAGTTTGAGAAGGGGATGGTTGTATCAAATGAGCCTGGTTACTATGAAAAAAATAGTTTTGGAATACGAATAGAAAATTTAATTTATGTAAAAAAACAAAATAAAAAAAAATATTTTGAAAATTTGACTATGGCACCAATAGATAAAGAACTCATTGTCAAGTCAATGCTTAATGAAAATGAAAAGATCTGGTTGAATGATTATCACAAAAAAGTTTATGATAATCTAAAAGTTCATATGAATAAATCTGAGATTGAAGATCTTAAATTAGCCTGTTCAGCTATTTAAGATTTTATTCCACTCTTTTTCAAAAATTATTCGAATTTTCAGCTCTTTGGCTTGATCAACCTTTCTTTTAGTTGGTTTAGAATCGCCTACAATCAAATAATCAAGTTTTTTTGATAAAGAACCAAGCACCTTTCCACCATTATTCTCTGCGATAGATTTGGCTTCAGATCTACTCATGTTTTGAAAACCGCCGGTGAACATAATTTTTTTATTAGAAAATTTGCCATTTTTACTTTTTATTGAATAACTTATTATATCTAAATTACTTGATAAGTTTTTAGTGATTTTGATATTAATTTTATTTGAAAAAAAATTATCAATAGCGTCGATTTGTGTTTCGCCAATTCCATCTAATTCTAAAAGATTTTTAAGTAATTTTTTTCTTAATTTGTTGTCATACAACTTTGAAAACTCCTCTATTGAAATAAAAAAGGATGCAAGTATTTTTGCATTTTCTTGACCGATATGTCTTATACCTATAGAGAAAATAAATTTTTCTAAACTTATATTTTTTGAATTCGATATTGCATTTTTTAAATTATTGATTGACAAATCTCCCCAACCCTCGAGCTGTAAAATTTTTTTATAATTTAAATTAAAAATATCTGAAGGCTCTTTAATTAATTTTAAGTCCCAAAATTGGTCAATAACTTTTTTTCCTAAACCTTCTATGTTAAATGCCTCTTTTGAAACTATATGTTTCAGTTTTTCTCTTGCTATATATTTACACTCATATCCTTTTAAACATCTTCTTATTGCATCCTCTTTTTTTGTGCTTTTACTAAATTCTTTTTTTGTGGGAGATCCACATAAACAGTTAGTTGGAAAAGAAAATTTCTCACTTGTATTAGTTCTTTTTGAAATGTCTACTGAAACTACTTGTGGAATTACATCACCTGCCCTCTGAATTTGAATAAAATCACCAATTCTTATATCTTTTCTTTTAATTTCATCTTCATTATGAAGAGTGGCGTTTGAAACAACAACTCCTCCTACTGTAACTGGATCTACCTTTGCAACTGGAGTAATAGCTCCAGTTCTGCCAACTTGAATTGATATATCCATTATTTTTGTAATTGCTTTTTCGGCTGAAAATTTATATGCAATTGCCCAGCGAGGGGCGTTTGAAGTATTACCAAGTCTTTGTTGTAAGTGAAAATCATTTACTTTGAGAACAAGACCATCTATATCATAATTTAAAGATGATCTAAGATTATCAATTTTTTGATGTTCCTTTTCAATTTCCTGAACTCCAACAACTTTTTTTGACATGGGATTAGTAGAAAAACCCCATTCACTTATTTTTTTTAAAAAGTTTGATTGTGTAAAAAATTTATTGGGTTCAACTGCTCCCAAGCCATATGCAAAATATTTTAATGGAATTTTCGCCGTTTCCTTAGGATCTTTTTGCCTTAAGGAACCACCTGCAGCATTTCTAGGATTAGCAAAATTTTTATTAATTTTTTGAAAATCGCTTTTACCAATAAAAATTTCACACCTAATTTCTAGAAGATCTGGTAAATTATCATCTTTAATTATCTTTGGAATTTTTGATATGGTTTTGATATTTTCTAAAATATCTTCTCCAGTCACTCCATCTCCTCTTGAAAGTCCTTTTGTCAAAATACCTTTTTCATAAATTAAAGTTGCAGAAATTCCATCGATTTTTGGCTCGGTAAAAAGTTCGACTATTTTACCTTTAGAATTTAAAAAATTATTAATTTTTTTTAAAAAATCCTCTATGTCGTTTTTGTTAAAAGCATTTGTAAGTGAAAGCATTGGTTTCAAGTGTTTTATCTTTTTAAATTTATTTGAAGGTTTTGTGCCTACAATTTCATTCACAGAACCATAAGATTTAAGAAATGAATACTTTTTTTCTAAATCAACTAATTTTCTTTTTAGTTTATCGTACTGAGAGTCCGAAATTATTGGATTATCTTTATCAAAGTAATGTTTATTATGTTTTTTAATTTGATTAATTAAATTTTTGTGCTCTTTTTTTATTTTTTGTTTTTCATTCATTAATTTTATCTGATCATTTCAATTATTTTATCAAACAAATTTTGGTCCTTTTTTTTTATAAGTTTTTTTTCTTTTTCTTTATTTATATCATAATCTTTATTGAGAATTTTATATGACTGTTTAAACCATTCGCCAGAATTATAATTATAGCCCAAAATGTTAGCATATTTTTTTGCCTCCTCTTCAAGGCCTAAATGATAATGAATTTCAACAAGTCGGTGCAAAGCCTCTTCTACAAAAACAGTGTTATCATAATCTTCAACTATAACTTTTAATCTTTTAATCGCTGGAACCCATTTCTGAGTAGAAACATAGTATTTTGCAACAAATAATTCTTTAGCAGCTAATTGATTTTGTATTAAATCCTTTTTAAACTTTAAATCTATCGCATAATCAGTATTCGGATATTTATCTAAAAAAAATTTTATTTTTTCACTAGCCTTTAGCAATGGTTCAAGATCCTTTTTTTCATCGCTTATTTGCTCAAAATAAATTATTGAAATTAAGTAATGAGCATAAATTATATTTTTGTCTGACGGGTATGTTTTTAAAAATCTATTTAAATTTTCTAATGCTTGATCATAAAAATTTATTCCGTAAAGTGAAAAACTAGACATAATAGCTGATTTAGCTGCTAACTCCACATTCTCAAAATTAAGTTCTGCCTCTGAAAATTTCTTATTTGCAAAAAAGAAATCATTTTTTTTAAATGCTTCTAGCCCTTCTTTGTATAGAACATACGGATCAGATTTTTCGATAGGTTTATATATAACTCCATCGTCTTTAGAACATGAAATAGCTAATAAATTAATCACTAATACAAAAAAGAATCTTAGAAGCATAAACAAAATTAATAACAGATTAATATTAAATTTATATCTAAAATATTAAAATTATGCGTTAACTGCTAATTTTATTTGCTGCGAAGTTACTCTTTTTTTTGAAATGGCGATTTCTTTAATTTCAGCAATTGAGAATGCTGCATCGGTTAAAAATAATTTTCTTAAAAACATATTAGTTAATTGGTGTCCGCCTTGATTACATGAAACTTTCCCTAAAACTCTATATCCAGATAGCATGAAATCTCCTGCTAAATCTAGAATTTTATGGTTTACAAATTCATTTTCATTTCTCAAACCGCCTTCATTAAGAATTTTGTTTTTATCAACTACAATTGCGTTATCTAGAGATCCACCTTTTGCTAAGCCATTTTTTTTTATTTTTTCAATATCATCATACAAACAAAAAGTTCTAGATTCATAAATATCAATTAGATTATCATTTTGAAAGTTAACAAGATTATTTTGTTCACCTATAATTTTATTTTCATATTTAAGATTAAAATCTACTTCAAAATAGTCACTTGGTTGTATATAAATATTTCTTTCACCATCAGTTAGTTTTACTGTCTCAGAAATTTTTAAATATTTTCTCTTTTTCTGCAAGCTTTTAAGTTCAATATTTTGAAGAACGTTTATAAACTCTTTGGCTGAACCGTCCATAATCGGAACTTCCTCGCAATCAATTTCTACGATCGCATTATCAATACCTTTTATAAATAGAGCTGCAAGTAAATGTTCTACTGTCGAAACTTTAACCCCGTGTTTATTTTCTAAAGTAGTACACAATCTAGCAGAAGAAACTTGATCATAAGTAGCCTTAACTTCAAAGTTTTTGTTTAAGTCTATCCTTTTAAATACAATTCCTTGGTCTTCGTTTGCTGGAAGAATTTTAATGTGAGATTTTTTTCCAGTGTGAAGGCCTATTCCCTGAAAACTCACTGACTGTCCAATTGTTTGTTGATAAATTTCTAACATTCAAAACGTTATACATAATTATCAACTAGCACTTAAAACAACTAATGTTTCTGAAAATAACAAATATTTAGTTAAAAAAATCAAAGATTTTTGAAATTATTGTCTTTTTTTCTTGAACCACTGGAATCGCTTCTTTGTTCCACCCATATTGAACAACTTTATTTAAATTTGTATAAAAGGTTTCAGGTTTGAAATTTTCTAAGAAAATTAGTTCATAATTCTCTCTATAAGAAAAAGATTGGTTATAACTACTTTTAAAATTCTTAGTATTTATTTTATCATTTAATTTCAAAAAGATAGGAACGGTCTGTTTTAAAAAACTTTTTAGGTTAATATTATTGAAAAGTATTATATCGGCTATTTCTTGTATCCTGGCCTCAGCAATATCTATAATATGACTTTTTTTTATTTTTCTAAAGCTCTGATTTTGGAAAAATTTTTTTTCTAAAAAACTTTCACTATCAAAATTATTAAAATTTGAGTCTTGAAGAATATTTTTTATATCTTCTATTTTTAAACCAACAACCTTGGAAATATCATTTAAAACTAAATCTGAGCCAAATTTAAAATCTTGAGTATATTTTAATGCAGAATTTTCAAAATAAACGATTTGGGAATTTTTTTTATTAACTTTCACTTGAATAAAAGTATTTAGATTTGGATTTTCATTTATAATATTTACTCCTTCAATAAAATTCTTTGACAATATTTTTTTCAGTCTTAAATTACATTTATTCAATATTTTTTCTAAATTATTATAATCATTATTATTGATAAGAAAAAAAGATAATTCATGAGAGTAAATATTTCCAAATAAACCTATGGGTAAATTATCTAATACTTTTTCATCTAAAAAAAAATTTGAATTAAAAATATGTATTATTTTTTTTTTATCTTCAGTTTCTTGAATTTTTGATTTAAGAGAATTGAGTAAATAAGTTATATTTTCTTTTAGCAATTGAGAACGATTCAATTTTTTGAACCCTGAAAAGTTGATTGTTGAACAATCTAGATTATTTAAAACTATTACTGCCTCTTTAAAAATAAGATTTAATTTTTTTTCAGCAGCAAGAATATTTTTTTTAAAAATATTTAAGATTAGATCATGGTCAAATATCTTATAATTATCTATTCCCTGAATAGGAGTAGAATAGTGATATAGTAATTTATAATCGTAATCCTCTTCATCATTTACAAAAAAAATAAATTTTGATGCATTGATTTCAACAAAAAGAGTTGGAGAATTGTTTTTCATAACCTATTTTAAGATAAGTTGTTCACTTATTCTATAATCAAAAGTTTGATATTTATTAAAATTTTGTTGGTCTTTTAAAGCTAAGAAATTTTTAAGGCTTTTTAAATAATTTTTTGTTGGTAACTTTATTAATTGATTCTTTTTTGTAACTAAATCCCATCTTCGTGATTCAAAATGATAAAATGCTTTAATATTTTTAATAGGAAAGTCTATTTCTTTTAAATTGTAATAAAATTTTTTAAAACTATCTTTGTCGCCAAATACTTGTGGTAAATTTTCAAATTTTTTAAGATAAAAATAACTTATAACATCGTTATCGTCAGTAAAATATTTTTTTTGTCTTTTATTATGTAAAATAGCAACGGGTTTTTTTTCAAATATTTTTACTTTAATTTTGTTAGGGTAAATTCTTTTTATTTCAAAACCTCTAACAAGTTCTAATTCCTTTAATTTATTTTCAATTTTTTTTTTATCAGTTAGAAAAATATTACTATCCAATAAAAAATATAGTTTTTTAGAAATTATTTTTTCATCTAATAAGTGATTGTTTTTAATAACTATTTTTTTTATATTGAAAATTGATAAACTTAAAAACCTATCTTTCGTGATATATGTGCTTAATAGTAAAATTAAGAGAGGTGCAATTAAATATTTTCTCTTCATCTATTAATACTAGCGTCGAGTAAAATTTTTTCTACTAAACTAGAAAATGAAATTCCATAAAAACTTGCTATTTCCGGCACCAATGATAGATTTGTCATCCCTGGTTGTGTGTTAATTTCAAGAAGATAAAATTTATTTTTAAAGAATTTAAAATCTGTTCTTGTCACACCTTTACATTCTAAGGCATCATGGGCTCGTTTAGCTAATTTCAAAACTTTCAAATAGTTCATCTTTTTAAGCCTCGCCGGCATAAGATGTTTTGTTTTTGCAGACTTTGTGTATTTTGCTTTATAATCATAAAAAGATCTTTTTGGAACTAATTCAATGGCTCCAAGTGGAGTTCCATTTATAACTGCTACTTGGATTTCTTGTCCACCTATAAATTTTTCAAATATTAATTCATTGTATGTTTTAAACAACAATTTTGTAAATCTAAAAAGTTGATCATAATTTTGAGATATTTTTACACCAAGACTAGAGCCTTCATTTGATGGTTTGATTACAACTGGAAAATTAATTTTTTTTTTTTTAAAAAGAGATTTAAGTATTTTTCTACTAAATTTTTTTTTATTCAATGAGAAATATGATGGTGTTAAAATCTTATTTTTTATAAATATTTCTTTTGAGATAATCTTATTCATTGAATTATAAGAACTTACAACGCCAGAGTGTGTGTAAGGGATTTTAAGATATTCAAAGTAGCTTTGTGCTATTCCATCTTCTCCATTCTTTCCATGTAAAGCGTTAAAGATTACATCTGTATTTTTTTTGTTTATTAAATTAAGGTTTTTAAATTTTGGATCAAAGGTAGACACAGTATAATTTTTTTTTTTTAATGCTGCTATACATGCCTTTCCACTGTTAAGACTTACCTCTCTTTCCCCAGAGGTACCTCCCAAAACAACCAAAACTCTTTTAAATTTTTTTTTATTCACCTATAATTTTTATTTCAAGTTCAAGATCTATTCCTATTTTTTTACTTACTGCCTCTTTAACTCTATAAATTAATCGCTCTATATCAGCTGATTTTGCCTTTCCATTATTTACGAAGAAGTTGGAATGTTTTTGTGAAATTATCGCATCACCTTCTTTAAATTTATCACATCCGGCCTCTTTAATTAACTCCCAAGCTTGTTTTCCAGGAATTTTATTTTTAAAAGTGCTACCACAAGTCTTAATCTGACTGGGTTGAGACAATTTTTTTTTTTTAATTAATTCATTTTGTAATTTTTCAATTTTATCTTTGGAGTCGACTCTTCCTCTTAATTTAACTGAAGTAATGATTAAATTTTCTGATAAACTTGTGCCTCTGTAATAAAATTCCAATTCTTCACGTTTTATCTCTCTCTCTTGAGCAATATTTATGTCGATTACTTTTAAAGAAATTAAAACTTTTGAAATATCATACCCATAACAACCACTGTTCATAATTACAGCTCCTCCAATTGAACCGGGTATACATGAGAGAAATTCAAAGTTACTTATTCCATTATTTTTTGCAAAATCAGATAATTTACGATCAAGTAATGCAGAACCGGCCTCAATAACATCATCTTTAATTAATTTAATTCCTGAAAAGCCTAGGCCAAGCTTAATTACAACTCCTTTAACTCCATTATCCCTTATAAGAGTATTTGAGCCTGCACCTATAATTGTAATTTTATAATTATCTTTTTTATTTTCTTTAAGAAATTCAATCAATTCCTCTTTATTTTTTGGTTTGAATAAGTACTCTGCGGGTCCGCCTAAGTTAAACCAACTATAATTTGAAAGTTTAATGTTATGAGTTATGCTATTACTAAATTTTTTAGTAAATTTTTGGTTTATGGTCATAAAGTATTTTTAATTTCACCCATCCATTTAGATATTGATCCTGCTCCCATCCCAATTATTATCTCATTGCTTATAAGATTTTTCCTCAAAAATTTAGCAATTTCTAAGTAGTCTTTAATTGCAATAACCTGAGTATTAGATGATTTAGATATTAAATTAGCAAAATTAATTTGATTAAATTGAAGATTTTTTTTTTCACCTGCGGCATATATAGGGCAAAGCAAAACTAAATCTGATTTTGAAAAAGATGCTGCAAATTCTTTTTTTAAAGAAAGAACTCTAGAATATCGGTGTGGTTCAAATATAGATATAATTTTTCTTTTTTTGTATGCTTTCTTGACGCCATCTAAGATTGAAGCTATCTCCGTTGGGTGATGAGCATAATCATCATAAAAATCATTTAAATCTTTTGAAAATATTTTTGTCATTCTTCGTTGAACTCCAGTAAATTTTTTAAGAGATTTTTTAATAATATTATGTTCTACGCCCAAATTAAGGCAGACTGTCACTGCCGCAGCAGCATTAAGCACATTGTGCTTGCCTAGTAATCTTAGCTGGATATTTTTTACCTTTTTATTTTTTTTCTTTAAATCTTTATAGTTTAGATCAAAAATTGAATGATTGGTTTTATATCTAATATTTGAAATTCTATATTGAGCATTTGAACTTTGACCATAAGTTAAAATATTTTTGTTTTTAATTTTGCTAAATATTTTTTTTATATTCACATTATCAATACATATTATAGATTTTCCAGTTGGGGGCGTTTTTTCTATAAATCTTATAAAAGAATTTTCCAAATTTTTAAAATTTTTATAATAGTCAATATGCTCATAATCTATATTTGTAACAATTGAATAATTAATAGGTAGCTTTAAAAAGCTTCCATCTGACTCATCCGCTTCTAAAATTGACCATTCTCCTTTTCCTAATTTTGCATTACTGTTGAGTGAATTTATTACTCCGCCATTTATAATTGTGGGATCAAGTTTTTGGTCAGAAAGAATTTTTGAAACTAGTGAAGTTGTAGTTGTTTTGCCATGGGATCCAGTAATTATTATATTTTTTTTCAGTGATACAACATCTGCAAGAACTTCAGCTCTTGAATAAATTGGTATTCTTTTCTTTTTTGCGTGTTTAATTTCAATATTCTTATCTTTAATTGCTGATGATCGGACTATAATTGTTGAATTTTTTAAATTTCTTTCAGAGTGGCCAATAAAAATTTTAATACCTGCATTTGTGCAACTTATTGTATTTTTGTTTTTACTTTGATCGCTTCCTTGAATTTTAAATCCCATATTTTTCATAATTTGAGCTAAGCCACTCATACCAATACCGCCAATGCCAATAAAATGGATAATTTCTTTTTGACCTAAGTTAATTTTTTTCATCAAAAATTTTTTCTAATACTCGATTAATATTTTCGTAGACATTTTTGTCAGAATATTGGCTCTGGCGAGATATAATATCATCTAATAGAGATTTATTCTTATATATATCGTTTAAAAGTGAATAAAGCTTATTGTTTAAATCTTTTTCTTCAATAAGAAAAGTTAATTTTTTTTTTTGATAATAAAGAGCATTCTTAAATTGATGGTTGTCTGCAGAGGTTGGTAGTGGAACTGATATAAAGGGGATTTTGGCATTTGTGAGTTCTGCTAACATAGATGATCCCGATCTAGTAATTGCTAAGTTAACTTTTGAGAAGAAATATATTAAATTATCACTAAAATTAAAAACCTCATATTCAATATTAGTTTTATCGTAAAAACTTTTTAAATATTCATTTTGACTAGGTGTGCAATGTTGGAAAATTTTTAAATTTATTCCACGATCAGAGCAATTTTTGAATATATTTGGAAGTATCTCAGCAAAAATTTTTGCTGCTTGACTACCGCCTAGAACTAATATGTTTAATTTTTTTACATCAAACTTATTATTTTTGCCAGAAAAATTAATAATTTCTTTTTTAATTATATTTCCTATTTCCAAAATTTTATTTTGATATTTTTGTGGTATCCCTTCAAGCTGTATATTTGAAACTAGTATTTTACTTGAGAGAGGTAGTAAATATTTATTGGCTTTTCCAATGATTGAATTATTTTCATAGATTATAAATTTTATTCTTAGAATATAAGCGGCTAAACTAATTGGAAATGATGCATAGCCACCCATCCCAATAATAATTTCAGGTCTATTAAAAATTAGAAAAATTAAAGATCTTAAAATTGAGTAAGAGATAAAAACTGATGAAAAGAGAAATAATAAAATAGAATTTGAAACTAATGGTGATGAAGGCAGTATAGAAATTTTAAAAGTTTTTACTTTTTCTAAATATTTGAACCCTCTTTTATCGGTCACAATTTCAACTTTAAAATTCATATTTGTTAAATGTTCTGCTAGATTAATACCTGGAAAAACGTGACCGCCGGTTCCGCCAGCCGCAATTATAATATTTTTTTGTTTAATCATATAAATAATTTTTATCTTTTGTGTAATTTAAAATTATTCCTGCTAATATCGCACTACCAATTAATGATGATCCACCATAACTTAAAAATGGCAGAGTCATTCCAGTAGTAGGAATTAAACTTGTATTAACGCCAACATGTATAAATGTTTGAAATATAAGTAGTGTAGCTAAACCACATAACGAAATTTTAACAAGCCGATCGTCTTGATTAATACAATTTTTAATTATTCTGAAAGAAATGTAAAGAAATATAAAAATGATAAAAGTTGAAATAATTGAACCATACTCTTCAGATATTACCGCAATAATATAATCTGTGTGGGCTTCAGGAACTCTTTCTTTCAAAATTCCTTCTCCCATTCCTTGGCCAGTTAAACCGCCAAGTTTAATTGCGTCTAAAGCTGAAGATGATTGAAACTTGTCTCCAGTATCAGGGTCAATAAATGATATTAAACGATTTATTATATAACCAAATTTTTCTGGTAGTAAAATTAACAAAGAACTCAAAGAAATCAAAAAAATTATAAAAAAAATAAATATATGTAATAAACTGACTCCGGAGACGAAAACTGTAGCAACCCAAGTAAAAAAAATTAAAACTGTTTGGCCGAGATCAGGTTGATCAATTAAAAGAATTACTACTAAAGACAATAACGAAAAACTAACTAAATATCGCAATTGTGAACTCTTCAATTTATTAAATGTTAAAACTTTAACTGTAGCTAAAATAAAAAATGGCTTTAAAATTTCAATTGGTTGTAATCTAAAAAAATAAAAGTCTAACCATCTTTTAGCTCCTTTTACTTCTATGCCAATTAGAGGCACTAATGCCAAAAGAAAAAAAGTAAAAATAAATATAGGAATTATAATTTTTTGTAAAAGTGAAGTTTCTATAATTGAAATAATTATCATTATTGTAAGCGCCAAAAGTGTAAAGATAAAATGCTTTGAAAAGAAAAAATAATAATCCCTGTTTAATCTCTCACCCGCTAATGATGAAGTAGATGAAAAAGAAAAAAATAAACCTAAACAAAATAATACGATAAAGCTTAAGAATATCTTTTTATCAATATTTCGCCAATAATTTGAAAATTTTAGTTTAAATATATTTTCTTGCATAAAATTTACTCAATCTTTTAAATTCTTCACCTCTTTTTTCAAAATTGGTAAACTGATCATAAGAAGCAGAGGCAGGGCTTAACAATATCGTATTTCTTTTTTTTCTTAATAATTTTGTGTCTTTAAGGATTTTTAAAAGTGAATTGTTGATATTTTTAGTAACACAAAAACTTACTTTTTTTTGTAATTGTTTTTTGAAAAAATTTGTATTTTTTCCGACAATATAAGATTTAATAATATTATTTTTGATTTTTGCAAAATTAAATTTATCATTTTTTTTTGGTAGTCCACCTACTATCCAAAAAATATTTTTTGAGCTTTTTAACGCAAATTTAGTTGATTGAAATGATGTTGCCTTAGAATCATTAATAAAAAGATAGTTTTTTTTTCTTAAGAAAATTTCGTATCTATGTGGTAAACCTTTAAATGAGTTTAAGGTTTTTAAAAAGGATTTTTCTTTTATTTTTAAAATTTTAGATAAATTAAAAACAAATGACATATTTTCATCATTTATTTCCATTTTAAGATAAGAGTTATTTAATTTATTTTTAATTTTAAAATAATTTTTTATTTTGGGAACAACTAATTTGCCTAAATATTTTTTTTTTTTAAAATGCGATATTAATTTTTTATTTATAAAAGAGTATTGTTTTTTTTTCTGGAGTTCAAAAATTTTTAACTTAGCTGCTATATAATTATTTAAGTTTCCATGCCAATCAATGTGATCATTACTTATATTCAATAGTGCGGCGTAATCGGGACAAACAAATTTAGAATGTGCAAGTTGGAAGGATGATGCCTCAATAATTAAAAAAGACCTTTTGTTCATTTTTAAGTTTAATATTGGTGTTCCTATATTCCCGCCTAAAAGGGATTTAAAACCGTTTCTTCTAAGCAGATGGTGAATAATTTTACAAGTAGTTGATTTACCATTGGTTCCAGTCACTACAATTGTTTTAAAAAAATTTTTGAGCAAAAATATTAAGTCTAAATCTGTAATTATTTTATGTTTATATTTGTTTAGCCAATTTTTATTTGACATTTCTAAACTTATACCTGGACTTAAAACTATATAATTAACTTTTTTTAGGGTTTCTTTTAGATTTTGAGGTCTTTTTGACTTAAATAATTTTCTCTTTTTATCATCCCAGACTTGGTATCTATTAATTCTATTTTTTTTAAAAAAATTAATTACAGATTTTCCTGTTAAACCTAACCCATAAACTAAAAAAGATAGTTCTCTTAGATTTTTTATTGGAACCATTTTATCTTAGTTTTAATGTTGCTAATCCTACTAAAGCAAGAATTATTGCAATAATCCAAAAACGTATAACAATTGTTGACTCAGCCCAGCCTTTTTTTTCAAAATGATGATGTATAGGTGCCATTTTAAATATTCTTTTGCCTGTCAATTTAAAGGATATGACTTGTATTATTACTGAAACTGTCTCTAAAACAAATAGTCCTCCAATAATTGCAAGTACGATCTCATGTTTTACGATTATAGCTATTGCTGCTAAAGAACCACCTAAGGAAAGCGAACCTGTGTCTCCCATAAAAATCTTTGCTGGCGGAGCGTTGTACCACAAGAAACCTAAACAAGCCCCAACTATTGAGCCACAAAAGATCGAAAGTTCGCCCACATCTGGTATATATTGAATTTGAAGATACTCGGAAAAAATCGTATTTCCAACTACGTAGGAGATAAGAGTGAATGAAAGTGCAACTAGCATGACTGGAACTGTTGCCAAACCATCTAGCCCATCAGTCAAATTAACTGCATTTGAAGCACCAATAATTACAAACAACCCGAAAGGAATAAAGAATAATCCCAAATTAAAAATTAAGTTTTTAAAGAATGGGAAATACAAATCATATAAATATTCATGATTAGAGAAATTAATAAGAATGTATAAAGCTAATGAGCCTATTGTTAATTGGCCTACAAATTTATATCTTGATTTAAGTCCTCTGGAGTTTTTAAATTTAATTTTTAATGTATCATCTATGAATCCCAAGCCTCCTAAACTTAATGACACAAATATTAGCGTCCAAACATAGATATTGGTCAAATCTGACCAAAGTAGACTACTCGAAATTATTCCTATAATAATAATCACACCGCCCATTGTTGGCGTCCCCGTTTTTTTTACTATATGATCAATAGGTCCATCTTGTCTTATTGGTCCTGTAATCATTTTTTCCGAAAATATCCTAATTAAAGGTGATCCTATTATGAAAACAATTATTAGCGAGGTCATTACAGATAAACCAGTTCTAAATGTTAAATATTTAAAAACATTAAGAAAAGAATATTGATCAATTAATGATGTAAAAAAATGAAACAACATTTAATAACCTTTTATCATTTTTTGACTTAAATTATTTAAACCAGTTGCATTAGATCCCTTAATCATAAGATAGTCATTGTTGGATATAATGCTATTAAAAGTAAAATCCACATCTTCCTCCAGTTGAAAAATATTTCCTCTCTTATTTTTGTCGATATTCTTATAAGTAATGAGAGATTTGTTGCCCTTAATGAACACTTTATCGATATCAGAACTGTTAATAACTTTTGACAAATTTTTATGTAATATATCTGATTTTTTACCTAATTCGAGCATATCGCCAAGAAGTAAATATTTTTTAAAGTTTCTTTTTTTTATCAATTTAAAATTATCGATTGCAGTTTTTACAGAAAGCGGATTAGCATTATAACTTTCATCAATTAAATTAAAATTTTTTCTGTATCTTTTAATATTATGAATTTTCCCTCTTCCATCAGTTGCACTATAATTCTTATAATGATTTTTAATCATTTTTAAATCAAGATTAAGCTCTTTTAGAAGAGCTAATGAAGATAAAACGTTGTAAATGTTTATATTTTTAATTTTAATTTTAAAAATTTGACTCCTAATTTTAATCGTTAATTTAATTTCATCTCCATTTTTTAATTCTGAAATAAGATTTACATCTGATTTTTTTGATCGACCATAAGTTGTTACTTTAAGATTTTTTAATTTTGCTTTTTTTTGAAGATAATTAAAGTATTTATCATCACGATTTAAAATAATAGTCCCATTTTTCTGAATATTATTCATAATTTCTCCTTTAGCATCAGCAATACCCCTTTGATTTTGAAAATTTTCGATGTGAGCTTCACCAATGTTAGTGATAATGCCTATATGTGGTTTGATTAATTTTGTTAGGGTATTTATTTCTCCAGATTTGTTCATGCCAACCTCGAAAACACCAAAATCGTGTTTAATATGAAGCTGAGATAAACTAAGTGGCACTCCAAAATGATTATTGTATGATTTAGGGGAACAAAGAGTTTTGCCGAAATTATTTAGCAAATCTTTTATTAAATTTTTTAAAGATGTTTTTCCTGCACTTCCAGTCACAGCGATTATCTTAGCTGATGTGAAATCTCTTTTTCTACTTGCGTAATAATTTAAAAATTTAATTTCATTTTTAACTTTAATAATTTTTTTTTTTGGCCTACGAATTGCCTGTGAGGTAATTATGTATTTAGCGCCTTTTCTAATAGCTTTTGATGCAAATTCAGCACCATTGTTGTTTTTTCCTTTAATGGTTAAAAAAAGATTATTTTTCTTAATAAATCTTGAGTCAATTGAGATTCCATGAAAACTATTTGTTTTTAATTTCCAATTAAATTCTTGTAAAATTTTTTTGTTTTGAGAGTAATTTTGACTATTTAAAGACTTTCTCGAATTAAATCTTAAATTCTGAATTATTTTTTTATCCGAAATAGAAAGCGTTCTATTTTTATAGATTTGCTCTGTTTCATGACCTTTTCCAGAAATCAAAATAATCTCATTGGGACTTGCGTTTTGAATTGCATGTCTTATTGCTTTTTGTCTATTTCCAATATTAAAATGATTTTTATTTTTAATATGATTAATTATTTGTTTTCTGATTTTATTTGGATCCTCATTTCTTGGATTATCGTCAGTGACATAAATTTTTTTACAATTTGAGCTAACTATCTTTGCCATCAACGGTCTTTTTTTATAATCACGATCTCCACCACATCCAAACACTATTGAAATATTATTTCCATACAATTTCTTCAATGAATTAATAGATTTTATTAATGCATCAGGTGTATGAGCAAAATCTACAAAAACTTTTATATTACCAGAAAATTTTTTTATCAACTCAAGCCTTCCTTCAACATCTTTTAATTTTTTTATTGTACTAAAAATTTTTTTTTCTTTTAGGCCACATATTTGAGCTGCACGAATAGCCATCGAAAGATTTTTTAATTGGAAAGGGCTAAATTTATATTTGTATTTTTTTTCCAACTTTTTAAATAAAAAACTAATATCAAATAAATGTAATTTTCTTATCTTTGAAATTTTTTTTAAAATCGGATATTCTTTTAATGAATTATCTGAAATTACTTTTTTATTCTTTGATATAATTTTATTGAATAATAATAGTTTAGCATTTAAGTAAGATTTCATCGTATTATGGTAATCTAAGTGGTCTTGGCTAAAATTTGTAAAAATAGCAGCTTTAAAATTTAAATGATCTAACCTTTTCTGAACTAATCCATGACTTGATGCTTCTATAATAACATTATCTATTTTATTTTTTTTTAATTTTTTCAAATTTTTGTGAATTGAAATGGTATCTGGGGTAGTTAAGTTAGATTTAATTTTTTTTCCTTTATATTTTATGCCCAGAGTTCCAATCGAAGCAACTGGAACTTTATTAATATTTAAAATTTGGTAAAAGAGATCCGCAACTGAAGTCTTACCGTTGGTTCCTGTTACGGCTATTATATTTTTTGGCTTTAACCTATAAAACTTTGACGCAATTTCACTCAATAAATATCTTATGTTAGAACTTTTGATTACTGTAATCTTGCTATTTGTGTATTTACACTGTTTTGAACATACAATTACTTGCGCGCCTTTTTTTACAGCTTTATTTATAAATTTTTCACCGTTTGATCTGTTGCCTTTAATTGCAAAAAAAATATAGCCTTTCTTAATATCTTTGCTATTTATTGAAAGACCAGTCACTTTAATATTTTTTCTTTTGATATAATAATTATTTATTAATTTTTTCAGCAACATAATAATCGTTAAAATCTTTGTTTTTTATGGCTAAAATTGGTCCAATTTTTTTTATTATTTTGCCAGCTATATAAACTGAGTTCCATCCAGCTTCATTTCTATTAGCTTTTATTTTTATTCCCCTATAATTGTAAATTAGGTCTTCGGCTACCTGTGGATTCTCTAGCATAACCAATAAAGCATATTTGGGTTTCTGAGAGGGGAAAATTGAGATAAAAGTATTCAAATTTTCTTTTTTATTAAAATAATTTTGTGACGTACCAGTTTTTCCTCCAACGTAATAACCATTTATATTTGCTAGACTGGCTGTACCTTTATCATCTGTTACTACTTTTCTTAAAATTTTATTTAAATTTTTACTTGTTTTTTTTTTGATTATTTGATCGCGCTCATTTTCATTATAACTTTTTTCAATTAAGCTAGGTTTTATAATTTTTCCACCATTAACTAATGAAGCATAAACAGTTGTTGCTTGAAGTGGAGTTGTAGTTATACCGTGTCCAAAAGAAACAGTCTCTAGTTTGCACTTATTCCATTTAAAATCAATCGGTTTGCCAACTTCTTCTAATTGTAAATCAGGAACATTAAGTAGTTTAGTTTTATCTATAAATTCTTGAAATTTTTTTTTACCAATTTTTTGAGCTATCATTAATGTGCCTACATTTGATGACCTAATAAGGATATCCTCAACTTTCAAGTTTTTAGGAAATTCTTTTATATCAGAAATTTCATGACTAGAGCACCTAACAGTTCGAGGAATATTTTTGATAACAGTTTGTGGTTTAACAATCTCACTATCAAGAGCTAAAGCGATAGTAAAAGTTTTAAATATAGAACCAAGTTCGTAAACACCTTTTGTGATTTTATTTATGTATTTTTTATCACTAAGATCTGCTCTTAAATTAATATCAAAATTTGGCAGAGATACTAAAGATAAAATTTCTCCATTCTCTACATTCATAAGCAAAGCACCTCCGCCAGTAGCTTTGAATATTTCAAGTGCTTGATTAAGTTCTTTATCTATAAGATATTGTATATTGGTATCTAAAGTTAATTTAAGAGGCTTGTTCTTTAATTTTTCATTTTTTAACTCTTTATCAAAATATTTTTCTATACCGGAAACACCATAATTGTCATAATCAACTTGCCCAATAATATGACTATATAAATTAGCGTGAGTATAAATTCTTGATTGAAATGGCTCAAATACAATACCTTTTTCTCCTAATTTCCAGAGTTTTTCTTTTTCAATTTGGTTGATACGTTTTTTTAGATAAAAATATTTCCCCTCCGTAATATTTTTTTCAATTTTTTCAATTGATAATTTGGGAAAATTTAATTTAAGTTTTAAGATAAAATTATCTTTATTAGTAATATTTTTAGGAATAATAGCAGCGTGAAAAAATTTTACATTTCTCGAGATCAATTCTCCATTTCTATCAACAATATCTCTTCTCTCAAGGTTATACTGATTAAGAGACTTTGCATTATTGAAAATCTCAAATTTGTTCATTGAGACATGAATAATTCGAATGCTAAAAATAAAAATTAATGAAAAAAATAAAAAAAACAATAAATAAATTCGATCTTGAGTTAGAAATTTTTTTTTAAAAATTTTATTGTTGGTCTCTAAATAATCCTCAAAATAAAAACTAGTTTGATTTTTGTTTAAATTTTTTTTTTTTTTACTTTTTTTAAAATTATCTCTCATGATTAACATATTTGTTTTTAAGTTCATTGAATGTCTCAAAATTCAAAAATATTTTTGACTGGTCCATTGGGACATACTTTATATGATCAACATATTCTACCTTTTGCTCTAATATTATTGGTGATGAAAGGTAAAAAAAATCTAGCTGGGACTCCTTTAAATTTTCTTCATGGAAATAAATTATTTTACTTAAATCATAAATTTTTTTTTCAAGGTTTCTTGTTTGATTTTTAATCAAAGAAGTTCCTACTAAAAAAATTGTAAAAATTGTGATTGAAGTAAATATTTTAAATTTAAACATGTAAGTTCTCTATATCTAAATATTTATTGAATTTTTTTAAAAAATTTTCTGGATAAAAAAAATTATTTTTACTTCTTATGGCAAATCTCAATTTTGCAGATCTAGAAGGACTATTTTTTTTTATTTCACAAACTGTGGGTTTTATAACTTTATTAGTATATTTCTCAAATAACATAAAGTTTTCATTATTTTCTTCAGGCAAATATCTAGATGGTTTTGATCTATTTTGAGAAAAATTATTAAAAAAATATTTTACAATTTTATCCTCTATCGAATGAAAACTGACAATCAAGATTTTTCCTCCAGGTTTCAATATTTTGGTTGCTTTAATAATTCCATTGATAAGTTCGGTAATTTCCTTATTTACAAATATTCTTAAAGCTTGAAAAGTTTTAGTGCTGGGATTGATTTTCGTATGAAAATTTTTTTTTTTACTCTTCTCTATTATTGCAACTAACTGATCAACTCTTGTAATTCTTTTTTCAGATCTAGCCCTCACAATATTTTTTGCTATTTTAGAAGCTTCTTTTTCTTCTCCTAAAATTTTTATGATAAGTTTTAATTGTTTTTCGTTTAAATTATTAATTACTTGTTGTGCAGAAATATCTGTTAAGCCCATTGACATGTCGAGGT
Source organism: uncultured Pelagibacteraceae bacterium (assembly GCA_902578315.1). GTDB lineage: Bacteria > Pseudomonadota > Alphaproteobacteria > Pelagibacterales > Pelagibacteraceae > Pelagilacustribacter. Next base: position 206,235 of record CACHCL010000001.1, read on the forward strand.
TATCTTTTGATTTGAATGAAAAACCTCTTTTAAAATCTTTTAGTTGAATTGATGAAAGACCTAAATCAAAAATGATTGTATCTACCTGATCATTATTTAAAATTTTGTCTATTTGACTAAACCTTAGTTGATAAAATTTAAATCTATTTTTAAATCTTTTTTTAAGTTTTTTTGCTATTGATAAAACTGTGGCATCCCTATCAAAGCCAATTACTCTAGTATTTGGAAATTTTAATATTTCTCTAGTATAACCTCCGCCGCCAAAGGTACAATCTACAAAAAAACCTCCTTTTGAAGGGGAACTAATATCAATAATTTCGCTCAACATCACCGGAAAATGAGAAAATTCCAATGATGTTGTTTGATTTTTCATTAATTTTTATTGTGATCATTAAAACTTTTGTCTTCTTAAAAAAGCTGGGATTTCAAAATCCTCGTCTTCATTATTTTCTTGATCAAAAAGTTGATCGGAAACATTGTCTTCTTTAATTTCATTTATTTGAGAATCTTCATAGTTTTGCTCGTCTGAAAAAAGTTTAGGGGTATATTCTTCTTGAATTCTATCATTTTTAATTAGATTATTTGTTTCATCTTTCATGTCTGTGCTTACTGATTCTACATTTTTTTCCATATAAGATGCACTTTCAATAGATACTCCTGTAGGGATTTCTTGAGAACTTTCTATAAAAGTTTTTGTTTCTTCTGCAATTTTATTTTCTTCCTCGCTTTCAAAGCTATCCATAACTGCATTTTGTTCATCATTGTTTTTGATTTCGTAATTTTCATCGAGTTTTAATGCTGTTGCTCCATCAATTGAACTAACAACATTCTGCTCTAAGTTAGTTTTAGAAAACAAGTTATCAGAAAAGTTAGTGCTTTTACCGTTAGATCCACCAACCACATTTAGTACTGGTCTTGGATCTGGATAAACTGAAGATCCATTTAAAGATGTGGCTACGATTGAAACTCTAATTTTACCATTCATGTTTTCATCTTTAATGGCACCAAATATTAATTCTGCTTCAGGATCGACCTCCGCTCGAATCTTGTTCACTGCAGCATCTACCTCGAAAAGTTTGATATCGCTTCCACCAGTAATATTTACCAATAAACCTTTGGCACCTTGCAAAGTATATTCATCAATTAGGGGGTTGTTTAAAGCTAACTCGGTAGCAGCCATTGCCCTATTTTCTCCCTCTGCCTCTCCAGTACCCATCATTGCTTTGCCGCTTGAGCTCATAACAGTTTCAACATCCGCAAAATCTAAATTAATCATTCCAGGTCTTACCATTAAATCTGTAATACTTTGTACGCCATGCTTTAGTACATCATTCGACAAACTAAAAGACTCTTCAAAACCAGTTGTCTCATTAGCAATTTTAAAAAGGTTTTGATTTGGTACGACTATGGTAGTGTCAAGGTGCCTTTTTAATTCCTCTAATCCAGCCGTTGCCCTTCTCATTCTCTTAGGACCTTCATAAGAAAAAGGTAAAGTTGTAACTCCTACTGTTAAAATATTCATTTCTCTTGCAGCTTTTGCAATTACATGTGAAGCCCCAGTTCCAGTACCACCTCCCATACCAGATGCAATAAACACCATGTTGCTTCCTTGAATGAAATTTACTATTTCGTTAATTGACTCATCGGCTGCGGCTTGTCCTATGTCATGTTTTGCACCAGCACCGAGTCCTTTTGTTAAATTCATACCTATCTGAATTTTTGCATCTGCTTTGCTCATTTTTAAATCTTGAGCATCAGTGTTCACTGCAACAAACTCTACTCCTTGCATCCCTGCCTCAATCATTGCATTAATTGCATTTCCTCCAGCTCCGCCAACGCCTATTACTAAAATTCTAGGTTTTAATTCTCTCAACTCACCTCCACCGACATTTATACTCATGACATCTCCCCTTTCTATTTATTTTCCCACTTTAAGTTAGATCTATTTTGAAAAGCTTTTTTTCTAGCAAAAGCTTTGAATTTATCAAAATTTTTTGGTTCCCATATTTGAAATGTTTTGCCTTGACCGACGAATAAAATACTATTTTTTATTTTAGCATGTTTAAGTAATTTTTCTGGAATAGACACTCGTCCCTCGGTATCGAATTGCAAATTTTCACTTTCTGATAGAACCGATGTCGCAAAAAAATCTCTCTTTTCTTCAAACGGGTTTAAAGAGTCGATTGTATTAGAGATTTTTTCAATTCTATCTTGAGAACATGCCTCTAAAGCTTCATGATTAAATGATGGATAACAGATAAAGCCATTGTAACCTGCAGAATTTAAGTGTGATCTAAAAGTAGCTGGCACAGAAACCCGTCCTTTCTTGTCTATTTTGTTTTCGTAACTTGATAAAAACATAGTTTTTTAAAAACCTTATTTTAAAATTTATTTTCAAATCACCCTCCATTATGGGATTATTTGGGATAGTATGGGTTTTTTGAAAATAGTCAACAAGATTGTATTTTGGTCTTGGTACAAAAGTAGAACGATTAAAAGCTAATGTTTAGCCAGATAATCTATAAGCCGGGTTCTGTCATTTAAGATGTCATTTCTCTAGACTTAAATTTGCATTTAAGCTCAAGCGGTTAACCCGAAAGACTAACAAAAGACCGTTTTTAGCAACTTAATTGCAGTGTCTCTCCTATTTAACCTTGCTCCCAGTGGGGTTTGCCGTGCGTTTTTTGTTACCAAAAAACCGGTGAGCTCTTACCTCGCCGTTTCACCCTTGCCTTGATTAGGCGGTTTATTTTCTGTGGCACTATCCCTAAAGTCACCTTTGCCAGCCGTTAACTGGCACTGTGTCTTTTTGGAGCCCGGACTTTCCTCTATTAAATCAACTAATAGCGACAATCCAATTATCTGGCAAATAACTATTAATAAATTAATTTACAGATATCAAGTGATTTATCTAACAATTAGCTAAAAAATGGCTAATTTTAAGAGTTTTTTGATCTATTTTTATTGAGAGATCTTCTTGCAAATATCTCGACTTAAACGCTTTGATAATTCTCGCATCAGATCTTTTTCTTTTGGAGATGTTAAAATATCTATACCCAATTTTACGGAGATTTTTAAAAAATATTTTAGCATTATTTTCATCCCTAGTTTTTTTGAAAATTTCTAACTTACGAGTTTTGTACCATACACCTATGTTAAACTTACTTAGTTGTTTCCACGGGAATTTTTCTCCAGGATCAACCTTTCTTAAAGGCGCGATATCAGAATGTCCTAAGAAGTTTTCCTTTTTAATCTTATATTTTCTTTTGAGTTTGGAGCATAACTTTATTAAACTTTTAATTTGTGTATTGGAAAAATTTTCATACCTAATTTTGTGACCTTTATTCACTAATTCTATTCCAATTGAATATTTATTTAGGTTCACTAAATTTTTCCACTTAGATTTTCCCGCATGCCACGCCTCATATTTTTCGTCAACCATTCTCATAATAATACCTTTTCTATTTATTAAATAATGGCAGCTTACTTTAGATTTTAAGTTTTTAAGTCTTTTAATAGATTCAATTTCAGATTGCATTCCGGTATAGTGAATAATAATAAATCTAATTTTATTTTTTTTTCTCAGCTTTTTTGAGTAATTTGGAGATAATTTGTTAGTTACAAGCATAAAATTCTATTTTTAAGCAAAATTTAATCAAAATAGTACTCATATTTGACTAATAATTTCTATAGCATAACGTGTAAATTTATATATATAGCTTAGTATAATGATTTCTAAAAAAATTGCATCAGTTCTATGCTTTATAATTATATCAATAACGTCATTGGATAAGGCTAAAGCTTCTGAGGAATGCTTCGAAGGAGTTAGTAGAACAATTTTTAAATTTAATTTGGCTTTTGATAATGTAATACTTGAACCAATAGCCAAGGGATATAATAAACTTCCAAATCCTATAAAAATTGGAACAAGTAATTTTACATCAAACATTGCTACGCTTTTGTCGATACCGAATGCTCTTTTGCAAGGGAATTTAGCTCAATTAGGTCATTCTACAGGTAGTGTAATCGTAAACTCTACTGTTGGAATATTAGGTCTATTTAACCCAGCAGAAAGAATGGGTTTAAAACCACATAAAGAAGATGTAGGTCAAACTCTTGGAACATATGGAGTAGGACCCGGTTGTTATTTTGTGTTACCAATATTGGGACCAACAACAGCAAGAGACTCTTTGGGAATGATTGCAGATACATTTGTTGATCCATTTGCCTACATAACAATTAGAGAAAAAGAGTTATTCGGAATTTCTGGTAATGATCTTGATTATTTTTCTGTTAAAGGAACAACAGCTGTAGATTTCAGAGCAGATAATATAACTGCCTTTGAAAGCCTAGAAAAAAACTCAATAGATTTGTATTCTTCTTTCAAGAGTGTTTATTTACAAAATAGAGAAAATAAAATTAAGAATTCATTGGGTGATCAAGACGACTGGGGAAACTTAGATAATTAAAAGATAATTCAAAATGAACAGGTTAAGTATATTTTTCTTATCATTTTTTTTAATGTTTCAATCATCTTTATTGGCATATAGCACAGATCCAAAAGAATTTATTTCAGAATTAGTAAGCGAGGCTATAAATAAATTAAGCGATAAAAGTTTAACAATCGAGGAAAAATCTGAGTTTATAGAAAAAATTGCTCTCGAAAATGTAGATATACCTGCATTGGGTCTTTATACTCTTGGAGAATTGAGAAAAACATCTGATAAAAGTGATGTAAGTAGATATCAGAAAGCTTTTGAAAAGTATTTTTTAAAGAGTTTAACTTCCAGATTGTCAGACTATTCATCTAGTAAATTTGAAGTAATAAATTCAGATCAAAAAAGTGCAAATTATACAATAATAAATTCAAAGATTTTGCCAAATGATGGTAATCCAGAAATTAAAATTGACTGGAGAATATATACCAAAAATCCTGATAAGCCATTAATAAGAGATTTAATTGTTGAAGGTCTAAGTTTGGCTCGAACACAAAAAGAGGAGTTTGCATCAATTCTAAGTTCTAATAATAATGATATTAATATTCTAATTAGCAAACTCGAGGAATTTACTAAAGAGTAATTGGTGGGCCCGCCAGGACTCGAACCTGGGACCAATACATTATGAGTGTACTGCTCTAACCAACTGAGCTACAGGCCCAAATAAGTTATTTTATACCACAATTACTTATTTTTCTAAGAAACTTTTTAATTGTTTTGATCTACTAGGATGCTTTAATTTTCTTAATGCCTTAGCCTCAATTTGCCTTATTCTTTCTCGAGTTACTGAAAACTGAAGCCCTACTTCTTCAAGAGTATGATCAGTGTTCATTCCTATTCCAAATCGCATCCTTAGAACTCTTTCTTCTCGAGGAGTTAAAGAAGCTAAAATTTTTGTTGTTGACTCACTTAAATTGGATTGTATCGCTGTATCAAGTGGTTGAAGTGCATTTTTATCCTCTATAAAATCTCCAAGACTGCTATCTTCCTCGTCTCCCACAGGAGTTTCAAGAGAAACTGGCTCTTTTGCAATTTTTAAAACCTTTCTTACTTTCTCAAGTGGCATCGCTAATTTTTTCGAAAGCTCTTCTGGAGTAGGTTCTCGACCAAACTCACTCATTATTTGTCTTTGCGTTCTAACTATTTTATTAATAGTTTCGATCATGTGAACTGGAATTCTGATTGTTCTAGCTTGGTCAGCAATTGATCTTGTTATCGCTTGTCTAATCCACCAAGTTGCATAAGTCGAGAACTTATATCCCCTTCTATATTCAAACTTGTCAACTGCTTTCATTAAACCAATATTTCCCTCTTGAATTAAGTCCAAAAATTGTAAACCTCTATTAGTATATTTTTTTGCTATCGATATAACTAATCTTAAATTAGCTTCAACCATTTCCTTTTTTGCAATTCTGGACTCTCTCTCACCCTTTTGAATTCTATTGACTAGTCTTTTAAATTCTCCAACTGAAAGACCTATTTTTTTACTAAATTCGACCAGTCTATCTCTTATTTCCGAGAAATCTTTTTTGAATTTCTTGAAAAAAGACTTCCAAGTATTATTTTCCCTCAAAAAAGTCTCAAATTTTGGATTAATTTCATTTCCCAAGTAATATTTTAAAAACTCCTCCCTGGAAATTTTATTGTCCATAGCTAACCTTAGTAAAACTCCCTCTAATGAAACAATCTTTTTATTTTCCTTATAATGAGACTGGACAAGTTCCTCAACAACGTGCGGGGCTAGTTGAAGATTTTTAAAATTATCTACTAATATTTCTTGTATCTTTTTAAAATTTTTATTTTTAGACACTGATAGTTCTTTTGAGGCTAACAAACACTCAAGGTTTTCAACTTGGTATTTTTTAAGTTTTGAATAATTTTTACTTAAGGACTCAAGTATATTAATTATTTTCGGTTTAATCTCCTCCTCCATTTTTGCAAGTGAAACATTAAACTCGTCTTCATCGTTTGAATTGTTATCCTCTTTATTTGTTTCATTCTCTTGGTTTTCTTTTAGTTTTTCTTTTTGTAATTTATTTTTCTTTTCTAATTTAATTTCATTTTCTCCATCTGCGGTTTCAAAATCTTCATATGTAGAGTCAATATCTATTATATCTCTCACCAACAATGATTGATTTTCTATTTGATCTCTCCACTCATTAATTTTTTTTCCTACTAAGGGACTTTGAGTCAAGGCATTTATCATTACGTCTTTACCCGCTTCAATCCTTTTGGCTATAGCTATTTCACCTTCTCTTGAAAGAAGTTCTACACCACCCATTTCTCGGAGGTACATTCTAATTGGATCATCACTCTTATCTGACGTTTTTTCCTCAGTTGTGTTTGATGTTTCTTTTTTCTTATTTGATTGAAATTGTGATTTTTTTTCTACGAGAGTAATTTTTTCGTCAACTATTATTAAAAATGCTTTTTCCAAATTTTCATTAGTACTATTCCTTTTCCCTAATGATTTACCTAATTCCTCGTAAGTTATAAATCCTCTGTGTTTTCCTTTATCTAGAAGTCTTTCAAATGATTTTGTAATTAATTTTTCAGGCATAAATTGAACATGTTATATATAATGACTAAGCGAAGAAAATCTACTCTTTATTTATTCCCTATTTAACTGGGTTTTCAGCTTTAATAGTTCTGAATAAGAATTTTCATCCAAGTTCTTAATCAATTTTTGCTCAAGAGATTCTATCTTTTTAAGATTATTTTGATCCTTATGGTCTTGCATAAGTTCCCCAAGTAAATCTAGGATTTCTTGTTCTGTTTTATTTTTTGTAATTAGTTGAATATTTGAATTTTCTTCAATCTCTTTAATAATATTATCATATTCCTGATTAATTTTTACTTTTGTTTCTGGGTCTTCATCGCTTTGTGATATTAAATTTATTATAAGGTTTTTTAAAATTTCATTTTTTTCACTTACAAATCTAATTTCATTTAATTGCTCAAGCTTTTTTGAAGAAATTTCTAAATAATTTAAAATTATGTATAAGATAGAAAATTCGATTATTTGAATTTTAGATAAGTCTTTTTTTCTTTGATGAAGAATTTTCGTCTCTTTTAAAATTTTAAAATTTTTTTTATTTTTAAATTGTGAATAAATTTTATTTTGCTCCAAAGATTGAATTGGCGTCAATTTTCTAATTTTTTTAAGAAAATCCTCTAGAACATATTTTTTTAATGTTTCGTCTTTTATTGAATAAGACAATTTTTTTATTTCTTTTTCAAATTTTGAAATTTCATATGGATTACTTTGATCAATTTTACCTAAATGGTAGTTCCATAAGAAAGATTGAATAATTTCTTTTTTTTCAAGTAACTTTAACAATGCTTCTTTTCCAAATTGTTTTATATAATCATCAGGATCTTTTCCGTCAGGCATCACGGAAAAAAAAATTTTATTTTTCTCATTAATAAATGAAAATAACTTTTCGGCTATTCTTATTGCCGCGGTTTGACCGCTTTCATCTCCATCTAAACAAATAATTGGGTCTGAGAAAAATTTCCAAAGCAAACTTATTTGTCTATCGGTTATAGCTGTGCCTGAATTTGAAACTACGTTTTTAATTCCTGAAGCATAAACGCTAACAACATCCATGTATCCTTCGACAATTAAAACCTCATTAGTATTTGATCTTAAATCTTTTGCCTTATCTAGATTAAAAATCATATTTCCCTTTTTATAAAATTCAGTCTCAGGAGAATTGATATATTTGGCTAATTTACTATTGCGTATTATTCTTCCTCCAAAAGCGACAACATCACTTGTGATATTTCTTATTGGAAAAATTATTCTAGAATTAAATCGATCAATATGTTTTTTAGTTTTTTCACTAATATAATATAAACCAGTCACTTTTATTTCTTCTTCAGAATATTTTTTTATTAAAGTTTCGTAGAAATTATTTTTCCAAGGGACATAACCTAAACCGAACTCTTCGATTATATTTTTTTTTATACCTCTTTTAATGAGATAATCTAATGGCTCTTGGTTGTCTTTACTAAATAGCTGTTCATTAAAATAATTTGAATAATCTTTAAAAATATTCTTATAAGTTTGAAACCTCAAATCTTTTATTTGGTCAAATTTCGTAAATCTATAAGGCTGCATCCCAGCCTCAGCAGCTAAAGTTCTTACGGCCTCACCAAAACCCATAGATTTTGTTTTAATTAAAAAATCAAAAATGTTTCCATGTTCTCCTGTGCTAAAACAATGATAAAATTCTTTTTCGTCATTAACTGTAAATGAAGGAGTTTTTTCATTTTTAAAAGGTGAAAGACCAACAAATTCTTTACCTCTTTTTTTTAACTGAACTGACTTACCTACAACTTGTGAAACTTTTAATCTAAGTTTAATTTCATCTAAATATTCTTTTGGATATTTCATGCTCAGCTCAAAAGACCTTTTATAATCGAGCTCACTTTTGAAAAATCTATCGAGTCAGAATATTTTGATTTTAAAATTCCCATTACCTTGCCCATATCTTTCATGCTCGAGGCACCTAAAGACTTTATGGTTTCTTCGCAAATTTTTTTAGTTTCTTGATCGCTCAATTGTTTTGGTAAAAAAGTATTAATTACACCAATCTCTTTTTTTTCGTTTTCAAGTAATTCATTTCTACCTGCCTTTTGGTATACATCACATGACTCGTTTCTTTGTTTTAACATTTTTTTTAACAATGAAATTATATCACTATCCTTCAATTCTTTAATACCCTTAGATCTTCCGGCTATTTCAGCATCTTTTATTGCTGAAACAACAAGTCGCAAAGTAGGATAAGTGTTTTTATCTTTAGCTCTAAGAGCTTCATTAAACTTATCTTCTATTTGTTTTTTTAAAGACATTTTGGAGTATTATTTTAATCACAATTCTTATATGAAATAAAAAGAACTTTCTTGACGATTTTAATTCTATTTCATATGTTGCGCAAAATCATGTTTATAAGTTTTTTACTTTAACTCATGAGTTGTATTTGAATAAGATTGGTCAAATCATAAACTCAAAAAAAAATCTTAAAAAGATCGATTCTACAGCTATTTTAGTTCTTGAAAACGGTAAATTTTTCAAAGGCATTGGTTTAGGTTTCAAAGGCACCGCAACTGGAGAAGTGTGTTTCAATACTTCAATTACTGGTTATCAAGAAATAATTTCAGATCCCTCCTATGCTGATCAGATTATTAATTTCACTTTTCCTCATGTTGGAAATGTAGGAACAAATAAGGAGGATCACGAATCTGACAGAATATGGACTAAAGGGGTAATAATAAATACAGAAATAACTAATCCATCAAATTACAGATCTTTAAAACATTTAGATCAATGGTTAAAAAAGAATAAGATAGTTGGGATAACTGGAGTTGATACTAGAAATTTAACAAATTTCATTAGAGATAGAGGTGCTCCTAAAGGAACAATATATTTTTACAACAAAAATAAATTAAATATAAAAAAACTTATTAAGGTAACTAATAAATGGAGTGGTCTTAAAAACCTAGATTTAGCAAAACAGGTAACTACTAAGAAGAATTATATATGGCAAGACTATAAAACCTGGAAAAAGGGAAATGGATACTTGAAAAATAAAAAAAAATTATTGCATGTAGTTGCTATTGACTATGGAATTAAGAAAAATATTTTAAGATATTTTTCAGATTTTAATTGTAAGGTTACAATAGTCCCATGCAAAACAAGTGCAAAAGATATTCTAAAACTGAAACCTAATGGTATATTTTTATCAAACGGACCTGGAGACCCTGCGGCAACTGGAAGGTATGCTATACCGACAATTCAAGAATTAATCAAAAAAAATTTGCCATTATTTGGAATCTGTTTAGGCCATCAAATGCTAGCTTTAGCGCTTGGTGCTAAAACAGAAAAGATGAAATTAGGCCATAGAGGAGCTAACCATCCTGTTAAGAATTTAATTGAGGGAAATGTTGAAATCACTAGTCAGAATCATGGATTTGAAGTATTAAAAAAAAATTTACCTAAAAATATAAGAGTTACTCACCAGTCTTTATTTGACAATAGTATTGAAGGTATCGAGCTAAAAAATAAACCTGTTTTCTCAGTTCAATATCATCCAGAGTCTAACCCTGGTCCTCAAGATAGCGTTTATTTATTTGATAAATTTGTAAAAAGTATGAAAAAAAATGCCAAAAAGAAAAGATATTAAAAAAATTTTAGTGGTCGGTGCTGGGCCGATAATAATTGGTCAAGCTTGCGAATTTGATTATTCAGGCACTCAAGCTTGTAAAGCTTTAAAAGATGAGGGGTTTAAAGTAATTCTTATAAATTCAAATCCAGCTACAATAATGACGGATCCAAACGTCGCCGATAAAACTTATATCGAACCTATTACTATAGAAATTCTTGAAAAAATTCTTATCAAAGAAAAACCTGATGCAATTTTGCCAACTATGGGTGGTCAAACTGCATTAAATTTAGCAATGGAGGCAAAAAAAAAAGGAATTCTCAAAAAATATAGAATTGAACTTATAGGTGCTAATTCAAAAGCAATTTCTAATGCTGAGGATAGGAAAAAGTTCAGAAAAAATATGATAGAGATTGGTTTGGATCTTCCGAAGTCAAAAATAGTAAATAGTTTTAATCAATCTTCAAAAGCCTTAAAACAAATCGGATTACCAGCAATTATAAGACCGGCTTTTACTCTAGGAGGTTTAGGAGGTGGTATCGCAAAAAATAAAAAAGATTTTTATAAAATAATAAAAAATGGGCTTCAAGAGTCACCTGTTAATCAAGTCTTAGTTGAAGAGTGTTTAGAGGGTTGGAAAGAATTTGAGATGGAAGTTGTTAGAGATAAAAATGACAATTGCATAATCATTTGCTCAATAGAAAATTTAGATCCCATGGGTATTCATACTGGGGACTCAGTAACTATCGCTCCAGCACTTACTTTGACCGACAAAGAATATCAAGTTATGAGAAACGCCTCTATAGCTTGCTTAAGAAAAATTGGTGTAGAAACTGGGGGATCAAATGTTCAATTCGCAATAAATCCAAAAAATGGAAGGATGGTAATCATTGAGATGAATCCTAGGGTTTCAAGATCATCAGCACTGGCTTCTAAAGCCACAGGGTTTCCAATAGCGAAAGTAGCAGCAAAGTTAGCCGTTGGTTACACTTTAGACGAATTAAAAAATGAAATTACGAAAGTTACACCTGCATCTTTTGAGCCCACAATAGACTATGTAGTCACTAAAATCCCAAGGTTTACTTTTGAAAAATTCTCATCTTCAGCTGCAGTTTTAGGAACATCAATGAAATCGGTGGGAGAAGCAATGGCTATTGGTAGAAATTTTAAAGAGTCTCTTCAAAAAGCCTTGGTTTCTTTAGAAACAGGTTTCTCAGGATTAGACCAAATATTTAATTTAAATACAAAACAAATTAAAAAAAAACTTAAAGAGAATATCCCAAATAAGATTTTACTTGTAGGTGAGGCTATTAGAAAAAAAATAAATTTAAAGGATATAAATAAACTTTCAAAAATTGATCCTTGGTTTTTAAATCAAATAAAAGAAATCATTGAAAACGAAATTAAAATAAAGAAAAAAGGTCTTCCTAAAAATTTCAATGAGTTTAATTATATTAAGTCGATAGGATTTTCAGACAAAAAATTATCCGAACTTACGAATACTTCAGAGTCGTTAATTAGAAAAAGAAGAACTGCTTTAAAAGTTTTACCAGTTTATAAAAAAGTTGATACATGTGCTGCAGAATTTAAATCTTTCACACCCTATATGTATTCTACTTATCAAAGAAATTTCTCCTCTAATTCAGAATGTGAGGCTGATCCCTCTAACAGAGATAAAATTATAATTCTGGGTGGGGGGCCTAATAGGATCGGTCAGGGAATAGAGTTTGATTATTGCTGTTGCCAAGCTAGTTTTGCTCTAAAGGAAGCTAAATATGAAACTATTATGGTGAATTGTAATCCAGAAACGGTTTCAACAGATTATGATACAAGTGACAGACTATATTTTGAACCTTTAATAGATGAATTTGTTTTCAATATTATAAAAAGAGAGAAATCAAAAGGTAATGTAAAAGGTGTTATTACTCAGTTTGGGGGCCAAACTCCTATTAAACTCGCGAAATTTTTACATGAAAATAAACTTCCAATTCTAGGAACACAGTATACTTCTATTGACCTAGCAGAGGACAGAGATAGATTTAGAGATCTTTTAAATAAACTTAGTTTAAATCAAGCTGAAAGTGGTATAGCTAAAACTTTTCCTCAAGCAATAAAAATTGCTGATAGGATTGGTTTGCCTTTAATGGTAAGACCATCTTACGTATTAGGTGGAAGAGCAATGGAGATTGTTCATGAAAAAAGCCAACTCAAAGACTTTGTAAAAGAAGCATTTAAAGTTGCTGAAAAAAATCCAATCTTAATTGATAAGTTTATTGATAATGCAATGGAAGTTGATGTTGACGCAATATCAGATGGTAAAAATGTTTTTGTAGCTGGCATTATGCAGCACATTGAAGAAGCTGGAATACACTCTGGTGATTCAGCATGTAGTCTTCCTCCGGTATCAATAAAACCTTTTTTGATTAAAGAAATTGAAAATCAAACAAAAAAATTAGCTTTAGCTCTAAAAGTTAAAGGTTTCATGAATGTTCAATATGCAATTAAAAAAGATCAAATTTATGTAATAGAGGTGAATCCTAGGGCAAGTAGAACTGTACCATTTGTTTCAAAAGCAAAAAATTTACCTCTTGCTAAGATAGCTTCAAGAGTGATGGCTGGAGAAAAATTAACTAAATTTAATTTAAAAAGTAAAACAAAAGATATGTTTGCAGTTAAAGAGGCAGTATTTCCATTTAATAAATTCCCGAATAGTGATCTTTTACTTGGTCCAGAAATGAAGTCTACAGGTGAGGTAATGGGTTTTGATAAAAATTTTGGGATGGCTTTTGCTAAGAGTCAAATCGCAGCCTCAAACTCTCTTCCTAAAAAGGGCTTAGCTTTTATTTCTTTAAAAAATAGTCATAAAGAAGAAGGAGTTCAACTAGCAAAACAATTAATCAAGTTAAATTTTAAAATTTGTGGCACTGGAGGCACTGCTGATTATATAAGCAAACATGGGATCAAGTGTAAAAAAATTAATAAAGTAAATCAGGGATCTCCTCATATTGTTGATATTTTAAATAGTAAAAAAATAGCATTAGTTATTAATACAGGTGGCGGAAACAGTGAAGCTCAGTTGAGCGATGCGCTAGCTTTAAGAAGAGCGACGCTAGCTAACAAAGTTCCATATTGCACGAATATGTCCACAGCCAAGGTTTGTTTGGAAGGAATTAAATCTCTTAAATTGAAAGATATCAGCGTAACCTCTTTACAAGATCTTTAATTTTTAACTTTCCAATCAGTTTCGAAGGTAACGTAGTTTATTTGAATACATCTTCTTTCTTTTTTAATCTCTTTTTTTTCCATTCCATGCCAAGTGTTCGGCCCACTTGTAAAGAAGTATCCATAATTATGTTTATAAGGAACTGTTTTAACTTTTTTTAATTTTGCATCATAAAAATCAGTTCCTAAATTCTCCGACTCGTTATGTAAATTAACAAAAACTATTGATGACATTAATTTTTCCTCAATATCGCAGTGAGGCTTCAACCAAAAACCTTCTCTATCACAAATTACTTCTAGTCTAACATAAGAATTGCTCAAATCTTTACCAATCAATGATCCAATTTTTTTATAAACTTCAGCTGATCTTAATTCTTCAATAAATTTTGTTAAGTTTGGAAATTGATTAGAGTTTTCTTTAGTAACATAACATCTTAGCTTTTTTGCTTTTCCGCCATCTTTAATTCCAGCTCGAAATGCTCCTTCTCCTCCATCAAGAGCTCTTGTTCCATCATAATTTAGATTTTGTTTTCTAGGATCAGCAATCTCTGCACTACAGATCTCGTCAATGGCATTTTGAGTCAGCGGCTGATTGATTTCAAAATGTTTAAAAGGATCGCTAAATAGTTTAGTCCTTTCTTCTAATGATTTAAATAATTCCATGTTTTTTTATTTTTGCTTTTACTATTGGAGCAATTCTGTTTACCTCATTTAAACTATTGTAACTCCAACTTTCAACCCTATCTTCTAATTCCCTTGTTATACCTAAATCTTTCAATTGTGAATAAAATTTTTTAAATCTTCCAGTTGGCTTAAAAGACTTCATCATTGCAATATAAACGGGTTTTCCGGTCATAGCAGCCTCTGAAATCATTGACGTGGAGTCGCACGTTACAACTATATAATTTGAGATTGCTAGTGCAGAAAGATAAGCTTTTTTATCGATATTTTTTACAACGTGGTGGTTAATGCTAAAGGTATTAAATGCTATTTTTAAAATTTTTTCAGGTGTTCTGTAAGAAGGAATTACAATAATTTTAAATTTATCTGGGGTAAATAATGTCTTAACTTTGTTAAAAAGTTCATGAATTTGTTTTTCTGAATAATTATAATATTTGTTTGGTCCTCCGATAATAAATGCTACTAACTCTTTTCTTTTATCTTTTTCAATTCCTAGATACGTTGAATTATCATTAATCTCTTTTTTTGTTAAATAATGAATGGCACCCGTTGTATTAATTATATTTTCACCTTTTAAACGATCGTGCTCAGGACTCACTATAAGGTCAAAGTGTTCAAAAGAAACTTTAGGATCTTGTATGTGAATATTGAAAATTTGATTACCTAACCTTTTTTTTAAAGCTATTGATGGTATTACACTTTTTCTTCCACAAGATATAATGATTTTACAATCGCACACGAATTTATTTTTAACCAAATTTTCCGATATTGGACTGATTTTAGGGGGAATAAAATTCCAAAAAGTTTTTAATTCAATTTTTTGGTGTTTATAACTTAGGCCCAAAGCTTTGGCTAATCCCTCTACTTGACTAACCATACCGTGCATACCTTGCGTTAAAAGAAGTGCTTTTAATTCTAACATTAGTTACTATATACCCTTACATAATGAATAATAAATCAACAAAACATACAAAAGTGTTAATTCTTGGATCTGGTCCTGCTGGCTATACAGCGGCTATTTATGCGGCTAGAGCAATGCTTAAACCAATACTTGTTCATGGTTCTCAACCCGGAGGACAATTAACTACAACCACTGATGTTGAAAATTACCCTGGATACTCAAAAGTGATTCAAGGTCCATGGCTTATGGATGAAATGAAAGGCCAAGCCGAAGCTGTAGGAACAGAGATGATACAAGATCATATCAGCAAAGTTGACTTAACAAAAAAACCTTTTACGGCAAAAGGTGATAGCGGTCAGATTTACACTGCAGATAGTTTTATAATTTCAACAGGAGCACAAGCAAGATGGTTAAATTTAAAATCTGAACAAGAGTTTAGAGGTTTTGGAGTTTCAGCATGTGCTACTTGTGACGGATTTTTCTTTAAGGAAAAAGAGGTAGCTGTAGTTGGTGGGGGAAATGCTGCTGTTGAGGAAGCAATGTTCCTCACTAAATTTGCCTCAAAGGTTTATTTAATACATAGAAGAAACGAATTGAGAGCAGAAAAAATGCTTCAAGCTAAATTAAAATCTAATAAGAAAATAGAAATAATTTGGGATACAGTAGTTGAGGATGTTATTGGTACTAGAGAGCCAAAAACTGTGAATGCATTAAAAATTAAAAATGTAAAAGATAATAAAGTTAAAGATCTTAAAGTTGATGGTTTATTTATTGCCATAGGTCATGATCCAGCTACATCTTTATTTAAAGATCAACTTAAAATGGACAAAGAAGGGTATTTAATAACAAAACCTGACTCTACTGAAACGAATATTCCAGGAGTTTTTGCTGCAGGAGATGTAAAGGATAAAATTTTTAGACAAGCAGTTACCGCTGCTGGAATGGGTTGTATGTCAGCACTTGAAGCTGAAAAATATCTATCTGAATCTAATTAAGGCTATCACAAAAACTTTTAATTCTTTTCATTGCTTTTTTCAAATTTTCCATTGAAGTAGCGTAAGATATCCTAAAGTAACCGTCTAAACCAAAGGCAGAACCTTGAACCACAGCTACCTCAGCTTTTTCTAACAGTTTTTCTACAAAATCTTTATCGGATTTAAGTTTCGTTTTCTTGTTTAGTAATTTTTTACAATTTGGGAAAACGTAAAAAGCTCCTTCAGGACTTAAACAGCTTATACCTTTTATATTATTTAAACTATCAACAACAAAATTTCTTCTTTCTTTAAAATAATTTGATCTTTCTGAAATAAAGTCTTGTGTTCCGTTTAAAGCCTCGACTGCAGCTGCTTGACTTATGGATGTAGGATTACTAGTTGATTGGGATTGAATTTTAGCCATCGCTTTAATTATTTCTTTTGGACCTGCGGCATAACCTATTCTCCAGCCAGTCATTGAGTAAGATTTACTCACTCCATTCATGGTTAAAGTTCTGCTTTTTAATTTTTCAATTTGCGCAATTGTAAAAAATTTAAAACCGTCATAAGTAATATGTTCGTAAATATCATCGCTTAAAATATATAAATTTTTATATTTTATTAAAATTTTCGACAAAGCTATTATCTCATCTTTTGTATAACCAGAGCCTGTAGGATTAGATGGCGAGTTTATAATTATCCACTTTGTTTTCTTTGAAACTACTCTTGTTAATTTTTCCGGTGTTAACTTAAAATTATTTTTTTCATCACACTTTATAATTTTAGGTTTGCCTCCAGCCAATAAAACAATATCGGGATAAGAAACCCAATAAGGGGCTGGAATAATTACCTCATCACCTTTATTTATGGTTGCCATAAAAGCATTATATAAAACTTGCTTTCCACCAGTTCCAACTGAAATTTGATCAAGCTCGTATGATAAATTATTTTCTCTAGAAAATTTTGCTTGGATAGCTTTTTTTAGAGCTGGAGTTCCATCCACTGCAGTATATTTTGTATCCCCTTTTCTAATCGCTTCTATTGCTGCTTCTTTAATATTGTCTGGGGTATCAAAATCAGGCTCTCCAGCCCCTAAACCAATAACATCCTTTCCAGCAGCTCTCATTTCCCTAGCTTTTGAGGTGACTGCTATTGTAGGCGACGGTTTTATACGTTTTAAACTATTGGAAACTATGCTCATTGAAATTTATAATATAATTAACTTATTATTAACACAAAATGCAAAATACTTATCAAGAAAAATTAGCTGATCTAGAAGTTAATAACTCGAAAAAAATTAAGAAGTTAGAGGGAGGTATTAACTTTAAAATCAAAAGTGATTTTCAACCTAGCGGTGACCAACCAGAGGCCATAAAGAAAATATTAAAAAACTTAAAAGATAACAAACAAGAACAAGTGCTTTTAGGAGTTACGGGATCAGGTAAAACGTTTACAATGGCAAAAGTTATCGAAAAGGCTAATAGACCAGCTCTAATTCTTGCACCAAACAAAACTTTGGCTGCTCAATTGTACGGAGAGTTTAAAAGTTTTTTTCCTGATAATGCTGTAGAATATTTTGTATCATATTACGATTACTATACTCCAGAAGCATACGTTCCTAGATCTGATACTTATATAGAAAAAGAAGCCTCAATAAATGAACAAATTGATCGTATGAGACACTCGGCAACAAGATCTTTGTTGGAAAGAGATGATGTGATTATTGTTGCGAGTGTATCATGTATTTATGGTTTAGGCTCTGTAGAGGCTTACTCCAAAATGACTATTACTCTTAAGAAAAATTATGAGTATGAGCGAGATGATTTAATTAAAGCATTTATAAACTTACAGTACAAAAGAAATGATCAAAATTTTTTTAGAGGAACTTTTAGGGTAAGAGGAGAAAATTTAGAGATTTTTCCATCACACTTAGAAGACAGAGCTTGGAGAATAAGTTTTAATTTAAATAAATTGGAAAAAATTGAAGAATTTGACCCACTTACTGGAGACAAGACAAATGATTACTCAATAATAAAAATTTACGCTAATAGTCATTATATAACTCCTAAGCCAACTATCGAGCAAGCAATCAGACAAATAAAATCTGAGTTAGCTGAAACTTTAAAAAAACATAGAGAAAATAACAAACTTTTAGAGGAACAAAGATTAAGAGAGCGAACTAAGTTTGATCTAGAAATGATTGAAGCTACCGGCACTTGTGCAGGGATAGAAAATTATTCAAGATTTTTATCAGGAAGAAAAGCTGGTGAACCTCCTCCTACTCTATTTGAGTATTTTCCAGATAATGCAATTGTATTTGTAGATGAAAGTCACGTAACAGTCCCTCAATTAAATGGGATGTATAAGGGCGACCGTACAAGAAAAAGTACATTAGCCGAATACGGTTTTAGACTCCCTTCATGTATGGACAATAGACCTTTGAAATTTGAAGAGTGGGATTTAATGAGAACACAAACTGTTTTTGTCTCTGCTACCCCAGGACCCTGGGAACTAAAACAAACAAGCAATAAATATATTGACCAAATCATTAGGCCAACAGGTTTAATAGACCCACCTGTTGAAATAAGGCCAGCCAAAACTCAAGTTGATGATCTTATGCACGAGGCAAAAGAGATTGTAAAAAAAGGATATAGAGTTCTTGCTACAACGCTGACAAAAAAAATGGCTGAAGATCTTACTGAGTACCTCCACGAAAATGGTCTTAAAGTAAGGTATATGCATTCTGATATTGATACTCTGGAAAGAATTGAGATCATAAGAGATTTAAGAATGGGGGTGTTTGATATTCTTGTAGGAATTAATTTGTTAAGAGAAGGATTAGATATTCCTGAATGTGCTTTGGTAGCAATTTTAGATGCTGATAAAGAGGGATTTTTAAGATCTGAAACTTCTTTAATTCAAACGATTGGAAGAGCAGCGCGAAATGTTGATGGTAAGGTAATTTTATATGCTGATAAAGTCACGAAGAGCATTGAAAATGCAATTAAGGAAACAGACAGAAGGAGAAATAAACAATTAGAATATAATAAGAAAAATGGAATAACCGCTGAGTCAGTTAAAAAAGAGATAAGTGACATTTTAGAGTCTGTTTATGAAAAAGATTACGTTAAAATTAGTGAAGGCTCAAACGTAGGTGGAAACTTAAAAAAACATCTTAAAGCTTTAAACAGAAAAATGAAGGAAGCTGCATCTAATTTAGAATTTGAAGAGGCAGCTAAACTAAGAGATGAGATGAGAAAACTAGAAGCTAGTGAACTTGAAATTACTTTAAATCCTAAAATATCTCAATATAATTTGAAAAGTAAAGTTTATCCAAAAGGAAGATCGACTATGGGTATGCCTGGTACAAAACCAAGAAAAGCGATAAAAAAATGGAAGCCAAAAAAATAATCATCACTGGTGGAGCTACTAGAATAGGATCTGCAATCGCTAAAAGTTTAGTAAGTTTTGAAACAAAAATAGGTATCCACTTTAACAAATCTAAAAGTAATGCCTTAAAATTAAAAAAAGAATTAGAGGAACTTGGGGCTGAAGTATACTTATTTAAAGCTGATTTAAATAATCTTAAACAGACCGAAACTTTAATAAAAAAAGCTTATAAAACTTTGAAAGGATTAGATTGTTTAATTAATAATGCATCTATTTTTGAAAACGATAATCTTGAAAATTTTTCTGAAAAATCCTTTACAAAACATATGAATATCAACTTAAAAGCACCAGCAATCATGACGCAAAATTTTAAAAGATTAATTAAAAATAAAGAGGGATGTATCATTAATATTATTGATCAAAGAGTCGAAAAATTAACTCCTTTTTTTTTCTCTTACACTTTAAGTAAGTCTTCATTGGCTACTTTTACAAAAACATCAGCCATGAAATTAGCGCCTAGTATAAGAGTGAATGGTATTTCACCTGGACCAACATTAAAAAACAAAAGACAATCTGAAAGGCATTTTAAAAAGCAATGGAAATCCACACTCTTAAAAAAAAAAGTAGATTTAGAAAACATATGTAATGGAGTAAAGTTTCTTATTGAAAATAAAAATATAACAGGAGAGATAATTAATATTGATAGCGGGCAAAGACTGGCATGGCAAACACCAGATATTATTAATACAAAAGAATGAAATTAATTAAATTTAAAAAAAAAGAAAAATTTAAATATAAAAGAAAAGTAATTATAAAAGATTTAATCTTAAATATTTCTATAGGAATACACAATTTTGAGAAAAAAAATAGACAAAGAGTAAAATTTAATATTGAAATTTTAACAAATCCATATGTGACTCCTAATAACAAAGATTTGAATTCAATACTTAATTACGAGGAAATTGTAAGTAAAATTGAGAAAATTGCTTATCTAAAACATCACGAGTTACTCGAAGATTTGGCAGAAAATATTTTTAATATGATATTTAGAAATAAACTTGTTAAAAAGATAAATCTTAAGATAGAAAAGTTAGATATCTTAAAGAAAACCAAATCTGTTGGCATCGAGGTATCAAAATCAAAAGTATGATTAATAGTTTAGAGTTAGGAAAAAAAGTAATAAAAGAAAAAATACCGCTGATTCCAAAAAACCCCGGTGTTTACAAAATGATTAGTTCTACTGGTGAAATTTTATATATTGGTAAAGCTAAAAATATCCCAAATAGACTCAAAAGTTATGTCACTGAGTCCAATCTCCCTATTAGAACTGAGAGAATGCTTTCACTAACGCATAATCTTGAAACTACTACTACAAGTAACGAAAGTGAGGCTCTACTATTAGAAGCAAATTTAATAAAAAAACATAAACCTCGTTACAATATACTTTTGCGAGATGACAAATCTTTTCCTTACATTTACATTGGTAATAAAGATAAGTGGCCACAACTTACAAAGTTAAGAGGGAAAAAATCAAAGACAGGATATTATTTTGGTCCATTTGCATCAATTGGTTCTGCTAATTGGACAATAAAAATTTTACAAAAAATTTTTCTTTTGAGAGTTTGTGATGACACTGTTTTTAAAAATAGAGAGAGACCGTGTATCTTATACCAAATTAAAAGATGCTCTGCTCCATGTGTTGGACACATAAATGAAAAAGAATACGAGACTACAGTTGTAGACGCTATTGATTTTATTTCGGGTAAATCTAGAAGAATTCAAAAAAACTTATCCAAAGAGATGGAAAAAGCTAGTAAAGAATTGGATTATGAGAAAGCAGCAATAGCTAGAGATAGAATAAAAGCATTAACTCAAATACAAACCTCTCAAAAAATAAATCAAACAAATTTAAAAGAGGCTGATGTTATCAGTATATATAAAGAGACAGGAAAAACATGTGTACAAGTGTTTTTTTTCAGGTCAAAACAAAACTGGGGTAATCAGGCTTTCTATCCAAAACATGATCCAGATGACAGTGTTGAAGATATAATAAGTTCTTTTATATCCCAATTTTATGAAAACAAAACTATTCCTATGCTGATATTAACTAACTGTGAAGTCAAAGACAAAAAGCTTATTGAAAAAACGTTCTCCGAGAAGGACAAAAAAGATATTATTATTAAGCTAGCAAAAAGTAAAAATGAGATAAGTATTTCTAGTCTTGCAGAGAAAAATGCAAAACAATCTTTAAAACAAAAACTCGTACAATCTGATACTAACAATAATCTCATCGAAGAATTAGCATCTAAATTTAATATTAATAACAATATAGAATTAATAGAAGTTTACGATAATAGCCACATTCAGGGAACTGACTCTGTCGGATCATTAATTTGTTTCAGTAATGAAGGTTTTGTTAAGAAAAGATACAGGAAATTCAATATTAAAGATGAAAAAATAAAAAATGATGACTATGGAATGATGAAAGAAGTTTTATTTAGAAGATTTTCAAAAGCTATTAAGGAAAAATCTGGTTCACTGTCATTGCCAGATTTAATAATGATAGACGGCGGAAAAGGACAATATTCTGTATCTAGGGAAGTTCTTAATGAATTAGGGTTGCACGACTTACCAATTTTAGCAATAGCAAAGGGTAAAAGAAGAAATGCTGGAGAGGAAAAAATTTATTACAAAAGCAAAGAATATATTTTAGAAAGAAATGATCCATTATTATTTTTTATACAAAGACTTCGAGATGAAGCGCATAGATTTGCTATAAGCACCCACAGAGCAAAAAGAAAGAAAAACCTCAGCAAGTCTTTATTAGATCAAATTCAGGGGATTGGAAAACAAAGGAAAAGAGCTTTATTAAACCATTTTGGGTCTGCACGAGCTGTGGAGTCTGCAAGCTTTGATGATTTAAAATCAGTGGAAGGAATAGAAGACAACATAGCTAAGAAAATATATGATTATTTTCACGAATAAATGAAGTTAAAAATACCAAACATACTCACTATAGGAAGAATTATAATCGTTCCAATTTTCGTAATAACTTTTTTTATTCCAGGTTTTTTTGGTGATTTGATACCATTTTTTTTATTTGTGCTTGCAAGCTTTACAGATTATTTGGATGGTTTATTAGCAAGATTTTTTAAAGAGGAGTCCAAGTTAGGTGAACTTTTAGATCCCATTGCAGACAAAATACTTGTTGCTGCCGCGCTAATATTGCTAGTTATGAATGGAACAATAAAAAACTACGAAGTGATTGCTGCAGTAATTATTTTAACTAGAGAGATCTTAATATCAGGACTTAGAGAATTTTTAGCAAAAGGAAAAATTATAATGCAAGTGACAAGTCTGGCAAAAATGAAAACTTTTATTCAAATGACTTCTATAGCAATTTTGTTGACTGGTGATATTGGAAACAAAATAATAAATTTTCAAGATTACAATGCTCAAACCATCGGTATTATTCTACTTTGGTTATCTGCGTTTTTAACTTTATATACTGGCTATGACTATTTAAGAAAAGGTATAGATCATGCTATAAATGAAGATAGTAAAGATTAAGCTGCTGAGTCTTTCCTTACTAAATTCTGATATGAATCATTCAACTCAGAGATTAGCCTGCAAACTTTAAATTTGTGCTCATTTATTTGGGAAACTGGTGTTACTTCAGCTGCTGTACCAGTTAAAAAACAACCTACAAAATTTTTCATTTCTTCTGGTTTTATCTTTCTTTCAATAACCTTGATGCCTTTCGACTTAGCAATTTTAATTATTTCACGTCTAGTTATTCCGTCTAAAAAAGAGTCAGGAATTGGAGTGTGTAATTCTTCGGCCTGATTTTTAAAAAAAACGTTTGCTCCAGTTGACTCAGCGATATTCCCCTCATGATCTAGCATTAATGAGTCTGTAAATCCTTGGGCTTCAGCTTCATGTTTTGATAAAGTGCATATCATATACAAACCTGCAGCCTTTGTGTCCCATGGAATAGTATTTGGCGCAGGTCTTCTCCAGCTAGAAATATTAAGTTTTATTCCATTCATTTTTAATTTTGGATCAAAGTAAGAACCCCACTCCCATGTTGCAATAGCAACATGTATTTTATTTTTTTGAGCAGAAATAGCCATCATTTCACTTCCTCTCCAAATTAATGGTCTTACGTATCCGTTTTTAACTTTTTGAACATTAACTATATTTTTGCAAGCAGCATTAATTTCATCTTGATTATAAGGAACTTTTATTCCCATTCTCTCTGCAGAATAAAATAATCTTTTTGTGTGATCCTCTAATTTAAAAATTTCTCCATCATAAACTCTCTCACCTTCAAATACGCAACTAGCATAATGAAGTCCGTGATTTAAAATATGAATATTAGCGTCCTTCCATTCAACGGTTTTACCATTGAACCAAATTTTTCCTGATCTTTTGTCGTAAGGTATACTTTCCATTTAAAGTAAATTTATAGATTTTTTAATTAAATTATCTTTCAAATTAGGATAAGTCAATATAACTTACCGTTATGAAAGATTTGCTATATCTAAAAGATGAACAAATTAAAGAGTTTATACAATTGCTTTTTTACGCCTACAGAGAAACTTTTTCAGATCCAAGAGAAATTTTATCCAAAAAGTTTTTTGGACCCGCTCATTTAAGGGCATTACATTTAATAGAGAGTAATCCTGGAATAAATTTAGGAGAGCTTATATTTAAATTAAAAGTAACAAAACAAAGTCTTAACAGAGTATTGAGAGACTTGATTAAGTCAAAAATGATAAAACAAATTCAAGATGAAGATGACACAAGAAAAAAAAACTTATTTTTGGATAAAGAGGGTAAAATATTCTTTGAAACTGTTTATAATTCACAAAAGAAAAGAATATTTAACGCTCTTAAAAATTCCAATTCTGACTCTGTGATAAGGTTTAAAGATGTTTTAAAAAAAATAATTAATGGAAAATAATAAAATACACATTTTAGTTGTAGATGATGATGACAGAATAAGAAGTCTATTAAAAGATTACTTGTCAGAAAATGAATATATAGTTTCAACCGCTGAAAATGCCGATCAAGCAAAGACGAAATTGAATTACTTAAAGTTTGATATTTTAATTCTCGATGTGATGATGCCAGGTCAAAATGGATATGAATTAACAAAAGAAATTAAAAAAAAGATACAAGTTCCAATAATACTTTTGACTGCTAAGGGTGAGGTTGAAAATAGAATTAAGGGTTTAGAACTGGGTGCAGATGATTATATAGGCAAGCCTTTTGAGCCAAAAGAATTGCTATTAAGAATTAAGAATGTAATTAAGAGTAAAAATAAAATTGACTTAAACTCAAAGTATTATGTTGGCAAAGCAATAATAGATCTTAACAAAATGATAATCGATTTAGAAAAGAAAATTTTTAAAATTAACAGCTCTGAAAAAAAAATATTGATTGAGATGTTGTCTAGTCCAGGAAGAACATATTCAAGAGAGGAAATAGGCGCTATTTCAGGTATAGGACAAGAAAGATCAATTGATGTAATGATTACCAGACTAAGACAGAAAATTGAAATTAATCCAAGAAATCCAAAATATTTACAAACGATAAGGGGCTCAGGGTATGTTCTCTGGATTGAATAGAATAATTAAAATTATTTTACCTAAACGATTATTTTATAGAGCTTTAATAATTGTTGCGGCACCAACTATAATTCTTCAGTTTATTATCACAATTGTTTTTTTTGACAGTATTTGGATAAAAGCAAATAAAAATACAACAAGAGCTTTAGTGGCTCAGCTTAAAACGATTGAGGATATTTATAAAAATGATAAAAATAATTTAGATTTTCTAACAGATAGTTACAATAATAATTTTAATTTTGAAATAGGTATTGATAAAAAGGACTTTCCTAAAATATCTGGAGAAAGAAGATTCAGTCCAATGGATAGATCTCTTCGTAGAGAACTTAAATCTGCCTTCGGTAATAACAATTATTGGTTTAGTACTTCAAAATATAAAAATGCGGTTGAAATAAAAATAAAATCTGAAAATGAGGTAATTGAATTTTTAGTACCAAAAGAAATGGTGTCTACATCATCAGTAAGACTGTTTGTTTTGTGGACCACTTTGCCTTCAATATTACTTATCGTAATTGCTTTAATATTCTTGAAAAATCAAACTAGGCCTTTAGTGAAACTAGCTAAAGCTGCAGAGAGGTTTGGGAAAGGAGATTACGTTAATGATTTTAGGCCTTCAGGAGCTCAAGAGATTAGAAAGGCTGCGTATGAATTTGATCGAATGGCAAAAAGAATTAATCGTCATCTAAATCAAAGGTCAGAGATGTTGTCTGGCATAAGTCACGATTTAAGAACACCTCTGACGAGGTTAAAACTTCAGTTGGCAATGATTGACCAAAAAGATTTATCAAAAAATATGTCAAAAGATATAGATGAAATGGAAAAGATGCTTAATGATTATTTGCAATTCGCAAAAACTCAAGCACAAGAGGGAACTGAAAAAATTGAACTTAAAAAACTTTTTGATGAAATTAAATTTAGAATAAACAATGAAAATCTTAAAGTTTCATCTGAAGATAGTATTATATTAGAGGGTAGACCTTTGGCTTTAAAAAGATCCTTTGAAAATATTATACAAAATGGTTTAACGTATGGTCAGAAAGTCATAGTAAAAATTAAGAAAACTTCTAATAGAGCTTTAATAAATTTTGAAGATGATGGACCTGGGATTCCCGAAGACCAGTATAAAAATGTTTTTAAACCCTTTTTTAGGCTGGACAAAAGTAGAAGTTTGAATCATTCTGGTGTTGGTCTAGGTCTTGCAATAGTTGAAGATGTGATCAACTCTCATGGAGGTAGTATTCAGTTAGGAAAAAGTGAAAACAAGGGTTTGCAAGTTAAGATTTTTTTGCCTTTTTAGATTGCTTGTTTTTTTGAATTTTTTTAATAATTATTTCTTGCTTCTGGACAATTTTTTTTAAAATCTCAAATTCATCTCTCGAAACAAGGTTAAGATCATTTAATAATTTTTCTTTTCTAAATTTTAAATCAGTTTTTATTTCTTTCTGAATATCCTTTGAAGTTAAAATACCATTTTCGATAAGAGTTGATATTGTTTTTAAAAATTTTTCTGAATTACTCATATTATATCTTATTTGATAGGCGTCTTAATTTCAAATATGATATAAGGATCTATGTTTACCCATAATTTAGACCCTGTGTTGTTTAACTTTGGGTTTATATCAATTAGATGGTACTCTTTGGCTTACGTCTTTGGGATACTAATTGGTTGGTGGTACGGAAGACTAATTATTTTAAAGAAAAGTAATATTATCCAAAATAGTTTAAATTTAAAAACTTTTGATGATTTAATCACTTATCTAATTGTTTCAATAATAGTTGGTGGCAGAGTTGGTTATGTGCTTTTGTACAATCCCAAATATTACATGACTAATTTTATAGATATTTTTAAAATCTGGGAAGGTGGCATGTCTTTTCATGGGGCTATGATTGGAGTAGTAATTGGAACTTATCTTTTTTCAAAAAAAAGAAATATAAAATGCTTTTTTGTATTAGATATTATAGCTTGTGTTTCACCAATTGGTATTTTTTTAGGAAGAGTAGCAAATTTTATTAATGCAGAATTAATTGGAAAAGTTTCAAGCGTCAAATGGAGTGTAATATTCCCTACGGTTGATATGTTACAGAGACATCCTTCGCAATTATACGAAGCTTTTCTTGAGGGTATAGTTTTATTTTTTATTTTAAATTTTATCATTTTTAAAAAAATATATAAAATTGGAACATGCTCTTATTTATTTTTAATCTTGTACGGTTTTTTTAGAATTATTTCTGAAATTTTCAGGGAGCCTGATAAACAAATCGGCTATTTGTTCAATATATTAAGTATGGGTTCTCTGTTAAGTCTTTTTATGATTTTGGCAGGTATAATAATTTTTAATTACCTTAATAATAAAAATGAAATCTAATCTAAAATTTTTTAAAAATTTAAAAAGTCTTCCAGTTGATAAATTTTTACAGAATGTACTTTATGATAAAAAAAATGGATATTATAATTCTAAAATCCCTTTTGGAGTCAAAGGAGATTTTATTACTTCACCAAAAATTTCTAATTTGTTTTCTGAGATGATTTCTATTTGGATTATCTCAACTTGGGAATTTTTTGGAAAACCAAAAAAAGTAAATATTATTGAACTTGGTCCAGGGGATGGTAGTTTTGCTAAAATTTTTTTAAAAATTTCTAGAAGATTTCCTGAATTTGATGCTGCAAAAAAAATTTATTTATTTGAAACAAGTATATTTTTAAAAAAAATTCAAAAAGAAAAAATTAAGGACAAACAAGTCAAATGGATTAAAAATCTTAAATCAATTAAGAATGGGCCAGTAATTTTTTTTGGCAACGAATTTTTTGATGCTATTCCAATTAAGCAATTTAAACGAGAGGAAAAAATATTGTATGAAAAGTTTTATTTTCTTCAAAAAAATTATAAAATAAAAGAGTTGTTTAAAAAAGCATCTAAGAAAGATATTCAGAATATTAACTCGTACAATTCACTAAATGAGTTAAAATTTATAGAGTTTCCAAAAACTGGTTTTATTGAACTAAAAAAAATGATTAGAAAGATATCAAATTTAAGAGGTTGTATATTGCTTATTGACTACGGGTATTTGAAATCAAAAAATCAAAATACACTTCAGTCAGTTTTTAAACATAAAAAAAACTCTGTGTTAAGAAATCTTGGAAAAGCTGACATCACTTCTCACATAAATTTCAATTTACTTGATGAATTTTTTCTAAAAAACGGTTTAAAAATAAAAAAAACTGTCACTCAGCGGGAATTTTTGCAAAGCCTGGGGATAAATAAGAGAGCTGAAATTATATCAAAAAAAATGAAATTTAGTGATCAGGCGAATTTATATTTAAGATTAAAAAGATTACTAAGCCCGCTTTATATGGGTAATCTATTTAAAGTAAAATTAGCTTATAAATTTGTTTCTAATAAATTTTTTGGATTTGAATAATGTTTTACTCAAAAAAACTTAAAAAATTTAAAGAAATTAAGCACTGCTTTTTTTCAAGAAAGGGTGGTTATTCCAAAGGATTTTATAAAAGTTTGAACTGTGGTTTAGGCTCTAGAGATAAGAAGAAAAATATTTTAAAAAATTTACGATATGTGGCTAAAAAAATGAATATAAAAATTCAAAATTTAGTACTTATGTATCAGACACATAGTAATAAAGTAGTAGTAGTAAAAAAAAATAATTTTTTAACAAAAGTTAAATCTGATGCGGTAATTACCTCTAATAAAAATCTTGCTTTATGTGTAGTTACAGCAGATTGCGTACCTATACTTGTTTATGAAAGTAAAAAAAAATTAATTGGATGTATTCATGCAGGTTGGAAAGGTGCCTACTCCGGAGTAATAAAAAATACAATAAATAAGATCAGAAAAATAAATCCTAAAAATAAAATATATGCAAGCATAGGACCTTGTATTGGAAAGAGAAGCTATGAAGTAGATAATAATTTTTTTAAGAAATTCTTAAAAAAATCAAAAAAAAATAAAAAATTTTTTTCTAAAAAAAATGAAAAAAAAAAATTATTTAATTTAAGAAAGTTTGTAGAAAATCAACTTTTAAACCTTAAAGTGAATGTTGACCATGTAAATCGTGATACTTTTGAAGATAAGCGCAACTTTTTTAGCTATAGGCGGTCTACAATACTTAAAGATAAGGATTATGGAAGGTGTATATCTATTATTACATCAAATAAAATAGATTAAATTTGAAAACATAAAAAAATAATTGTATAAGAAGATATATTTCATGAAAATTTTATCTGGTACTAGCAATTTAAAGCTTAGCAAGGATATCTCTAAAAATCTTAAACTTAAATTAATAAATACAAACATCAGAAGATTTGCTGATGGGGAAATTTACATAGAGATTAATGAGAATATAAGAGGAAATAGTGTTTTTGTTGTTCAATCAACCTCTAACCCAGCTAATGATAATATAATGGAACTTCTATTGGTCATAGATGCATTAAAAAGATCTTCAGCTAAAACTATAACAGCTGTTATCCCTTACTTTGGATATGCTAGACAAGATAGAAAAGTAGCACCAAGGACTTCTATTTCAGCAAAAGTTGTTGCAAACTTAATTTCAAATGCAGGAGCAACAAGAGTTGTCACTGTTGATTTACACGCTGGTCAAATACAGGGCTTTTTTGATATGCCAGTAGATAATTTATACACCGCTCCTCTATTTTCAAAATATATAAAAAAAAAATTAAGTAACAAAAAATTAATTTGCGTGTCACCAGATGTTGGAGGTGTAGCTAGAACTAGGGCTTTAGCAACAAGAATCAAAGCTGATCTTGCTATAATTGATAAAAGAAGACCTGCACCTGGAAAATCAGAAGTAATGAATATAATTGGAGATGTAAAAAATAAAACTTGCATAATTGTTGATGATATTATCGATAGCGGAGGGACTATTGTAAACGCGGTTGAAGCGCTAAAAAAAAGTGGAGCTAATGAAGTTTATGTTTTTATTACCCATGCAGTATTAAGTGGAGATGCAGTTAAAAAAATTAAAAATTCAAAAATAAAAAAATTGATTATTACGGATACAATTGATAATTCGCAGAAAATTAAAAATAATAATAAAATTGAGGTGTTATCAATTGCCTCACTAATGTCAGAGGCTATTAAAAGAATAGCGAATTCGAATTCAGTATCAGA
Source organism: uncultured Pelagibacteraceae bacterium (assembly GCA_902578315.1). Taxonomy (GTDB): domain Bacteria; phylum Pseudomonadota; class Alphaproteobacteria; order Pelagibacterales; family Pelagibacteraceae; genus Pelagilacustribacter. The sequence continues at coordinate 236,843 of CACHCL010000001.1, forward strand.
TTTATTCAATTAATACTTGTTTTGATAAAGATCTTACGTTATAAAACTTTTTCACAAAATTATGAGTAATTTAAAAGCAACAATTAGAAAGAGTATATCTTCAGGTTCTAATAATAAATTAAGAGCTGAAGGATTTATTCCAGCGATCCTATATGGCGGAAAAAATCCAAATCAAAATTTATCGATCGACAAGAAGGATGTAGCTACAATAATCAAATCCGAGACGTTTCTTTCAAAAGTTTTAGAATTAGATATCGAAGGAAAAAAAGAAAAAGTTATTCCAAGAGAGGTCACTTTCCATGTTGTGTCAGAAGAGCCTATTCATATTGATTTTATGAGAATTGTATCTGGAAAGAAAATTATTTTAGAAATTCCAGTTAAATTTATTAATCATCCAGACTCACCTGGATTAAAAAGAGGAGGAGTTCTAAATATCGTAAGAAGAAAAGTTGAATTAAAATGTCCAGCTGAAAATATACCAAATGACATTACTGTAGATTTAGCAGGCTTAGATATTGGTACTAGCATTAAAATTTCGTCTGTAAAGCTTCCTGATAATGTTTTACCAACTATTACAGACAGGGACTTTGTTGTTGCGACAGTAGCAGCTCCTACAATAATTAAAGAACCAGAGAAGCCTGCAGAAGAAGCTGCGGTAGAGGGGGCTGAAGGTGAAGCAGCTGCTGAGGGCACAGAGACAGCTGCAAAAGATTCCGACGCGGCAAAAAAAGATGAAAAAGCTAAAGATGGTACTCCTGAGAAGAAAGTAGATGAAAAAAAGCCGGCTGAAAAAAAACCTGCTGAAAAAAAATAATTAATATGCTCTTACTTGTTGGTTTAGGAAATCCAGGATCAGATTATTCAAACACTCGACATAATATTGGGTTTAAAATTATTGATGCTATCAATAATCATTTCAAACTTTCAAAACAAAAACCAAAATTTAAAGGTTTGTTAACTACAGGTAATATTGAAGAGAAAAAAATCTATGCAATTAAACCACTTACTTTCATGAATAATTCAGGAACAGCAATAAAAGAGCTAATTGATTATTTTAAAATCGATGCGAAAGATGTAATTGTCTTCCACGATGATATGGATATTGATTTTGGAAAAATTAAAGCAAAATTCGGTGGAAGTAGTGCGGGACATAATGGAATAGAGTCAATTGATAAGTTTATCGGTAAAGATTATTCTAGAGTGAGAATTGGAATAGGTCATCCTAAACAAAAGAAAAAAGTGAATAATCATGTTCTTGAAGATTTCAAAGAGGACGAAGAGGAAAAAATTAAAGAAATAACTGAAAATATAGTAAAACAAATACCTACATTAATAGATAAAAAAATCGATTTATTTTCAAGCAAAGTAAATCAAAATCTTAATGGGATTTAAATGTGGAATAGTTGGGCTGCCAAATGTTGGTAAGTCGACTTTATTCAACGCTTTAACAGCCTCAAAAAATGCAGAGGCAGCTAATTTTCCTTTTTGCACAATCGATCCAAACATTGGAGTTGTTGATGTAATTGATTACAGATTGGATCAGCTTGCGAAATTATCAAATTCAAAAAAAAAAATTTATACTAATATTACATTTGTAGATATTGCAGGTTTAGTGAAAGGTGCTTCAAAAGGTGAAGGATTAGGCAATAAATTTCTTTCCCACATAAGAGAAGTCGATGCAATTATTCATCTAGTTAGATGTTTTGACTCTGAAAAAATTACTCATGTAAACTCAAAAATCAATCCGGCTGATGACCTTGAAACTATAAAAACTGAGATAATACTATCAGATTTAGACATAGTCCAAAAAAGACTTGAGAAAAGTAAAAAAAAATTACTCGATGAAAAAGAAATAAAAATTTTGAATGAAAAATTGGACAGTTTAAATAAAGGCGAGGAAGCCAAAATCAACGATGCCGTAGAGGAAAAAATTCTCTATAATATTGGATTATTAAGTATCAAGCCAAAAATTATAGTATGTAATGTAGATGAGGAAAACCTATCTAAAGGAAACAAATATACTGAAATGGTTAAAATTAAATATCCAAATGAAAAAATTATTCATATTTGTGCAGATATTGAGGATCAACTTTCCGGTCTTGAAAAAAGTGAGAAAGAAACTTTTATGAAAGATATTGGTTTGAACAAAACGGGTTTAAATCAACTTATTAAAGAAGGCTACGATCTTCTAAAACTAGATACCTTTTTCACATCAGGCCCAGAAGAAAGTAGAGCATGGACAGTGCAAAAAAATACTCCAGCTCCAAAAGCGGCGAGTGTCATTCATACAGATTTTGAAAAAAATTTTATTAGAGTAGAAGCTGTAAGTTGTAAAGATTTTATAGAATATGGAAGTGCAGAGAAATGCAAAGAAAAAGGAAAGTTAAGGATTGAAGGGAAAGATTATATTATTAAAGATGGCGATGTGTTACACTTCCGAGTCAATCCTTGACCAAATCTTTTTCATGCTTAAATAAACAAGAATTGTTAAAAGTACTAAATAAATAATTACCTTTACACCAGTTTTGTGTCTCTCTTCAAGTTCCGGCTCAGCAGCCCAAGCCAAAAAAGTTGTTACATCTTTAGCCATTTGATCAACAGTAGACTCTGTACCGTCTGCATATTCAACTAGACCATCAGTTAAATTATTTGGCATTTTAATCTTATTACCAGCCATATATTTATTGTAATAAACACCTTCATCAAGAGTTACACCTGGAGGAGGGTCTTCGTATCCGACAAGAACTGAATAAATATAATTAGCTCCTCCTTTTCTTGCTTTAACTAAAACTGACATATCAGGGGGGTATGCCCCGCCATTAGCAGCTGTTGCTGCCTGAACATTAGGATATGGGCTCTTAAATTTATCTGAAGGTTTTCCTGGTCGAGTAAACATTTCTCCCTGAGAGTCTGGACCATCCTCTATTTCGAAACTAGCAGCAATAGCTTTTACTTCTTGCTCTGAAAACTCGGGTCCACCAGATTCTCCTAGATTTCTATAGCTTAGATATTGCATTGAGTGGCAAGAAGCGCAGACTTCTTTATAAACTTGAAAACCTCTTTGTAGTGATGCTCTATCAAAGGTTCCTGTTAATCCTTTAAAACTCCAATCCACTTTAATTGGATCAGCCATTTCAGCGCTTTGAAGTGGTTTAAGTGAGATGAGTAATAAAAACGATAAAACGAGCAGTTTTATATTAGACTTTATCATTAACCTTCCTAGCTAAAGATGGTTCTGCTCCCCCTGTTAATACTGGCTCAGAGATGCTCATAGGAATTGGATCTGTTTTTTCCAAGTAACCAACAACAGGCATAACTATAATAAAATGTAAGAAATAATAAATAGTCCCCACTCTAGCTAATACTAAGTAAATTCCTTCAGCTGGCATCGCACCAACATAACCAAGCATTAGAACGTCTATTACTAATATCCAAAAGAACTGTCTGTAAATCGGTCTAAAAACAGCCGATCTAACTTTTGATGTATCTAACCAAGGTAAGACAAACAAAATAAAAATTGCACTGAACATTAAAATTACACCACCTAATTTATCAGGGACAGATCTTAAAATTGCGTAAAATGGTAACAAATACCATTCAGGTACTATGTGAGCAGGTGTAACTAATGGGTTGGCAGGTATATAATTATCTGAGTGTCCCAAAACATTAGGCGTGAAGAATACAAATCCAGCAAATATGATCATAAAAACTAAAAGCGCGAAAGCGTCTTTAATTGTTATATAAGGATGGAATGGCACTGTATCTTTAGATGGTTTCTTTATATCAATTCCTACAGGGTTATTATTTCCCGGAACATGTAAAGCCCAAATGTGTAAAACTACTAATCCTAAAATTAAAAACGGAATTAAATAATGTAAACTAAAAAATCTGTTTAGTGTTGGATTATCGACAGAATAAGCTCCCCATAACCAAGTTGTTATACTATCTCCAACTAATGGAATCGCACTAAATAAATTAGTTATTACTGTGGCACCCCAGAAACTCATTTGACCCCATGGCAAAACATAACCCATGAAAGCTGCTGCCATCATTAATAAATAAATCATCAGACCAATTATCCAAATTACTTCTCTTGGTGATTTATATGATCCATAAAATAAAGACCTAAATATGTGAATATAAACTGCTAGGAAAAACATAGATGCACCATTGCTATGAATATATCTTATGAGCCAACCATAATTTACATCTCTCATTATATGTTCAACACTTGCAAAAGCTAAATCTGCGTGAGCGACGTAATGCATTGCTAATACAATTCCTGTAACTATTTGAGTGATTAAACAAAAAGTTAAAATTCCGCCAAAGGTCCACCAATAATTTAAGTTTTTAGGCGTTGGGTAGTCTGTAAGGTGTGCTCCAAGGGTAAGCAATGGCAAACGATCGTTAAACCATTTTCCTGCTTTAGATTTAGGTGTGTATTCGTGCTCGCTCATAATTTTTTTAACCAATCTTAATCGTATTGCTATCTACAAATTCGAACTTTGGTATTTCCATATTCGTTGGTGCAGGTCCTTTTCTAATTCTGCCTGATACATCATAATGTGAACCATGACAAGGACAGAACCAACCATTAAAGTCTCCTTTGTCTTTTAAAGGCACACATCCAAGGTGTGTACAGACTCCTAACATGACTAACCATTCATCCTTACCAACCTTTACCCTATCTTCATCCTTTTGAGGATCAGGCAAATCGTCCATATTTACAGCCCTAGCTTCTGCTATTTCTTCAGGCGTCCTTCTTTTTAAAAAAACTGGCTTACCTCGCCATAAAACTGTGATTGATTTGCCAGGATCAATGTTGCTAATATCAACTTCAGTAGTGGCCAAAGCTTGTTGGGCTTTATCTGGATTCATTTGATCAATCATTGGCCAAATAACTGCCCCAACACCTACTGCCCCAACTGTATAACTAGCTGTAAATAAAAAATCTCTTCTTTTAACTTTTTTTTCTTCTTTGCTCATTTATGTTAGTGCTTATAATGTAAATACTAAATAAAACCATATTTTAAAGATTTCTAGGGTCAGAATGACACATAAATTAAGCTTTAATAATGCACATAGTACTTTACAAGCCTGATATTCCTCAAAATACTGCAGCCATAATAAGACTTGGAGCCTGCCTATGTTTGAATATTCACTTAATAGAACCATGCGGTTTTAATTTAAACGATAGCAGGTTTAAAAGAGTAGTTATGGATTATGCTGGCTTATGTAAGATTTTTCGACACAATAGCTTTGAAGCATTTAAAAAAAAACATAAAAAATCAAGAATAGTTTTAATGACAACTAAGGCAAAAAAATTATATCATAAGTTTAAATTTAAAAAGAATGATATGCTTTTATTTGGAAAAGAAAGTGCTGGTGTTCCAAACGAGATACATCGAATGCTTAAAAATAAAGTAAAAATTCCTATGAACAAAAAAACAAGATCTCTAAATGTTGCAATGAGTGTTGCGATAGTAGCTTCTGAAGCTTTGAGGCAAAATAATTTACTTTAATGATTACATCTGAATTTAGAAAAAAAATGGCTGATAGCTGGTTTTCATATATACAAAGTCAAATTTGTAAAGAATTTGAATATCTTGAAAAAAATAAAGTAAAATTTTTAAAAAGAGATTGGAGTAAAAGTAAAAAAAATGAGGGAGGTGGAACTTCATTTTTACTATCTAAAGGAAAAATTTTTGACAAAGTTGGAGTAAATAAATCAACTGTTTCAGGAATTTTTCCTAAACAATTTAGATCAAAAATATTGGGTGCAGAAAAAAAAGGTAAATATTGGGCTTCAGGAGTTTCTGTAGTAGCTCATATGAGAAATCCCAAGATGCCTGCTATACATTTCAATACTAGGTTTATAGTTACTTCTAAGGAGTGGTTCGGTGGAGGAATGGATGCAACGCCTAGTTATAACGATCTTAAGGAAAAAAAAATTATACATGATGAATTAAAAAAAGTATGTATTCAAAATAAAAAAAATTATAAAAAATATAAAAAGTGGTGTGATGAATATTTTTATTTACCACACAGAAAAGAAGCAAGAGGTATTGGTGGTATTTTTTTTGATTACGAAAGCAAAGATTGGATTAAAAACTTTAAATTTATAAGAGAACTTGGGCTTTCTTTTATAGATATTTCAAAAAAAATTATAAAAAGAAAAGAAAAATTTAGATGGACAAAAAAAGATAAAGAAAAACAGTTTTTCAAACGAGGAAGGTATGTGGAGTTCAATCTTTTATATGATAGAGGCACTAAGTTTGGATTAAACTCGGGAGGAAATATTGATTCAATATTAATGTCACTTCCTCCTGAAGCAAAGTGGAAATAGTTATGAAAAAAGAGCCAATTACAGTCAGTGGTCTTCAAAATTTAAAAACAGAATTAGAAGATCTAAAAAATATTCAGAGGCCAAAAATTGTGGAGGCAATAGCAGAAGCAAGATCTCATGGAGATTTAAAGGAGAACGCTGAATATCATGCAGCAAAAGAGCAACAAGCATTAATCGAAAGCCGTGTAATTGCAATTAATGATATTATTGCAAGAGCAAATATAATTGATGTCACTAAAATAGAAAATAATGGAAAAGTAATTTTTGGATCAACCGTAAAAGTTCAAGATCTAGATACAGATAAAAAAATTTCTTATAGATTAGTCGGCCAGGATGAAGCAGATATAAAAAAGAATTTAATTTTTTTTGAAAGTCCAATTGGGAAAGCTCTTATAGGTAAAAATAAAGGTGAAATGATAAGTGTAACAACACCATCTGGGGAGAGAAACTTTGAAATACTAGATGTTGAATACATTTAATTTGAATTTACTTTAATTATTTCTTCGACTCTTTCATTTGAAATTTTAAAATTATTATTTATCCACTCTTTCTCTAAAGTTTTTAAAACATTTCCTAATGTCTGTCCCTCCTGCATCCCTTTTTGCTTTAATGTCTCTCCATCTATTGGAAATTTAGGTACTTTGATTTTTAAAATTTTATTAAGAGTTTTAGAAAAATCATTTATTTTCTTTTTTGAATTTATTGAAAAGTTAATCAAATTAAGGCCTATTAAATGATTTTTTCCATTCAAATAAATATTTTTAATTAAATTTTTTTCAAAAAATTCTTTATCATTTTGCAGTTTTATCAAATTTTTATTAAATTTATCTAATATATCCTTAGTTTTATTAGAGACATTATATTTATGAATAAAATATTCATGATTTTTTTTTTCATCAATTAGCGACACTGCTAACAAAATATCAACGTTTACTTCTGAGTGCTTATATACTTTCTTAAGTCTTTCTAACCTGTTTAGATACAAGAATTCAGGAAATATCATTAAAAAAATTTCCCTCAAATTGCTACTTTGATTTATTGTTAAAAAATTTTTAAGACTTAAAATTTTGAGTAATTCAATTAAAATTCTTTCTTTGGAGATTTTTTGAATACCGTCTAAATTTTGCTTAATTGCATCGCTTGATGTAGGCTCAACTACCATATCATACATAACTTTAAATCTTATAAATCTAATAATTCTTAAATAATCCTCTTCTATTCTTTTTTGTGGGTCTCCAATAAACTTAATATTTTTATTTTTAAGATCAATTGTACCCATTTGTGGGTCAAAAAGTTTTCCGTGTATGTCCATATAAATAGCATTAATTGTGAAATCTCTTCTTTCAGAGTCTTGTTGCCAATCATCAGTATATTCTACCTCTGCATGTCTTCCGTCTGTTTTGATATCTTTTCTTAAGGTTGTTAATTCAACTTTATGTTTTTCGGATACAATAGTCACAGTTCCATGTTTAACACCTGTATCAAAAACTTTTATATCAGTATTTTTAAATTTTTCTTTAATCTGATCTGTTGTTAAGATTGTTGCAATATCAATATCATCTATTTTTTCATTTGAGAGATATTTTCTTACACATCCACCTACAAATCTTGCAACTACTTTATCTTCAGGAACACCCTCTTGTAATTTTTTGAAAATAAATTTTAAATCTTTGTTTCTGTAAAATGGAAAAATAAAACTCTTTATATTTTTTAAAAAATTAAAACTTAGATTAAGCATAAATTTTTGGCTGGGGCACTAGGATTCGAACCTAGGATGGCGGTATCAAAAACCGCTGCCTTACCGCTTGGCTATGCCCCAATTACAAAAGACAGATATATCATAATTAAATAAATTTAAATAGTTTTTGCAATCGAGAACCAAAATTTAGGGTATTTCTTTCTTAATTTTTTAAGTGCGACTAATGAACTATTTTTATCAGCAAATAAACCATAACAAGTAGATCCTGAACCTGTCATTCTTGAAAAATGACATCCTTTAAATTCTTCAATATTGAGTAGTAATTTTGTCAAAATTTTATGTTTTTTTTCAACAATGGATTGCAAGTCATTTTTAGAATTTATTAAAAGCTCAATAAAACTTTTTTTTAAACCAAAGCTTTTTTTAAAAGGTTTTTTCAATATTGAGTAATTTTTGAATTTAGCATATACGCTTTTAGTTGAGCTTTTTATCTTGGGATAGATCAATAAAAAATAAAACTTATGTTTTTTATTTAACTTGAATACAGATTTTAAATTTTTTTGATATCCCTGATTATGAAAAAAAAGCCTTAAATCGGAACCAATTTCTTTAGTAATTGTGCTTAATATCTTTTTATTTAAGTTTTTTTTTGTTAAACACTTTAATAGTGTTGCGGCATTACTTGTGCCTCCACCGAGACCAGCAAAGACTGGGATTTTTTTATTTACTTTTACAAAATAATAATCATGAATAATTTTATTTTTTCTCATTATATTTAAGACTTTTTTTACTGAATTATTTGATTTTTTAATATCTTTAGAGAAAGGACCAGTAAAAGAAACTTGATCAGAGAGTCTATTTCTATTTTTTTTTATAGATATTTCATCATATAAGTTAATCAGGCAATAAATTGACTGAATATTATGAAGTCCACTTTTAAGTTTTTTATTGACGTTTAATGTTAAATTTAATTTTGCATATGACTTTAAGACCATACTTTTACAGGCCTTTTATTAATTTTTGTTCAATTTTTTCTTTCAAATCTTTTTCAGCCTTTTCAAGATTCAAAACGTAATTCCAATAATATCTGGCTTGAATTTCATTTCCATTTTTCCATAGAACATCACCATAATGATCATTAACTATTGGATCTGATGGCATTAAACTAACTGCTAACTGCAAATATTTTTTTGACTCATAGTATCTCTTTAATTTAAACAAAGCCCAACCTAGAGAGTCAATAATGTAAGGATCATTGGATTTTAATTGATTTGCTTTTATAAGCATCGATAAAGATTTTTCGATTTGTAAACCTTTTTCAATCCAAGAGTAAGCAAGATAGTTTATTACGTATGCTTGATTTGGACTAACTTCTAAAGAAGCTAGAAGATCTTTTTCAGCTTTATCCCACTCGCCAATTCTCTCGAATGATACTCCTCTTCCGTCTGTAACTTCTGGATACAGTTGATGATCTTTATCTATTATATCTAAAATTTTTGTATAATACTGAATAGACTCAGAGAATCTTTCATTATTTTTTAAAAATTCTGCATAATCAAACATTTGATATACCCCTTTAAAATATAAATTTTTATAGGCGTTATTTAAAAGCGAAACTCCTTTCTCTCTCTCACCCTGTAGAATAAAAATCCTCGAAATTTGTTTATTTGAATACCATTCAAAGGCTTCTCCGTTTTTCTTAAGCTTTTGATAAATTTTTTTAGCATTTGAAAAGTCATCAATTTTATATAAATTTTCTGCCAGAAGAGTATCGAAAGCATGGAAATTTTTATTCAAATACTTTGACAAATTTAGGTAAAAGTTAGATAGAGCAAAAGCTGACTGGGAAGATAAAGCGTTTGCAGTTATATATAAGATTTCTGCAACAACGTGATCTATTTTTTTACAATCAAATTCAAAATTATTAACTTTATTTTTCAGATCAATTTCAAATTGATTCAATAATAAATTTCTAGGATATTTTTTTAACGAGTTTTGAGTGACAGTTTTAGCTAATACTTTTTCACCTTTTGAAAATAAATATTTGGCGAAAAAATAATTGTACCTAGAAAAATCTGTATCCTGATTTGATAAGAGTTTTTCAAAAACAAATTTTGTTTCATCGCTGTCAAAATAACAATGTAAAAAAGTATTTTGAATTTTTTTTAAACTTTCGAACCTATCGTCTAGTCCTCTTAAATCATTTAAGGCTTTTTCTAATTCACCGCTGTCTAAATTAGACCAATTATATAAAGAACGGGCTACATAATTATCGATTACGGTTCTTGAGTATCTTTGTTTTGCTTTAAGAAAATATTTTTTTGAAATTTCAAATTTTAAGTTTTTAAGATTAAAAACTCCAATAACTAAATCGCTTTCAAAACTATCTTTTTGCTCTTTTTCAAGTTTTTTCGCAAAATTCACTGCAAGATTAAAGTTTCCTGAATTGACCAGAGCATAAAGATATTTCGTAGCATAAGATTGATGGTTTTTCTCTAATCCATCAAGTTTTTTTAAATACTTGTAAGAATCTTCATATTTATTTTGATTAAGAAGTAAAATTCCTGAAAAATAATCTGCTATAGGCTCTGATTTATAAAATTTATCTATATTTTTAGCGTTAAGTGTGGAAAAAAAAATTATAACGATGACAAATAAAAATTGTCCTGTAATCTTAATTAAAATTTTATAATTATTCATAAAAATGTTAAAAAAAAACATATTAAATAAAGTAAAACTTTTAGAGTACTACAAGCTTATTAACCATAATTTAATTTACAATAATAGTGCAATCAATAGATATAAAAAAGACAATTTTGAAATTTCAGAGGATAAGGCCAGAAAATTAGAACTATTAAAAAAATCTATTTTAAATCAAAAGAGTTGTAATCTTAAAAAACAAGCTAAAAATATTGTATTTAGCGATGGTAATGCAAAATCAAAAATTATGATCATAGGGGAGGCCCCAGGTGCTAATGAAGATGAAGAAGGGTTACCATTTGTTGGAAGAGCTGGGATGCTACTTGATAAAATGCTAGCAGCAATAAATTTGGATAGAAAAAAGGTTTACGTATCTAATATAATAAATTATCGCCCCCCTGATAATCGAAAGCCTACTGAGGAGGAAATTAAACAGTATTTACCATTTATCTCTAAACACATTGAGATTATTAATCCAAAAATACTTGTGCTTTTAGGAAGTACCGCAATGAATGCCCTAATTGGAAAAGATGTTGTTATTTCAAAAATGAGAGGTAAATGGATAGAAAAAAAATTTGGAAATTGCAAAACGTCTGTAATTGTAACTTTTCATCCAGCATTTTTAATGAGGCAGCCAGCTCAAAAAAAAATGGCTTGGATTGATTTAAAAATGATTAGAGATAAAATAACAAAATTCAAAATTTATTGAAAAAATTAATTACAGCTGGAGTCGACGAAGTTGGTAGAGGATGTCTTGCAGGTCCTGTGGTTTCTGCTGCGGTAATATTTAAAAAAGGTATAGATCTTAGTCTTTTAAAAGACTCTAAGAAAATAACATTTGATAAACGAGAAAAAATTTCAGACCATATTAAAAATTATTCTTATTATTCAATTGGCATAGCTTCTGTAAATGAAATTTTAAATCTTAATATTTTACAAGCATCATTACTTTCTATGAAAAGAGCAATTGATCGATTAAAAGTAAAGCCAGGTTTGACCTTAATAGATGGCAACTTTGCACCTAAAGGTTTAAAAAATTATAAAACTATTGTTAATGGAGATGAAAAAATTAAAGTAATAAGTGCAGCCTCTATAATTGCAAAAGTTTATAGAGATAGATTTATGATTGGCCTTGCAAAGAAGTTTTCCAATTATGCTTGGGAAAGAAATTTTGGCTATGGTACTAAAGCTCATCTAGAAGGTTTAAAAAAATTTGGAATAACTTCTCACCATAGAAAAGGATTTAAACCCGTACACAAGATATTGTCGAGATAAAAATCTCAAACACAAGAGTATACATTTTTTATTGAAAAAGGTTTGACCATTGATTCAATTTAGAGTTGAATCAAAAAAATGATAAAATTTTCTGACAAAATAATTAACGGTGATTGTTTAAAGGAACTCAAAAAAATTCCAGACAAAACTTTTGATCTTGTTTTTGCTGATCCGCCTTACAACATGCAAATTGGTCAAAAATTAACACGTCCAGACTCTAGCAAAGTTAATGGTGTTAATGATAAATGGGATCAATTTAATAGTTTCAAACACTACGATGATTTTAGTAAAGCTTGGTTAAAAGAATGTAAAAGAATTTTAAAAGATAACGGATCTATTTGGGTAATTGGTTCATATCATAATATTTTTCGATTAGGATACCACTTACAAAATTTAGATTATTGGTTACTTAATGATGTTATATGGAGAAAAAATAATCCAATGCCTAATTTTAGAGGGACTAGATTTACTAATGCTCACGAGACTCTTATTTGGGCATCAAAAAATAAAAAATCAAAATATACTTTTAATTATAAATCCCTCAAATGTTTAAATGATGATTTGCAGATGAGATCCGACTGGATATTACCAATATGTAATGGAAAAGAGAGATTGAAAAAAAATGGAAAAAAAATACATTCTACTCAAAAACCTGAAGCACTTCTTCATAGGATTATACTAGCAACTACTAATAAAGGTGATGTAGTATTTGATCCTTTTTTAGGGACAGGGACCACTGCTGTTGTATCTAAAAAATTAGGAAGAAATTTTTTTGGAATTGAAAAAGATAAAAAATATTTTAATTCAGCACAAGAGAGAATTAATAAAACAAAAAAAATAGCTGACGACTGCCTAGATACTATCGAGAATAGTAAATCGAAACCTAGAATACCTTTTGGCTCACTAGTAGAATTAGGGATAATTAAACCTGGATCATCTTTATTTGACCCAAAAAAGAGGATTAATGCTAAAATAATGGCTGATGGAAGTATAAAATACAAGAATATAGAAGGATCAATACACAAAATTGCTGCGAAAATAATGGGTGCAGAAAGTTATAATGGTTGGACTTATTGGCATTATAATTTGAATGGATCAACAGTATTAATAGACAATCTAAGACAAAAATTTATTTCAGAAAAACTTATTTAGTGTTTGTATACTGTTCCTAAATAAGAACTTATAAAATTTTTTCTTTTAACCAAAAATTTCATAAAAAAGTTCCTAATTACTTGCATAATTGAACTAGAAAAATGAAAAGCAAAAAAATTAATATTCGATCTCCTTCTCACAATCTTTGCTCTTTTTGATCTCTCTTGAAAATAAAAACTCTGAATATCTGGTTTGTTTTCTTGAATTAAATTAAATAGCTCATAAGCACTTTCTATAGATTGTCCTGCGCCTTGAGCTAAAGTTGGCAAAAAACCATTAAAAGCATCTCCAATATAAAAAACTTTGTTATTTGTCGATGGCAGTATTTGAGGAGTAAAAAATAATGGCCAAGATTTCAAATCTCCTTTAAAAACTTTTTCTAAATTAGAATTTTGTAAAACAACTTTGTTAACTAATGATTTAATACCTTCTGGATCATATTTTTTGTTTCTAATAATACAAATAAGATTAAGTTCTTTATCTTTATTTATAGGGTAGATAACAACATGGCAGTTTTTTCCCATCATAAGACTTATATTTTCTTCATCTATCATAAGTTCGGATTTTGATTTTAGTATTGTTCTAATAGCTATTGCTTTTTTAAATTTTGGCTCATTTTTTTTCTTTTCAAAAAAGGATCTTGTATTTGAAAAAATACCGTCAGCTCCGACGACAATATCGACTAGATCATTTGTGTTATCATCAAATTTAATAAGCACTTTACCTTTAAGTTCAGAAACCTCTTTTATTCTTTTCCCAAACCTTAAGTGTTGAGTGTAAACTTCATCTTTTAAAAACTCAATTAAAGTAGATCTTTGAAGCGTAGTATATTTATTTTGATCTGTGTTAAACTGTGTCAGATCTAAGTCACAGATTTTGATATTTTGGATGTTATAGAAATCTACACTCTTAGGATGAAAAATTTTCTTATCATTAATTTTTCTAAATCCAATTTGATTTAAAATTTTTATACTATTTGTTGAAAGTTGAATTCCGTACCCTTGATCAAGAGATAAACTTTCCTGTTTTTCATATAACATAAATTCATAATCAGAGTTTCTATATATTAAATTTGCAAGAGTTAAACCAGCTATACCCGCACCAATGATTGCTATTTTTTTTTTCATTAAAATAAAGTTGATAAATGACTAAATATTTTTTTTGTAAAACTTGGAACGAATTCTTTATTATTTTTTAAAGAATACCAATTATACATTCGTGGAATCTTGTTTGAAAATTTATAATATAAATTAATATTTAATTTCAAATTTGAGATAGAATTTTTATATTTTTTCAAAAATATCCAATTTTGATTTTTGAAAGAATTGTTGGTTTCTTTGATTTCTGGTAAATTAAAATTCTTTAAAAAACTTATTTGATTATTTTTAGTTAATGCTATTTGTTTTCTTTTGTTTAGATAGCAAAAAATATCGAAGCTTTTATTTTTTATCATTTTATTTCTTATATTCTTAATTTTTTTATTAGACTTAAAATACTTACAAGTTTTATTCAAACAACACGTTAGACAATTTGGGTCTTTTGGCTTACAAATTAATGCACCAAATTCCATCAAAGCTTCAACAAAATCATCATTTCGTTTTGCGATAAAGAGTTTTTTTTTATTCTTTTTTACAAATTTATCAAAATTTATTTTTCTTTCTTCAATGTTCAAATTTCTCGAAAACACTCTTTTTACGTTTCCATCTACTGCTATTCTAGGTTCATTATAAACTAATCCTAATAATGCGTTTGCAGTATAGTCCCCTACTCCAGGAAGTTTTTTTATTTCAATTATTGATCTTGGTAATCTCGATTTATAATTTTGGACCAAAATTTTAGAACATGCTAAAAGGTTTCTTGCTCTTCTATAATAACCTAGGCCTTCCCACATTTTTAATATTTCTTTCTCGTGGCTTTTAGATAAAGCTTTTATTGTTTTAAATTTTTTTGTGAATTTATTAAAATATGGAATAACCGTTTTAACCTGAGTTTGCTGCAACATAAATTCACTTAAAAGCCTATAATACAGCTTTTTAGGTGACTTTTTGCCAACACGCCAGGGTAGTTTCCTTTTGCTATTATAATACCAAGCTAAAATTTTTTTTGGTAAAGTTGGATTAATATGCATAGCAAAAATAATAATAAAACACAGACTTACATACAAGGACTTCGTCCATTTTCAACTTCCATTCCAAAAACACTAAAAAAGCATCTGAGAAAAGGTGGTTATAATTACTCAAATATAATTGATAATTGGACAAAAATTGTTAGCAAGGAAATTAGTGATACGTGCTACCCTATTACAGTAAAAATGGGAAAAAAAATGCAAGATGGAAATTTAGTTCTTAATGTTACTCATGGTAAAGAAATAGAAGTTGAGTACAAAAAAAATGAAATAGTCGATAAAATTAATAGTTTTTTCGGATACAATTGTATTAAAACGATTTCGCTTAAAGTTATTCAAAATCAGATTAATAAAAAAAATAAAATTCTTCCTAAAATTAAAAATTTGAAAAAGATCGAAGAAAAAATTGATAAAGTGAATAATATCCAACTTAAAAAATTCCTTGGTCAATTTTTAAAAGCTTATAATGAGAGAATTAAATAAAATATTCTATAAAGCATTATTCTTAATTATTATAGTATTTTCTGCGGATGCAGAAAGTAAATCAGTCTTCGAGGGAAAGTCCGAAGCTAAAGTAATAATTAAAGTTTTTTCATCTTTAACATGCCCCGCATGTGCAAATTTTCATTCTAAAATTTATTCTCAACTTAAAATAGACTTTATTGACGAAGGAATAATAAGATTTGAGCATCATCCTTTTCCTTTGGACTTAGCAGCACTTAATGCTGAAATTATTTTAAGATGCCATGTTGATAACAGCAAAAGGTTTGAACTTCTGGGCAAAATTTACGAAAAACAAAGATTATGGGCAAGCGGATCTGATATAAATAAAATTAACGACTCAATTAAAAAGATTGGATTAGAAACTAACTTAAATAATGAGCAAATGGATAAATGTCTCAAAAATGATAAATCTCAGGACGAAATTTTAAATTTAAGAATTGAGGCACAGAAAAAGTATAAAATTGAAGCTACTCCTACAATATTTATCAATGGAAAGAAGTACTCAGGTAAGATTGAATACAAACAGTTTAAAAAAGCAATTGAAAGAAATCTTTAATGAAATTTAAAAATTTAGAAATGACAGGTTTTAAATCTTTTTCTGAAAAGACAACCGTTTTAATTGAAAAAGGGCTTACAGGAGTAGTTGGCCCTAATGGTTGTGGAAAATCAAATATAGTAGAAGCGCTTAGATGGTGTATGGGAGAGAATTCTGCAAAAAGTATGAGGGGTTCTGGAATGGAAGATGTAATTTTTTCTGGAACTGCAAATAGACCATCGAAAAATATTTCTGAAGTCGTTTTATTACTTGATAACCAGGAAAAAAATGGTCCAATACAATTTAAAGAATTTGACGAAATATCGGTAAAAAGAAAAATAGAGAAAGATAAAGGATCAAAGTACTTTATTAACGACAAAGAGGTCAGAGCAAGAGATGTACAAACTTTATTTGCAGATTTATCTACTGGCGCTCATTCACCATCTCTAATAAGTCAAGGTAGAATTGGTCAGTTAGTGACAGCTAAGCCTATTGAAAGAAAATCAATCCTAGAAGAAGCTGCTGGTATCTCCGGTATTCATGCTAGGAGGCAGGAAGCAGAAACAAGACTCAATGCAGCAGAAAATAATCTTAAGAGAGCTGATGAATTAAAAAGACAACAAGAAAAACAATTAGATAGCTTAAAAAAACAAGCCGAAGAGGCCACGCGTTACAAGGAAATTTCAAGTCAAATAAAAAAAATTGAAGCTGGTTTATATTTTTTGAAAATCAGAGATATTGAAAAAGATAAAAAACAAATTTTTGAGAAGCTAAGTGAACTCGATGATGAAATAAGTGCAATTAATATAGATTACAATCATAACAATACTCTTTTGGAGGAGGAAAATAAAAAACTGGCGCCATTAAGAGACAAAAAAATGGAAAGTGCTGCTACTCTACAAAAATTGAACTTAGATATGACTAATCTTGTTGAAGAAGAAGCAAGAGTTAAGTCACTTCAGGAAAAGCTTGAAAAATCGATTAAAACAGTAGGGTCAGATTTGGAGAGAGAAAAAAGTATTTCTCTTGATGCAGATCTAAATGAAAAAAGAATTTCAAAAGAAAAAGAAGATCTTCTTAATACTGAAAATAAGTTATTTGAGGTTGAAACAAATTCTGCTAAAGAGCTACAGGTTTCAAAAAAAGAGTTACATACTTTACAAAATCAATTAGACACAATGTTAGAACAAATTGAAGATGATATTGATAACGATAAAAAACTTTCAAAAGAAACATTTAAACATTTAAAACAACTCGTAAAGAAAATCACTCTTTCTCAAGAGGATTATGCTGAAAAGTATGGAAAAAATAAATCAATTGAAAGTGACTCGATAAAAAGAAAAGAGAGGATAAAAAATATTGATGTGGAATTAGAAAATTGGAGAAATTTAAAAATAAATTCAGAAAAAATGATTTCTGAATTAAATGATAGATCAAGTAAGATTAAACTTGAAATAAACGAAAATAAAAAAAATCCTGAGAGAATAGCTACCTCTAAAGGTCAAAATCTACAAAATTTAGAAAACATAAAGAAAAGAAATGAAGAAATTGAGAATGAGCTATTAGAAGCTGAAAAAAAATTTAGTGAAATTAATGAAAATTTAAGAGGTATACAATTAAAACTTACGGAACTTAAAGAAAACAAAGCTAGAAATGAAGCCACTATTGAGGGAATGGAAAATAGAAAAAAAGATCTTCTTTACACGGTTAAAAATGAACTTAATATAGAAAATGAGTCCTCAATATTACCTCAATCAGATCTCAATAATTTGGAAATTGAAAATTTGCCAACAATAGAGGAGCAAACTGAAAAAATTGAAAGATCAAAAAAAAAAAGAGAGTCTTTTGGTTCTGTAAATTTGCGAGCTGACGAGGAGACAAAAAAATATGAGACTGAAATTAAAAGAATGGAGGATGATAGGGCTGATCTATATTCTGCTATCGTAAAATTAAAAACAAGCATTGACGAATTAAATCAGAAAGGAAGAGAGAGACTTTTGGACGCTTTCACAAAGGTTAATAGAAAGTTTAACGAGGTCTATACAAAATTATTCAACGGGGGAACAGCTAAAATCGAATTGGTTGACTCTGACGATCCGCTTGAAGCAGGTTTGGAGATGTTTGTTTCTCCTCCAGGTAAAAGACTACAATCAATTACTTTATTGTCAGGTGGTGAACAAGCCTTAACTGCCCTATCATTAGTTTTTGCTGTATTTTTGGTAAATCCATCACCAATTTGCGTTTTAGATGAGGTTGATGCTCCACTTGATGATGCAAATGTAACTAGATTTTGTGGGTTATTAGATGATCTTACTAAAATTACTAATACGAAATTTATAATAATTACCCATCATGCTTTGACAATGTCACGTATGGATAGACTTTACGGTGTTACAATGGCTGAACAAGGAGTAAGCCAACTTGTTTCTGTTGACTTGCAAAGAGCCGAGGAATTGGTAGCTTAATCAACCATAGTAACTATGCCAGAAGATTTCAAAACTCGCTTAAAAATTGCAAAATCAAAAATAAAAAAACAATTAGATAATGACGGTGAAAAAAGAGGTTCATTTATGGGTATAGCTTTTAAATTAGGCACTGAATTGGTGGCTGCAGTAGCTGTTGGGACAATAATTGGGTTTATTTTAGATAGCTGGTTTGATACTAAACCTTGGTTAATAATAATTTTCTTTTTTTTGGGAGCAGCCGCAGGCATGCTTAATGTAATAAAAGCTGCTAACAGAATGCAGAAAGAGGACTAAGAGGTTTATATGGCAAGTAATCCGATGCAACAATTCACTGTCCACAGAATTGGACCTGAAATAAAAATTGCTGGCATTGATTTATCTTTTACGAACGCAAGTCTATTTATGGTGATAAGCGCTTCAATAATTTTACTGTTTTTATTTTTAGGGTCTAAAGAAAAAAAGATTATTCCAGACAAAATTCAATTAATTACCGAGATGTTTTATAGTTTTGTAGCTAAAATGATAAGTGATACTGCAGGTACCAAAGCAAAGCCTTTCTTTCCATTTATATTTAGTCTCTTCATGTTTGTATTAATTTGTAATATGGTAGGTATGCTTCCATACTCTTTTACTGTTACAAGCCACATAATTGTAACTCTAGTAATGGCTTTATTTATATTTGTAGCAGTAACTATAATTGGTTTTTTAAAACACGGTTTTAAATATTTAAGTATTTTTGTACCTAGCGGTGTACCAGCTGTACTTTTACCTTTAATTACTATTATAGAAATTATTTCTTATTTAAGTAGACCAGTAAGTTTATCTGTTCGATTATTTGCAAATATGATGGCTGGTCATACAATGTTAAAAGTTTTTGGAGGTTTTGTAGTAAGTTTGGGAATATTGG
This sequence comes from uncultured Pelagibacteraceae bacterium, assembly GCA_902578315.1. GTDB lineage: Bacteria > Pseudomonadota > Alphaproteobacteria > Pelagibacterales > Pelagibacteraceae > Pelagilacustribacter. Next base: position 256,551 of record CACHCL010000001.1, read on the forward strand.
GTGGCTGGTTACCACTTAGTTTTTCAGTAGCATTAACTGGCTTGGAAATTCTAGTAGCGTTTCTACAAGCTTATGTTTTTGCAATTTTAACCTGTATCTATTTAAATGATGCATTAAATTTACACCATTAAATAAAAGGAGGAAAAATGGAGTTAGAAGCGGCAAAAATGATTGGAGCAGGTCTCGCTGCAATCGCATTAGCTGGAGCTGGCGTAGGTATTGGAATTATTTTCGGTAACTACCTATCTGGAGCAATGAGAAATCCATCTGCAGCTCAAAAACAATTCCCTAATTTGTTATTAGGATTTGCTTTAGCAGAGGCAACTGGATTGTTTGGACTTGTAGTAGCTTTAATTATTTTATTTGCATTTTAGTAAATTTAATATGAAAAGTTTTCTTGGTTTATTGATAGCGCTTGTAGCTATAAATACTAATTTGTATTCAGCTGAGGCTGGAATGCCTCAGTTGGATCCAACGTATTGGGCATCTCAAGCATTTTGGTTAATATTAGTTTTTACAATACTTTATATTGCGATATCTAAATTTTACTTGCCCAAAATTAAAGATAATTTAGATAATAGAGAAAATAAAATTAAAGAGGATCTGGATAACGCAAATATATTTAAAGAACAATCTGAAGCAAAGGCAAAAGAATATGATGCTATCTTAGAGAACGCTAAAAAAGAAGTTTCAAGGATACATTTTGACTCTAAAAATATTTTAGATAAAAATATTCAGTCGAAAAAAGTGGCAATGGAAAAAGAAATTGAAAAAGAAATTTTAAAAGCACAAAAAGAAATTTTAGATCTAAAGAAAAATTCTATATCTTCTATTCAAACTATTTCAGGTAGTATTGTATCGAATATTATTGAAAATATCTTAGGTGATAAACTTAATGAAAGCAGCATCAAAGCGACTGTAGATGATATTTCAAAAAAAAATATAAATAAATATTTATGACAATGGACGCAACTTTTTGGGTAACTGTTTCTTTCTTCATTTTTGTAGGAATACTAGTATATTTTAAAATTCCCCAAAAAATTAAGGAAAATCTTGAACAAAATATTTTAAACATTAAGAATCAAATCAATGAGGCTGAGAAATTGAAGGAAGATGCTAAGAATATTTTAACCGAACATGAGAAAAAAATTAGTAATTCAAAAAATGAAGTTAAAGAGATGATAAATAAAGCAAGCGAAGAGGCAGAAAAAAATGCTATTAGAGTAAATAAAGATTTTCACAGTTTTATGGAAAATAGGAAAAAAAATGCTGAAGAGAGAATTAGACAACTTAAAAATCAGGCTGAAAAGGATATCAAAAATGCATCGGTTAAAATTGCCATAGAGTCGGTGGAAAAATTGATAAAAAACTCACTAGATAAAAGCAAATTAGATAAAATTTACAGCTCTAGCATCGAAGAAACAAAATTAGCACTTAAGAAGAAATCTAGTTAGAATAGGCCATAAACTTATGGCAAAAAAAACAATTGTTATTGGTTCGGGTTTTGGAGGACTGGCTGCTGCGCTAAGATTAAAAGCTAAAGGCCATAAAGTTACTTTGGTGGAAAAACATCCTGATCTAGGTGGTCGAGCAAGAGTTTTTAAAAAAGATCAGTTTATTTATGATGGTGGTCCAACAGTAATAACTGCACCATATTTATTTGAAGAATTATTTTCACTATTTAATAAAAATATTTCTGATTACGTAGAAATAGTTCCTTTAGATTTATGGTACAGATTTGTATTCAGTAATGGCGATACATTTGATTACAACGGTGATGATAAATCTATGGAACAGCAAGTAAAAAAATTTAACCCTAATGATTTTGAGGGATATAAAAATTTGGTAAAGTTTACTGAAAAAATCTTTGATAAAGGTTTTACAGATTTATCTGACAAACCATTTAATAATTTAATCTTTATGATGAAACAAATTCCATCTTTATTAAAATTAAAAAGTTATAAGTCTGTTTATAGTTTAGTTTCAAACTACATTACCAATGAAAAATTAAGAAGAGTATTTAGTATGCACCCACTTTTAGTAGGTGGCAATCCTTTCAGCACTACTTCAATATATACATTGATTTTATTTTTAGAAAAAAAATGGGGTATTCACTACTCAATGGGAGGAACAGGAAGTGTTGTTAAAGCTTTGGAAAAACTGATGAAAGAGGAAAATATCAAGATTATAAAAAACGCTGAAGTTACAGAAATACTTACAGAAAACAAAAAGATTAAAGGTGTTAAAATTAATAATTCAAAAATAATTAATAGCGACTATGTAATTTGTAACTCTGATCCCCCAAACGTTTATAACAAATTAATAAAATCTAAGGAGGACTATGATTTTTTATTCAAACAAAAAATGAGAAGAATGGATTATTCGATGGGTTTATTTGTTTATTATTTTGGATCTAAAAAAAAATATAATGATGTTGCGCATCATACAATTTATTTTGGAGAAGCTTACGAAAAACATCTTGATAAGATTTTTGAAAAGAAAATACTTTCTGACGATATAAGCTATTATTTACATCGTCCATCTGCAACAGATCCTAATATGGCCCCAGAAGGCCAAGATGCTTTTTATGTATTGGTTCCAGTTCCAAATAATTTATCTAAAGTAAATTGGATTACAGAAGGCGATAAATTTAAAGATTTAGTTTTAGATAAAATGGATAAAACTATTTTACCTGGTATTAAAGAAAATGTGGTAAGTGATTTTTATTTAACACCTGACTACTTTGAAATTGATCTTGCAACTCTTTATGGATCTGGATTTTCAATTCAACCAAAATTTTCTCAGTCGGCTTATTTTAGATTTCATAATCAATCTGAAATATATAAAAATTTGTACTTTGTAGGTGCTGGTACACATCCAGGCGCTGGTATGCCCGGGGTTCTTTCATCAGCAAAAGTTTTAGATAATTTATTTTAATGAAAAGCAATTTATTAAAGAAACATGCTAAATCTTTTTATTGGGCAAGTTTTTTTCTTTCGAGTGATATTTTAGACAAATGTTCATCTTTATATAATTTCTGCAGAACATTAGACGATATAGTTGATGATGATAATAATTTGAGTGTAAAGAAAGAAATTTTCTCAAAATTTAAAAAAGATTTTGAGAATAGAAATCTAGACAATCAAATTATAGAAGATATGTGGTCACTTATTGATAGTGAAGGTATTTCTTATCAAATAGTAAAAGATTTGTTTGATGGAGTTGAAACAGATTTAAAGGAAAAAGTAATGATTAATTCAAAAAAAGATTTACTTGTTTACTCTTATAGAGTTGCCGGAACAGTTGGATTAATGATGTCAAAAATAATGAAAGTAAAAAATAAGGAGGCGCTAAAAGGTGCGATTGATCTTGGTATAGCCATGCAGCTAACTAATATTGCTAGAGATGTTTGTGAGGATAAAGCGCGTAATAGACAGTATATTGAACACGATTTTTCATCAATTCGAGCTATTATAAATGAGTCTCAGGCATTTTACGAAAAATCATTCACATCTATTAGTAGTATACCAGTTAAATCTAGATTTTCAGTTATTGTCGCAAGACGAGTTTATAGAAAAATAGGTGATTATATTCTCAAACAAAATAACATAGATAATTATAATAAAGCCGGTAAAATCTATGTTCCTGTGTTTGAAAAGATAATTCAGACTTTTTTATCTATTATTGACTTTATTAAGTTATTATTCACTAAAAAATTAAATTACGAAAATCAATTAAATCATAATATTTTAGAACAAGAGATTAATTTGAATGAAAGAATTTGATTATATTATTGTTGGAGGTGGGTGCGCAGGTTTATCTTTAGCCTATGAGCTTGAAATAAATAGTAAGTTAAAGGAAAAAACTTTAGCAATAATTGAAACCCGTGAAGAGTATAAGAGAGACAGAACTTGGTCATTCTGGAAAGTGTTTGATCATAATTTTGAAGATTGTGTAATTAAAAGTTGGAATAATTTTACAATTAATACTACTGAAAACTCTAATGAATTAACAAATAAAAAGTTTCCTTACCAAAGTATCGATAGTGGAAAATTTTATAAAAAGATAAATTCTAAACTTTCTAAAAATTCGAATATTAGTTTTTTCAGAAATCTAAACGAAGTCAATTCAGAAAATTCAATAATTTTTAATAGTATTTTTGAAAAAGAACTTGATAAATCTGAGTTATGGCAACACTTTCAAGGTATCGAGATAGAGACACCTAAAAATATTTTTGATGAGGAAATAATTAACTTAATGGATTTTAATTGTGATCAGAGAAAAGACGTGCATTTTTTCTACACATTGCCATTCAGTAAAAATAAAGCTTTGATTGAAACTACTTGGTTATCAGATTTAGAGGATCAAAGCCTCAGAGATTATGACCTGCAGTTAGAAAATTATATTAAAAATAATCTAGGTATAAAAAACTATAAAATAAATTTTACTGAAAAGGGAGCTATACCCCTCTTTTCTCCGTCATTAAGCAACAATAATAGAATAATTAATATTGGATCAGCTGGAGGGATGACTCGATTAAGTACAGGTTACACTTTTTTGAACATTCAAGAACATAGTCGTCATATTGTAAAAAATGTTGACAATATTGATAAAGCAAAAATATTCTATATAGGAAAAAAATATCGATTTTTAGATAAAGTATTTCTAAGAGTATTAGAAAAACATCCCGAAAAGATGCCTGAAATTTTTTTTAACATGTTTAAAACTTCTTCAAATACGATTATAAAATTTTTATCAAATAAAAGTAATATTATTGAAGACATAAATATTATTAGTAAAATGCCAAAATTAATTTTTTTAAAAGCATTATTTAATTAATGGAAAAAGTTAACTTTAAGCACTCAATTATATTTTTTAATTTTTGTATTTTGATAAGTCCTCTTTATCTAATGTTCAATTTTGAACCAGTTATATTTTGCTTGTTTTTAATTTTAATTTTGGGAATTTCTCACGGTGCGTTAGATAATATCAAAGGAAAAAAGCTTTTAAAATCATTTGGATACAAACAAAATATGTCCTTTTATCTTGGCTATGTATTAATTTCATCATTGATAATAATATTTTGGCTGATATTTCCTAATACAATTTTATTACTATTTTTGATTGTGGCCGCCTATCATTTTGGAAAAGAAGATACAGTATTTCTTTTTAGAAAAAAATTTTTCTTATCTGAGTTTTTATTCTTCTTAAAAGGATCAACAGTTATTATGGCTCCATTATTATTTAATAGAGAAGAAACTAATGAAATATTTAGGATTCTAAATTTTAAAGTTTTTAACGCAGGACTTTTTAGTGATGGATTTTTAATTGGAATGTTGTGTCTGGGTTTTTTATCGTCTATGTATATTTCAAAAAAAGAAAACACAAATCTAAAAGGTATTATGATCATGGACTTCTTTTCCTTAATCATATTAAATCTTTTTTTATCACCTATTTTAGCTTTCACTCTTTATTTTTGTTTTCTTCACTCAATTAGGCATTCGATTACTCTAATTTTTGAGTTAGATAAATCTTTCAAGCCAGGACTTAAAAAATTTATGATTAAAGCTATACCCTTAACTTTTGTAACTGCAGTAATATTTTTATTTGCAATATATTTTTTAAATAATTTTTATAAGCTTGATGAGGCTATTTATAAGGTAATATTTATTGGTTTGGCGTCACTTACTTTTCCGCATATATTGTTAGAATATCTTTTAGAAAAAAATGAAAAAAGAACTTAAAATTTATTTAGCGTCACCAAGAGGATTTTGCGCCGGAGTTAAAAGAGCAATTGAAATAGTTGAAAAATCTATCAGCAAGTTTGGAGCTCCGGTATATGTTCGTCATGAAATAGTACACAACAAGCAGGTTGTTGAAGAATTAAAAGAAAAAGGAGCGATTTTCATTGATGAATTATCTGGCGTAGATGACGCTAGTAGACCTGTAATTTTCTCGGCTCATGGAGTGCCAAAATCAGTCCCGGAAGAGGCTAAGTTAAAAAATTTATCCTTTGTAGATGCAACTTGTCCATTAGTTTCAAAAGTTCACAGAGAGTCAGAACAATTAAATAAAAATGGTTTTGATATACTATTAATCGGACATAAAAATCACCCTGAAGTTATTGGCACGATGGGCCAGCTTCCAAAAGGATCAATTAGACTAATCGAGACAAAAAATGATGTTGATCTACTAAAAGAAAAAAATTTTAAAAAACCTCTTGCATATATTACTCAAACAACTCTGTCCGTAGATGATACAGCTGAAATAATTGAAGCTCTTAAAAATAAGTTTCCAAAAATTAAAGGTCCTATTAAAGAGGATATATGTTACGCAACTACTAACAGGCAGTCCGCAGTAAAAGAGATAGCTCCTAAGTGTGATATGTTTTTTGTAGTAGGTAGTCGTAACTCTTCTAATTCTGTCAGATTAGTTGAAGTTGCAAAAAAAGCGGGTTGTAATAATTCTCATTTAATGCATTCTGAAAAAGAAATTCCTTTGAATGAAATAGAAAATTCTGAAACCATTGGAATATCTTCTGGGGCATCTGCACCAGAAAAGCTTGTTCAAACTCTGTTGGACAATTTAAGAAAAGATAGAAATGTTTCTATTGAAGAAGTAATAGTTGCGGAAGAAAAGGTTGTATTTAAATTGCCGAAAGAACTTAATTAATGGCTGTCTATACAAAGTTAAACCAAAAAAAGATTGAGGAAATTTTATCTAATTATAATTTGGGTAAGTTGGATGCATTCAAAGAAATTGAGGAAGGTATTGAAAACACAAACTACTTTTTATCGGTTAATAAAAAAAAATTTATATTAACTATTTACGAAAAAAGAGTTAAATCTGCTGATCTTCCTTTTTTTTCTGATCTAATGTCATCTTTAAATAAAGCTAGCTTTAAATGCCCTGCTCCTATTTCTAATAATAATAATGAAACTATTACAAATTTTGGGGGTAAAAAATTAATGATCGTTTCATTTCTTGAGGGAAAGGCAAAACAAAATTTATCTCCAGCCAATTGTAAATCAATTGGATCTGAAATAGCTAAAATGCATGAACTAACAAAGAATTTTAAATTAAAAAGACAAAATGACCTATCTGTAAATTCATGGAGAAAATTATTTAATTCAGTCAAAGATAAGTGTGAAAATATACATAAAGATCTACCAAGATTAATTGAGGAAAATCTTAATGATGTTGAAAAAAATTGGCCAAAAGATCTGCCAAGAGGAATAATTCATGCAGATTTATTTCAAGACAATATTTTTTTTATTCAGGATAAATTTAGTGGTGTGATTGACTTTTATTTTTCATGTGAAGATTTTTTTGCTTTTGAAATCGCTATTTGCTTTAACGCTTTATGTTTTGATGGCCTAAAAAGTAATTTAAGTTTTAATGTTACTAAAGCAAAGAATTTTATAGATGGATATACATCTGTGAAAAAATTGTCTCACGAAGAATTAAATAATATTAAAGTTTTATCTCAAGGCGCTGCTTTAAGATTCTTGCTAACTCGAGTATTCGATGCATTAAATAAAGTAGAAGGAGCAATAGTTAAAATTAAAGATCCAATGGAATATTTAAAAAGATTAGAATTTCACAAGAATGCAAAAAATCATGAGGATTATTTTTTTTAATGAAATTTAAAATTTATACTGATGGTGCTTGCTCTGGAAATCCTGGAAAAGGAGGTTGGGCAGCAATCATATTAGATGATTCTAATCAATCAAGTATTTCTGGAAGTGAAAGTAATACAACTAATAATAGGATGGAATTAATAGCTCCAATTATGGCATTAAAAAAAATAAAAAAGAAATCAGAGATAACAATTTTTACTGACTCGAAATATGTGAAAGATGGAATAACCGATTGGATTAAAAAGTGGAAAGTTAATAATTGGAAAAATTCAAATAAGAAACCTGTCAAAAATAAAGATCTTTGGATTAAATTGAATAATGCTTGTCTAAAGCATAAAGTTACTTGGAAATGGGTTAAGGCGCACGCTGGCAACAAATATAATAATCTTGTTGATGAATTGGCAGTTTTGAAAACTAAATAGATTTTAAAAAGCTTTCAGCTGAAGATAATTCACAAGTAGCTGTTTCTTTTTCTTCCTCTACTTTTTTAACTTCACCATTTTCAACCAACATAGTGTAACGATTAGATCTAATTCCTAATCCTTTTTCGGATTTATCTACTTCTGCTCCTATAGCTTTTGTAAATTTAAGAAATGGATCGCCAGCCATGAATATTTTACTTCCAGCATTTTGATTTTCGCCCCAAGCCTTCATAACATTTGGATCATTCACAGCGATACATATAATTTTTGTAATTCCTTTTTTAGTAGCTAATTCATAATTTTTTATATACCCAGGCAGATGAAGGGTCGAACAAGTTTTAGTAAAAGCTCCAGGCATACCTATAATAATAGTCTTACCTTTGCAAAGATCTGAAACATTAATTTTTTTGACATCATTATTTTGGTCAAGATAAAATAATTCCGAGTTAGGTAGTTTTTCTCCTATTTTTATTCTCATTGTATTTTGCCCAAAATATAATTTTTAACTTCTGAATTTGTATTACCAACAATATCAAATGTTTCCTTTTTATCCATATTCAATTTTAGATGTTCAGGTGAGTCTAAATTTTTTCCTATGGTTTTTTTTATAGTATCACTGAATTTGAAAGGATGGGCTGTACCAAGAACAACTATTTCTCCCAAATTTTTAAAACTTTTTGCTGCACCTACTCCAGTAGCAGTATGAGGATCAATTATAAATTTATGCTCTTTAAATATTTCATCGATTATAGATACTGTTTCTTCATCTGTAACTTTTACTGCTTCAAAATCTTTTTTTATTCTATCGATTTCTCCTCGTTCTAAATTAAATAAATTTTTTGATGACAGATCGCTCATTAATGACACTACCTTACTATCGTTTTCATCTAATATGTAATAAAGCAGCCTCTCAAAATTACTTGCAACTTGAATATCCATACTTGGCGTAATAGTCGCTTTCACTGTATCAGGTTTATATTCACCTGTATTAATAACTCTTTGTAAAATATCATTTTTATTTGTAGCAACTATAAGTTTGTTAATTGGTAAACCCATTTTTTTTGCAACATATCCAGCATAAATATCTCCAAAATTACCAGTTGGTACTGAAAAGCTAATATTGTTTTTTTTTAATTTAAAGAAAGAATAAAAATAATAAACAATTTGACAAACAATTCTCGCCCAATTGATAGAATTTACGCCTGACATATTTATTTTTGATCTAAAACTATTTTCATTAAAAAGCTCTTTTACAATTTTTTGACAATCATCAAATGAACCCTCAATAGCAATATTATAAATATTGGCTCCTCCAATTGTTGTCATTATTTTTCTTTGGATATTAGAAATTTTATTATGCGGATGCAGAACAAAAAGATTTATATTTTTTCTATTGCTTAATGCTGCTATAGCTGCTGAACCCGTATCTCCTGATGTAGCAACTACTACATTTACAATTTTATCTTTGGCTATTTCTAAGTGATCATACATATTTCCAATTACCTGCATTGCTATATCTTTAAAGGCTAAAGTGGGTCCGTGGTAAAGTTCGAGAAGATTTATATTTCCAATTTTTTTTATATTTACGACTTCTTTTTCAATAAAACTACTATAAGATTTTTGTATTAGTGAGTTAAGTTCCTTTTTTTCAATATCATCTGAACAAAAATTAAAAATAATTTCTGTTGCAAGATCATTATAACTTAAATTACTTAAATAATTAAGTTCTTCTTGGTTATACTTCTTTATTTCATTAGGTAAAAACAGTCCACCACCTGGTGCGAGACCCCTCAAGAAAATATCTTTAAAACTAAATTTTAAAGATTTGTTCCTAGTGCTAAAATAATTCATTTTTTTCTTCTAAAATATAAATAATAAAAAATTATTGAAATTGATATTGCATACCAAGTTATAGCATATTTAAGGTGATTATTTGGCACATCTATACTAATCTTTTTAGGTGTAGGTAACTCTGCCTGACTATCTTCTAAAAAAATTACAAATTTATTAAATTGCTCTCCTGTTGCTTCTTTTAAATCTTCTAAATTTAATGAAAACCAAATATTATTTTCAATGTCATTGTCTGGTTTAAATATACTTGGTTTATATATTTCCCTTAAAAGGCCAATTATCTCTTTGTCAGTTTCTGCATTAATGTTTATTCTTGGATTGTTTTTAAATTCTTTTTGAATCCAACCTCTGTTAATTAAAATATTTTGATTTTTATCTGTTCTAAAAGGAGTTACAACATCGTATCCAGGTTTTCCGCTATCATTCAAGCTATAAAGATAAATTTGCTTATCAAAATTAAATTTTCCTTTAGCGCTTACTCTCTGGTAATTTTTCTTAATTGAATTTGAATATTCTATTGGTTTAGAGTCTAATCCAAAAGTTATTTCGCTTATAAGCTCAAGCTTCCATTGTAATCTATAAAGTTGCCAAGTTCCTAAAGCACAAAATATTGTTACAAATAAAATAACGAATAGTTGAAATAAAAATGCTCTTTTCAATTTGAGATTAACTTCCCCAAATATAGATCGCAGCAAATAAGAATAACCAAACTACGTCAACAAAATGCCAGTACCAGGCCGCTGCTTCAAATCCAAAATGGTGTTGAGGTGTGGAGTGGCCTCTCATTGATCGAAACAAACAAACTGCAAGAAAAACTGTTCCAACAATTACATGAAAGCCATGAAAACCAGTCGACATATAAAATGTTGAACCATAAATTCCACCATCTAAAGTAAATGTTGCGTGATGATACTCATAAGCTTGAAAACAAGAAAATATAAATCCTAAAAATACTGTTGCAATCAAACCATTTACTAATCCTTTTCTGTCATTTTCCAACATTGCATGATGCGCCCAAGTTACGGTAGTTCCTGATAACAATAAAATTAGAGTGTTGATTAATGGTATATCCCAAGGATCAAAAGTTTTAATATCTGCTGGTGGCCATATACCACCTATTGAGTCCGGTGGAAATAAACTTGCGTTAAAGAAAGCCCAGAACCATGCAACAAAAAACATTACCTCAGAAGCAATAAATAATGTCATACCGTATCTATGTCCAATCTGAACTACAGGAGTGTGATGACCTTGATGTTCTGCTTCTTCTATAACATCTCTCCACCACATAAAAGCCCCGTAAACCACTAAAGCAAAACCAATTAATAATAACCAAAGGGCTTTTGAGTGAAAGTAATAAACTGCTCCAAAAGCTAAGACTAAAGTTGCGAATGATACATAGATCGGCCAAGGACTTGGATCAACTAAATGGTAATCGTGTTTAGGTTTTCCTGCTGACATTATGTTTTACTCTTTTCATAATAGCCTGATGAAAAAAAAGTAAAAGACAAAGTTACATCAGACATATTTTTAGTTTTATTATCATCAACAACTTTAGGATCCAAGAAAAATGTTAATACGAACTCTTTTTTTTCACCTGGTTGTAAGGTCTGTTTTTCAAAACAAAAACAACCTATTTTGTTTAGATAAATGCCAAATGGTGATGGAGAAACATTAAAAGTTGCTGAACCTGAGGAAATTTCATTACCAGGATTTTCAACGTTGAATTTAACTGTGTGGACTTCACCTGGTTTTAAATCTAAAGTATTCATTTCAGGATAAAATTTCCAATCTAAAGTGTTGTTTATATTTGTATCAAATCTCATTTTATAGTCTTGATTTACTATAATTTTTGGAATTTCTTTGTTAGTAGCATTTTGAGTAGTTCCGCCGAATCCTGTAACTCTGCAAAATAAATCATATAAAGGAACTGCTGCAAAAGACAATCCAAGCATTAGTAAAAATATTGATACCAAAGCTATAGGTGTTAAGTTTTTTTTACTAATATTCATTATATTTCTCTATTGTAAATCCCGATATTATAAAAAGTAAGCACAAATAAAAAAATCATAAACAAGATTAATATTAAAGCAGTAATCAAATTTTTTTTCTTTTTATCCATCATGTTATTTTAGAAGATTATCAATTAATAAAATTAAAAAAATAAAAAATAAGTAAAAAATTGAATAAATAAATATTTTTCTTGCAATTTTATTCGAAACCTTAGCTATTTTAGAACTATAAAGTTTAAAACATAAATAGATATAATACGAAGTCATTATTGATGATACAATTAAATAAAATGTACTTGCAAAGTTATAAAAGTACGGAGCAAGAACTGCCGGTGACATAATTAAAGAATAGACAAGAATATTTATCTTTGTTGTCTTCGCTCCAGAAATTATAGGAAGCATCGGAATTTTCGCTCTTTTATAATCTCCTGATTTATATAAACTTAGTGCCCAAAAATGTGATGGTGTCCATAAGAAGATAATTGAAAATAATATGAGCGGCTCTAGAGAAATATTTCCGGTCGCTATCGTCCATCCAATAACAGGAGGTAATGCTCCAGCAGCGCCACCTATAACAATATTTTGTGGAGTTTTCCTTTTTAACCAAATTGTATAAACGAAAAAATAAAAAGCAATTGTTGATGCTAATAAAATTGCAGAAATTAAGTTCGCTGAGAAGTAAATGATGCTTACCGACAAAGTTGATAAAATTATGCCAAAATATAAAGCTTGATCTTTTTTAACTTTTCCAGTTGGAATGGGTCTTAAACAAGTTCTGCTCATTAAAGCATCTAGATCAGACTCATACCACATATTAAGTGTTCCAGCAGCTCCGGAGCCTATAGCTACCGCTAGGAGAGAAATACAAGCGGAAGTAAAATCTACATTATTTGGAGCTATTAATAAACCAACCATACAGGTAAATAAGACCAAAGACATTACTCTTGGTTTCATTAAATTAAAAAATGAATTTAAGTCTAAGGCTAAACCAAGTTTAGAGTTTCTAGTTTTTATACTTATCTGGCTCAATTACTTTACTTTAGGTAGCTCTTCAAAAGTATGGAATGGTGGCGGTGATGACACTGTCCATTCTAGAGTTGTTGCTCCTTCTCCCCATGGATTTGGTTCTGCTTTTTTCTTTTTCATAAAAGCGTACAATAAATTTAATAAAAATACCGCTAGGCCGATTATAGATATATACGAACCAATTGAAGAAATATAATTCCAACCAGCAAATGCGTCTGGATAATCTGCATATCTTCTTGGCATTCCTGCTAATCCTAAGAAATGTTGAGGGAAAAATATTAAGTTGACTCCTATGAATGTTAACCAAAAATGTAGTTTTCCCAAAAATTCTGAATATTCATAACCTGTCATTTTGCTAAACCAATAATAAAATCCTGCGAAAATTGCATACACAGCGCCCATCGATAAAACGTAATGGAAATGCGCTACAACATAATAAGTGTCATGTAGCGCGGTATCAACACCTGCGTTTGCAAGAACTACTCCAGTTACACCTCCTAAAGTGAATAGAAAAATAAAACCAATAGCCCATAGCATAGGGGTCTGAAAGCTTATTGAGCCACCCCACATTGTTGCTATCCAAGAAAAAATCTTAATTCCAGTTGGCACTGCAATAATCATTGTTGCAGCTAAGAAATAAGCTTTTGTATCTGTGTCTAATCCAACCGTATACATATGGTGAGCCCAAACAACGAAACCAACAACTCCGATAGCCACCATCGCATAGGCCATTCCGAGATAGCCAAACACAGGCTTCCTTGAAAAAGTTGAAACAATATGGCTTATCATTCCAAATCCTGGCAAAATTAAAATGTATACTTCTGGGTGACCAAAAAACCAAAACAAATGTTGGAATAGAACTGGATCTCCGCCTGTTTGTGCTTCAAAGAAAGCGGTTCCAAAATTTCTATCTGTCAAAAGCATGGTTATAGCTCCTGCTAAAACAGGTAGAGACAATAAAAGTAAAAATGCTGTTACTAAAATTGACCATGAAAATAATGGCATTTTGTGTAAAGTCATACCAGGAGTTCTCATATTTAAAATTGTTGTGATAAAATTAATTGCTCCTAAAATTGAAGAAGCTCCTGCCACATGTAAGCTTAAAATCGCTAAATCCATCGCAGGTCCTGGCTGACCAGTTTTTGAAGATAGAGGTGGATAAATTGTCCAACCTCCCCCTACTCCCTGCGCACCTGGAGGGCCATCAACAAAAATCGATACTAGTAATAAAATTAAAGCGACTGGTAATAACCAAAAAGAAATATTATTCATCCTTGGAAATGCCATATCTGGCGCACCTATCATAATTGGAACAAACCAATTACCAAAACCACCGATCATCGCTGGCATTACCATAAAGAAAATCATGATCAGACCGTGACCAGTTACTAAAACGTTATATAAATGATAATCGCCTCCAAGAATTCCATCTCCTGGGTGCATTAATTCCATTCTCATTAAAACTGAAAATGCGGATCCAATTATGCCGGCAATAATTGCAAAAATAAGATACATTGTTCCAATGTCTTTATGATTAGTTGAGTAAGCCCATCTCTTCCAACCCGTTGGATTGTGGTGATGCTCGTGATCTGCAGTTGTTGCTGACATTACTGTATCTCCTTAATTTTTTTTGCTACTTTAATATTATTATTAATTTCTTCTTTGGCAAATTTAACTTTAGCTTCTTCTAACCATTTATTATACTCATCCTCAGACACAACGTTTACTGTGATAGGCATGAAAGCATGTTTTATTCCACATAGCTCAGAACACTGGCCATAAAAAGTTCCAGTTCGATCAGCTTTAAACCATGTTTCATTTATTCTTCCAGGAATTGCATCTCTTTTAACCCCGAAAGATGGTAGTGCCCATGCATGTAAAACATCATTTGCGGTTATCATAACCTTTACAACTTTGTTGACTGGAACGTAAACCGCATTGTCAACCGCTAATAATCTAGGTTGATTTTCTTTCAAATCTTTTTCATCAATCATATAAGAGTCGAAGATTATATTTTCATCTGGGTACTCATAACCCCAATACCACTGATATCCTATAGCTTTGATAGTAACGTCTGCTTTGGGAATTTCATCTTGTGAATATAAAACTTTAAATGAAGGAACTGCCATAACGATCAAAATTAAACAAGGAACTAATGTCCAAATAACCTCAATTAATGTGTTATGACTTGTAGTAGATGGAACTTGATTCTTAGAAGCTCTGTATCTAACACAAACATACAAAAGTAAAAATAAAACAAATGCAGTGATAGCTGTAATTATTGGTACAAGCATGTAATCGTGAAACCAGACAATATCATCCATACTCTTTGATGCTGATTTTTGGAAACCTAGTTGCCAATCCTTTGGCTCATTAGCTAAAAGCGCTGTTGGCCAGGTTAAGAAAAGTGTATAAGCAATTTTTTTAATCATGAGTTTTTATACAGTTTTTAGATGATTTCACAATTTCAATTAATGCGACAATTAATGAAAGTTATTGATAAAATTTACTAGTGAAATCGCGCTTATTGCAGCGGTATCAGACCTTAGAATGTTTCTAGATAAAGTAAAAGGTTTCACCGCTCTATTTTGTAAGATTAACTCACGCTCCACTGGAGAAAAATCACCCTCAGGACCAATCAAAATACAAAAAGATTTGACATTTTTAAGATCTTCGGTTTTTAAGTTTTCTTTTGAATTGACGTCAGCAAATAAAATTTTTGAGTTTTCATCAAAAGTTAATAAAAAATCTTTTAATTTGATAACACCACTGATATTTGGAGGCACAAGTTGATTAGATTGTTCGGTTGCTTCAATAACTATTTTTTTTGCTCTATCAAGATTTAATTCTTTAACTTCTGTTCTTTCTGAAATTATTGGAATAATTTTACTTATACCAAGCTCTGTAGCTTTTTGTAAAATATTATCCATTGGAATTTTTTTAACTAAGCAAATAGCTAGCTCGGTTTTAGATAATTTATTAGCTTCTTTAATTTTTTCTAAAAATCTAACTTCAACTCTATCTTTGTCTAAAAAAATTATTTCGCTTTTCCATTCTCCGTTTTTATTAAAAAAATTTAAGTTTGAGCCTCTTTTAAGTCGCATGACATTAACAATATAATGAGTGTGCTCTTTACTTAACAAACTTGTATTATTTTCTAGTATACTGTCTGGATGATATAATCTAATATTCATTAATATCTATAATATAAACAAATTTTGAAGATATAAAGGAGCTTTAATGAAAAAAGGAAATAGAGCTGGAGATTCCCCGATAGGCATTGATGTATTAGAGGGAAAATCTTATTTTTGGTGTACTTGTGGAATTAGTTCTAAGCAACCTTTTTGTGATGGTTCACATAAAGGAACTGAGTTTGTGCCTTTTAAATATTTAGCTGATCAATCTAAAAAAGTTTTTTTCTGTACATGCAAACAAACAAATGATCAACCATTATGTGATGGTTCACATAATATTTAATAAATGATGAAAACAAAGGCAGTAGTGTTTGACGCTTACGGTACATTGTTCGATGTAAATTCTGCTGCTAAAAGATGTAAAGATAAAATTGGAGCTAAGTGGGAAACATTTGCAAATTTTTGGAGAACCACTCAGCTTGAATACACTTGGCTTAGAAGTTTAATGAAAAGACATAAAAATTTTTGGGATATTACTGAGGATAGTTTGGATAAATCAATGAAAGTATTCAATATTGATAAAAATATGAAAAATGAGTTGCTTAGTCTTTACAAAATTTTATCTCCTTATCCAGAAGTAAAAGGGGTCTTGGAAGATTTAAAAAAGAAAAACTTCAAACTTGCTATACTTTCTAACGGGACACTTGATCTTCTAAATGAACTAGTTGAAAGTAATAAGTTAAATAATTTATTTGATGATCTTTTTTCTATTGAAGAAGTGAAAATTTATAAACCTGACCCAAGAGTTTATGAAATACCAATTAAAAAATATAAAATTAAATCTGATGAAATTACTTTTTTAAGCGCGAATACATGGGATGTTTCAGGAGGTGGGAACTTTGGATATAATTCTATTTGGGTTAATAGACATAGCTCAGTATTTGATATCCTCGATTTTCAACCAAAAAATGAGATCAGCAATTTAACGCAGCTACTTGATATTGTTTAAACTTTCATTATAAATCTTTCTATGTCTCAAGTTGAAGTAAAAAAAATTATTAAAGCCTTAAATGCCTCAGATGGTGCAGGAGTAAAATTAAAAAGAAGCATAGGAACTCCAGAAGCAGATTATATCGATCCATTCTTAATGCTTGATGAATTTGGTTCTGAAAATAAAGATGATTATGTGGCTGGTTTTCCACCTCATCCACACAGAGGAATAGAAACAGTAACTTATATGTTAAACGGAGAGTTTGAACATCAAGATAGCACTGGAGCTAAAGGTATTATGGCATCTGGAGATGTGCAATGGATGAAAACTGGAAGAGGAATTATTCACTCCGAAATGCCTGCTATGAAAGAAGGTAAGTTATTAGGCTTTCAACTTTGGATAAACATGCCGGCTAAAATGAAAAAGAACAAACCTGAATACCTCTATATAAAAGGAAATGAGCTTGGACAACACGAAGATAGTGAGAAAATTGTAAAAGTAATCGCAGGCAAATACGAAAAAGCTGAAGGACCAGAGAAAAATCATAACGTTGATCCCATTTATTTTCATATAATTTTAAATAAAAAAAAAGAATTTAACTGTGATGTACCATCAGGACATAACTCTTTTGTATACCTATTAAAAGGAGAATTAAATATAGGAAAAAAAGCCCACAATAAAACAGCTGACTCAAACTTAATATTATTAGAGCGAGGGACTAAATTAAAAATTAAAGCAAGCAAAAAATCTGAGTTTTTATTCATAGCTGGTAAGCCAATTGGCGAACCTATTGCAAGAGGTGGACCATTTGTGATGAATACAAAAGCAGAGATACTCGAGGCTATTCAAGACTATAACAACGGAACATTTGCTAAATATTAAAAGTTAAAGTACGTTTCCATAAATTAAAATGTCAAAATCTATTGTACTGAAAACAAATGGAGGTCCTGAGGTGTTAGAACTTCAGGATGTAAATGTTGGTTCTCCAGGTGCAGATGAGATTAAAGTTACGAATCATGCAGTTGGTTTAAATTATATCGATACTTATCACAGATCTGGTTTGTACCCTATCAAGTTGCCAAGTGGTATTGGCTTGGAAGCTGCTGGAAAAATTGATGAAGTAGGTTCAAATGTTTCTGAATTTAATAAAGGTGATAATATTGCATATGCCTCCATTCCTTTAGGTGCTTATGCACAACAAAGAATTATCCCAGCTAAAATAGCTGTTAAAATTCCTGATGGTATTTCACATGAGTTGGCTGCAACCTTAATGACAAAAGGTTTAACTACTAATTATTTACTTACCAAAACTTATAAACTTAAAGCAGGTGAAATAGTTCTTTTCCATGCAGCGGCTGGAGGAGTTGGTCAAATTTTTGCTCAATGGGCTAACAGTATTGGAGCAAAAGTAATTGGAACAGTCGGCTCTGATAATAAAATCAAAGTAGCTGAAGAAAATGGTTACTCTCACGTTATTAATTATACAAAAAATAATTTTGCTAAAGAGGTTATGAAGATCACTGGTAATAAAGGAGTGTCTGCAGTTTTTGACGGAGTTGGGAAAAAAACATTTCATGGATCAATAGAATGCCTTTCAACAAGAGGTATGATGATAAGTTTCGGAAATGCTTCTGGACCTTTAGATCCTGTTAATGTTCCAAAAGAAATTCAGCCTAAAGGACTATACTTGACAAGGCCTTCTATTGGACAATATTTTAGTAATAGAAAGGAACTTCAGAGCGGAGCTGATCAAATTTTTGAAAAAGTTAAATTTGGAAAAATAAAAATCAGGATTGCAAAAAAATATAATCTTGCAGATGCTAAAGATGCACACACAGATCTAGAGGCAAGAAGATTAATTGGTCCAGCAATTTTAATTCCTTAATGTCAAATAAAATAATATCTCCTTGTATAAGTATTTGTAAAACTGATCCTGTAACTGGCTGCTGCTACGGATGTGCAAGAACTAACGAAGAGAAAAAAAAGTGGAAAGATGAAAATATAAGTGATGAATGGAAATTAGAAAATCTTAATAAAATAAAATCACGGATGCAAGGATGGCAATTGAGCTCTTTTGAGGAGTCATATAGACATAAGATTAACAAAGGAATTTCACTTTTTAAAAAAAAAAATTTAGAAGGTTAATCTATAGATCTTTTTTCATAGAGTCCATATCGCTTAGGTGATATTTCAATGCTTCATTAGACATTCTCACTTCTTGTAAAAATAAGAAAATTGAAATTATCATGCACACACAACAAAACGCAAAACTTAGCCTTGCATAAAATGTTAAGTCTAAATATAAAAGTAATACAGTAAGCATGTTAAAAAGAAATCCAAAAGATGAAAACCCCATTACATATTTAAGATAATTAGTTCTTTTATTTAAAACATGAAGTTGTTTTTCTAACTCTGGTGGAACTTTTTTTTCAAAAGTAAATTTATCATGTAGTTGTCTAATTAAAGCGCTTAAAGTATGAAAACGATTACTATACATCGTCATCATTAAAGGAATTGCGGGGAACATTAAAGCTGCTACTGTGTAATCTATATCCATCGAATCAAATTGATTATGGAGTTAGTGTTTGATATTTACAAGATATATTTAATGCAACATCTTAAAATATTCATTGAGTTGACCAGACTTAATAAACCTATAGGTTATATGCTTTTATTTTGGCCTTGTTCTTGGAGTTTAGCATATAGTTTCAGTTACAATCAAAATCCAAATATTTTTATTTTTTACTTAGTTTTGTTTTTTTTAGGTTCTGTTTTAATGAGAAGTGCTGGGTGCATTGTAAATGACATAGTAGATAGGAATTTAGATAATCAGGTAGAAAGAACTAAGAATAGACCAATACCTTCGGGAAAAATATCTATAAAAAAATCTCTAATTTACTCTTTGATACTTTGTTTATTAGCATTTTTAATTTTGATACAATTTAATTTTTTAACAATATCTTTAGGGATGGCCTCTATGATTTTTGCTTTCTCATATCCTTTTATGAAAAGAATAACTTATTGGCCGCAGTTATTTTTAGGATTGACCTTTAATTGGGGAATAGTAATGGCTTGGACCGCTATACACAACGATATTTCGTTAAATATATTGTTGCTTTATTTATCAGCCATATTTTGGACATTGGGCTATGACACCATTTATGGAGCTCAAGACATAAAAGATGATGAAATTATTGGAGTTAAATCAACGTCAATTAAATTTAAAAAAAATATAAAATTATTTGTGAGTACAAGTTATTCTTTAATGATAATATTAATAACATTTCTTTTTTTAAAAGATTTTGGAATAAATTTATTTTCCTCCCTCTTTCTTATATTCGTGATTAGCCTGGCTATACAATTAATTATATTTGATCTAAAAAATCCAAAAAATTGCCTTAAGGCATTTAAAATTAATAATTTTTCAGGTTTATTTTTGTTTTTATCAATTTTAAGCAAGAGTTTTTAATTATGAAATTCAATGAACTAATAATTATTCTTAAAAGATTATATATTGAATATATAAAAAAACATCTTAATAAAATTTTTTTAGCATTATTCTTATCTTTACTCGTCGCAGCTAGCACATCAAGCATCGCATGGTTATTAGATCCTGCTGTAAAAAAAATATTTGTAGAGCAAGATAGAACTTTAGCATGGTTAATTCCTTTAGCGATTATTATTGCTTTTACAACAAAAGGTTTAACTTTATATTTTGCAAGAATCATAACAATAAGAGTTTCGCAAGAAATTAGTGGTGAAATTCAAAAAAAAATATCTGAAAATATTTTATTTAGTGATATTCAAACTTTGGATAGTAGGCATTCTGGAAAATATGTTTCAAACGTAATGTTTGATTCTCATCAAATTCAACAACTCGTTGGCGTTGGAGTTTTAAACTTAATGAAAGACAGTTTTACTGCATTAGCTCTTATTTCTTTAATGTTTTACCAAAATTGGAAATTAGCATTGTTTGCAGTTTTAATGATTCCACTAGCTGGTGGATTTGCAAAAAGTTTGGGCAAAAGAATAGGTAAAGTAGTTACTCAAGCTGGTGAGCTGTCAGGTAGATTAGCTACATTTCTTTCTGAAATTTTTAAAGCGTCAAAAATGATAAGAATATATCAAAGAGAAAATGATGAGAAAGAAAAAGCATCAAAAATAATTGGTGATTTAGTAGAAAAGAACATCAAATATAATAGTGTAATGATTAGAGCAACGCCAATAATGGAAACCCTTACTGGGGTAATGATTGCAGGTTTTATTTTTTTTTCAGGAAAATTAATTGCTTCTGGTGAACTTGAGGTTAACAACTTTTTTTCATTTTTAGCAGCAATGATGTTAGCTTATCAACCTATAAGGTCTTTAGCTACAATAAATATGACAGCTTATCAAGGTGGCGCTGCTTTTAAAAGAATATCAAATATTATTGATAAACAAATAGATATAAAAAATGACCCTGATAAGCCAAATTTAAAAATTAAAAATTGCGATATTTTATTTGAAAAAGTAAATTTTAAATACGATACAACAAATAATAAAGCTCTCAAAAATCTCAACCTAAATATTCAAGGTGGAAAAATGACTGCACTGGTTGGTCATAGTGGTGCAGGTAAAAGCACAATAATTAATCTACTTCCACGTTTTTATAACCCTCAAAGCGGATCTATAAGCATCGATGGTACTAAAATTAATGAGGTAAACTTGGTGTCTTTAAGGAAGAATATTTCATTGGTTAGCCAAGATGTAATTTTATTCGACGATTCTATTAAAAAAAACATTTCTTATGCAAATCCAAATGCAAATGAAAATGAAATTATAAAAGCATGTGAAAACGCTGCTGCTTTCGATTTTATTGATAAGTTACCGAATAAATTTGAGACTTTGGTAGGAGAAAATGGTGTTAGGTTATCAGGGGGACAAAAGCAAAGAATTTCAATAGCTAGGGCTATTTTAAAAAAATCTACAATAATTTTATTAGATGAAGCTACATCTTCATTGGACGCTGACTCAGAAGAGATAGTTCAGAAGGCTATTCTTAACTTAACAAAAGATAAAACCACAATCGTTATAGCTCATAGACTATCAACAATTCATAATGCAGATAAAATATTTGTTTTAAAGAATGGAGAAATAGTAGACGCAGGAGATCACAACTCACTTATTTCTAATTGTTTAGAATATAAATCATTGTACGAAAAACAACTTAAATAATTAATGTTACTAGCTTACAGATATTTAACTATCTTTTTCTATCCAATATTAGTTTTAATAATATATTTTAGAAAAATATTAAAAAAGGAGCACAACAAGAGATACAAGGAGAAAATTTTTCCCTCATTTTTCGATGTTCAAAAAGAAAAAAACAAAAAGCTTATATGGTTTCATGCTGCAAGTGTTGGAGAGGTTAAAAGTATTTTGCCAATTGTCAACGAGCTTAATAATAAAAATAACTTAAGCATATTAATAACTACTGTTACTTTGAGTTCAGGTAATTTAATTTCAGAAGAAATTAAAAAATATAGAAATGTGCAACATAGATATTTTCCAATAGATGTTTCCTTTGTAATGAAAAAATTTTTATTATCTTGGAAACCTGATGCTATTTTTTTTATTGACTCAGAAATTTGGCCAAATTTAATCACTTTAACTAAACAAATTAGAATACCTATAGCAATATTAAATGCTCGGATAACAAAAAAAACTTTTGCAAGATGGTCTATTGCTCCTGAAACAGCTAAAAAAATTTTTAGTTGTTTTGATTTATGTTTAACTTCAAATAATGAAACGAAAGATTATTTGCAAAAATTTAATGCAAAAAATATTTTCTTTCATGGAAATATAAAGTTCATTAATAATTCAATTTTAAAAAGTGAATATCCTAATGATTTGTCGCTATCTCAAAGCAGATTTTGGCTTGCATCTAGTACTCATAACACAGAAGAAGTCTTATGTCTTAAAACTCATATTAAGCTTAAAGAAAAGTTTAAAAAATTGATAACTATAATTGCTCCAAGACATTTAAATAGAGTTAAAGATATTAAAACTGTAAGTGAGTCGATGGGGCTAAATACAAGTATAATAGATAAAAACGATAAGATTACAGATGAAAAAGAAATTTTTATAATAAACTATTTTGGAGCTTTACCTAAATATTTTAGATATGCAAAAAGTGTATTTATTGGAAAATCTACAATAAAAAAATTAGAGGATGTTGGCGGACAAAATCCGATTGAAGCTGTTTTTTGTGGATGTAAAATATATCACGGTCCATATGTATATAACTTCGAGGAAATTTATGATTTTCTACAGAAAAATAAAATTTCAAAAAAAATAATAAATTTTGATGATCTAGCTGATAATCTTTATTTAGATTTAAAAGAAACTAAAAAAAAACAAAATAATTTTTTGCCAATAATTAATGAATTAAGTAATAGGATTTTTAATCTTACCATGAGGGATATCAATAATTTTTTAGCTAATGAAAATATATAAACCAAAATTTTGGTCGACTTTTAATTTAACAGCAGTTTTACTATTACCAATTAGTTTAGTTGTTAGTATTATTAATATTTTAAGAAAAAAATTAATAAACCCGCAGTCTTTTAATATCCCCATAATTTGTGTTGGAAACATCTATGTTGGCGGGACAGGTAAAACTCCGGCCTCCATCTTTTTAGCTGAAGAATTAGCCAAAAATAAAAAAAGACCAGCTATTGTAAGAAAATATTATGAAAATTACGAAGATGAACAAAATTTGATAAAAAGTAACTTTTCTGACTTAATTTTGGGTAAAACTAGAGAAGAAGCAATACGGATAGCTTCGAAAGAAGGCTTTGACACGGTTATATTAGACGATGGATTTCAGGATTATAGAATTCAAAAGAATATAAGCATTTTATGTTTTAACCAAAATCAACTAATCGGAAATGGTTTTGTTATGCCATCAGGGCCATTAAGAGAGAACCTAAATGCTCTAAAATATGCAGAAATAATTTTGATAAATGGGGAAAAAAATAAAGATTTTGAAAAAAAAATCTTAAAAATAAATAAATATCTTAATATTTTTTACTCCAAATATAATCCAGTTTTTTCAAATAATTTTAAAAATAAAAAAGTATTAGCTTTTGCTGGAATAGGAAGTCCAGAAAATTTTTTTAAACTTTTACTTGATAACGGTTTAAATATTCAAAAAAATATAAGTTTTCCTGATCAC
>CACHCL010000002.1 GCA_902578315.1 uncultured Pelagibacteraceae bacterium
TCGCAATCATACCTGGAAGGTGCGCGGCCATCCCGGCTCCTGCTATAATTACTGCAAAACCATTTTTTTCCGCTGAAGTAGCAAAATCATACATTCTTTTTGGAGTTCTATGTGCACTTACTATTGAAACTTCGTGTTTAATCTTAAATTCTTTTAAAATTTTTACAGCCTCTTTCATCACTTTGAAGTCTGATTGCGACCCCATAACGACTGCAACTTTATTGTTTTGTTTATTGAACTTCACGAATTAATTTAACAATTATTAATATAAAAACAATGGCCTAATTGAATTAAGCCACTGATTTATTTAGGAGGAAAGATTATGCTCGAACTCTAAAATTTAGAAATTTTGGACTATTTTGAAGTTCGAAAAGAGAGATTTTTTTGAATTTCTTATTAATGTTTGTCTTTAACTTGTTTTTTTTTAGTTGTTTAATTCTCATGATTCCTTCTTAGTTTATTTTAAACTCTATGAGTATTGCTGAATTTGCAAACTTGAGTTGTATATAGTTTATAACGAAAATTTAGGCAGATATTAGGCGTTTCTTGGCCAAATTTAAATTTTTGCAAATAAATCCTTAGAAAGTTTTTTTATTGTCCCACTTCGATCTACAACTGCTAGTTCCACTTCCGCACTGACAAGAATTTCTGCGCCTCTTTTAACCTCTTGAAGCAAATTTAGTCTAACGTTAGTTTTTTTTAAAACGGTTGTATCAACAGTCAAATTATCCTCAAAAACTGCAGGTTTTAGATATTTGATATTACAGCTTCTTACGACAAACATTATATCGTGCTCGTTCATTAGTTGAGTTAAAGTAAGACCAAATTTTTCGTGTATTAGCTCCGTTCTAGCTCTCTCGATAAACTGAAGATATCTAGAATAAAATACTCGACCAAAATCGACGTCTTCAACAAAAACTTTCAATTTATAAATGTGGCTTTTGGACATAATTTCAATCATAAGGCTAAAGTTTATCTTATTCAATAAAGTTTCAATTTCTTTTTTTGGTCCAAATTATGCCAAGCAAAGTACAGACTCTCTGATTAATTTTAAATCATGAAAATATTATCAACTGTAACTCTATTATTATTTCTGACCGCTTGCTCTGGGGGAAGTCAAATCGCTACGATCAAGCTTGGAAAAAAATGTAGCAAACCAGACGCAAACAATTTAAGTGAGTCCAGCCTGATATGGTTTGTAAGTAAAGATGCTTTGCCCTCATTTAATCAGAAAATTAATAAGTCAAATTGTCCAGATAGTTAATTTCCTTTCAAATTTAATTCTCTGTGCTAAATAAGGGGTATGCGAATACCCCTTATTCTGTGTACATTATTTTCATTAAGTATTAGTTTAAATGCTATGGAAAAACCTTACCACCATGTTTATGAAAATGGAAAGTTCAAAGAGTTTAGAAATCTTCCAGCCGATGTTCCACAATGGGGGAAAAGAAAGTGGCCCTATTTTAAATGGACAAAATTAAAAAAAGAAATTGATACTTTTGTTCCTAATGAGTTTCTTCTTTCAAAAGATGAAATTCTAGAAAACATAAAAAAAATGGGCAAAACACCATCAATTCAGTGGCTTGGTCACAATGGTTGGTTATTTAGAAATCTAAAAGGAAAAAACGTTTTGTTTGATCCTGTTCTCGGAGACACTATCGGTCCTATGAGTATATTTGGAAGCAATCGCTTCACACCAATTCCATTACAAGTAGATGAATTACCTAAAATAGATGTATTAATTATTTCCCATCATCATTATGACCATAGAGACTATTTCACTTTAAAAAATATTAAGAATAAAAAAGATATTGAGGTTTTTGCTCCATTAAGATCAAAAAGTTTTTATAAATCTTTAGGTTACAAAAAAATACATGAATTAGATTGGGATGAGTCTAAAACTATAGGAGATTTAAAGTTTACAGCTAAGACCAGTTATCACTGGAGTAAGGTGGGCCTAACCGATAGAAACAAAACCTTATGGTCCTCTTATCTTTTAGAATGGGATAATAATAAAGCTTGGCTGGGTGGAGATAGCGGTTATATCAAAAAAATATTTGATGAGGTTGGAAATAAAATAGGTGGCATCTCTTTTGCAATTCTCGGAATAGCAGCTTACGATTTTAAAAAATTAGGTTTTAATGAGACTTATATGCACACTACACCTAGTCAGGCATTAGAGATGGGAAAAAGTTTAAAGGCAAAAAAAGTAATAGGATCACATTTTTTAACTTTCGTTCTTTCTTTAGAAAAAGTTCTTGATCCACCAAAATTATTAAAAGAAAACGCTGAAAAATATGGTTATAAAAAAGACGATGCAGTGATTTTTAAGATAGGCGAGGTAAAAAATCTTAAAGAATTAACTAACTAGCTTTTCTTTTATTTCTTTCTCTCTCAAGTAAAGCAGTAAGAGAGTCTACCATAAAATCACTGGCATCAAAGATTTGGTCTCTATTAAATTCTTTTGAAATATTTTTTTCTGGATCGGTCTTGTCCTCAATAACTATCCCTTCAGTCGGAGAGTCATCTTTTAGATAAATACAAATGAGCCACTCATCTTCGGGGGTATCATCCCATTTAATATATATAGCTGACTCCTCTATTCTTTTATCTATACACCTCATTATAGGAAGATGTTTACTTAAATATCTTTTTGAAATCATAAAACAAAGTGAGTGGGAAGCCCTGTAGAAAGATTCAAGCGCATACTCTACCTTTTCTCGCTCTTCATTATAAACTCTTTCCTTCTCTAATAATATTTCTTTAGTATCACTGTCTTTTACTTCAACACCAAATTGAGTTAATCGTTCTCTAATTGCTTCCTCAACTTTTTGTTGTCTTAAAGCTTTATACTTCTCTTTAATTTTATCTATTCGTAATTTGACTTCTTCGTAAGACTCTCTTTGTTGATTTAAGACATATTTTGAGAGTGCTTGAACTTCCTTTTCTTCTCGACGCACAAAGCTTTCTATTTTCTTTTCAAGCTGTATTTGTTCTAAAAACTTCCTTTGTTTCTCTGCACGTTCTCGTCTGAGTTCAGCTTGATCCTCGCGCAAAAATCTTTTTAGATCGATTGATAATTGGCGACTTAGTTCTTTTTCCTCTTTAAGCTCAAGCGCTTTGGCTTTTAATGCTATTTCCTCTTGCTGCATGAAGCGTTTCTTTGCCTCTATTTTTTCTCTCTCCATTTCTTTTATTTTTTTCTGTTTTTGCTTCACTCTTTCTTCTTGAATGATTTTTTTAATATTTGAAACTCGGTTAGAAATACCTTGAAAAAAATTTTGAAGAGATTTATCTAGATTTAAATTAAACCTTAGCATTGATTTAATTTTGTCATTTAAGCTAAGAATTCCTGAAACTACTGCTCTTGTTTTTTGAGTTTTTTTTCGCCTCGTGCTGAAAGGAATAACTTTCTTTTTTCGAGTCTTAATTTTCTTTCTTCTTTTTTTGAATGATCTTTTTATTTTTGTTTTTCTTTTGAAAACTTTTTTTCTTTTTTTTGTAGATTTTCTGGTTTTAAGTCTTTTGGATTTAATTGACTTATTTTTCTTAAGTTTCTTTTTTTTCCTTTTCATACTGTTATCTTATTTAATAACAGTTTTTAGTTATAAATGTAATCTCGAGTTCTAGAAGCAGTTGAAAAGTTCTTAACAAGTTGGATTTGAAAAACAAGTAGATCTCGATATCTAAAAGCAGCACTTGTGGAACTTAAGTAAAACTCCCACATTTTACAGAACTTTTCATCAAACAAATCTTTTATTTCAGTCCTTTTAGCTAAGAATCTTTCTCTCCATGCTTCCAAAGTTAAATCGTAATGTTTGATTAAAGACTCACAATCATTCACAATGAAACCTGATTTTTCAATTGGTTTGATGATTTGACTATAAGATGGACATCTTCCACCTGGAAAAATACGAGTACCTATCCATCGAGATGGTGCTGAAGGCGGTCCAACGACACCAATTGTGTGAAGTAAAAAAGTTCCATTATCTTTTAATAAGTCGTAAGTTTTTTTAAAGAAGGTATTATAGTACTTCAGACTTGTGTGCTCGAACATGCCAATTGAGTAAAGTTTATCGAATTTACCACCCATATCTCTATAATCTTTAAGCTCAAAACTAATTTGATTATCTAAATTTAATTCCTTTGCATTTTGCACGGCATAATCTAGTTGGTTTTTACTCAACGTTATACCAGTTACTTCACATCCAGTTTGTTTTGCTATATATGCGGCAGCAGTTCCAAAACCACAACCGATATCTAGAATTTTATCTCTTTTTTTAATTTTTAGTTTTTTTATAATATGATTTAGTTTATTTATTTGAGCTTCTTCTAATGTTTTTGTGTCGTCTTTCCAAATCGCGCAAGAATATTGCATATTACTACAAAGCATATTTTTATATAATTTTATTCCTTTCTTGCCCCCTAAATCATAATGGCTTGATATCTGCTTTTTTGATTTTGATTTTGTATTAAAATTTGAAATATATCTCCAAACACCAAAAAATTTTTTTACCAAGTCACTATAGAAAGTAATTTCACCTCGCCCAAGATTTTTTACAAAAACCATCAAAAATTCATGCAGTGTTGCATTTTCTATTATTATTTCCTCATTCATGTAAGCTTCAGGAAAATAATATTCCGGCTCTACCAATAATAAATATTTTAGTTTTTTGTTTAATAGTTTAACCGTTACAGGTCTTTCAGAGTTTGGCTTACCAATAACATACTTAATATTTTTTTCATCTTGTAAAATTATACCGTCCTCTTTATAAATTTTTGACAAGACTCTTGCTAATATCATAATTTAAGCCGCTAAGTTTTTTTCGTTATTAAATTTAAGTTTATTTAATTTTTCAATAAGTTCTTTCTGTTTTTCCTCACTTAATAAAGTAAGTGGAGGTAATATATTCTTATAATTTTCGTCTTTAATCGAATGATAAGTATGCAAAGCTGATATCAAGTTACCAGCTTGATCAAATGACTGTCTTACACCAATTAATTGATCGTTTTTAGACTGTGGTGTTTTATTTTCGAAATCATCAAACACTTTTCTGGCTAGAGAGTGGGTCACATTAGTTACTGCAGAAATACATCCCGAACATCCAAGTTCTAATCCTTTAACCAGCTTTGCCTCTGATCCTGGAAAGATCAAAAAATTTTTAATTTTTAATTTTTCATATAAATTATAAGAGGAATCTTTTACTCCAATTATATTTTTAGGAAATGACTCAACTAATTTTGTTATTGACTCAACTGAAAACAAGTAACCAGATAATTTCTCAAAGTTATAGATTACAATTTTTATTTTTGGACATGCTAAAATTATTCTTTTATAAAATTCAAAGACTCCCTCATCGGAATTTCCAGAATAGTAAGCACTTTGCATTAACAAAGTGGTATTGAAGCCAAACTCACTTGCATATTTTATTAATTCAATATTTTCGTTAAGACTGTTACAGCCAGTTCCCAAAAAAAACTGTTTTCTAAGTTTGTGAGTGGAAATTTTGGAAATCAGCTCCATTTTTTCATTTTTTGAAATAAGCTGAGACATCCCTGTACTTCCAAAAAAGAAACAGCCGTGAAGACCATTTTTGATTAAATTTTCTGCGTGAGAAATGGTAGCCTCAACGTTCAACGTTAAGTCTTTATTTAAAACACTCATCCCAGCTGCGTACACCCCACGTTTCAACATCTTATTGTCCCAATTTATTGAAATAAAATATAATATAAATTTTAAAAATGAAAGTTCTGATTCTCATAAATAAAGTAGGTCTTGGAGACTGTATAATTCACATTAATTACATACATGAAATTTCAAAAAAATACGGAAAACCAGTTTCAATACTAGCTAAAGAAAATACAAGAGCAAAAGATCTGTTTCTGGATGATCCTCATATTGATGAGGTGATAACATTAGAGCGATTAACTGATAGTTCGGGCAGTCATGATGGTCTAAGTGGATTTTTTAAATTAGTAAGAGACATCAAAGAGAAAAAATTTGATAAAGTATTCATCTTTAATAGCTCTCTAAGATATTTTTTAATTTGTAAATTTGCAGGTATAAAAAAAATAGCTCAATATCCTTTATTTAAAAAAAAGGGACAGCATGTAGTCAATACTGCAAAAATTTTTACCGAGAATGAACTTAACAAAATTGTATCAACGCAACCAAAACTTATAATCAGTGAGGACAAAATTTTAAAAACTAGAAAAGATATATCTCAAACTCACAAAAATATTGTGTTAGGTATTAGTGCATCTGGACCGACAAAGCGTTGGGAAATTAAAAATTTTATAAAATTAATTGAAAAAATAAATGAAAAGCACCCTTCTAAATTTTATTTAGCAGCTGGGAAAAATGATCAGCAATTGATAGATGAAATATTAAACTCTCATATAGGATCTAATTGTATTTCTTTAAATAATTTAAAGATAAATGAGATGATGCCTATAATAGCAAATTGTAATTTGTATTGTGGAAATGATACCGGTTTTATGCATATTAGCGCTGCTCTTAATTTAAAAACTGTAGCTTTATTTATGGATAGTCCAGTTCTTGCGTATGGAAAATATTCAAAAAATATTAATGTAATAATTCCAGACGGTGAGACTGAAGAAACAACAACTCACGATACAAAAGGTACAGTCTCTTTTAATAAAGTTTATAATAAATGTATTGAGCTTTTATCTAACTAAAATCAGTTTTTATTATTTTTTCTTTAGCTTCATTAACTAACTGACTCAATCTTGAACTATCCACAGTACGGTTCATGTCAGGATGGATTTTTTTTTGTAATTGATTGGCAGCTTTCAACACTTCTTCTTTGCTTGCTCCTTTTTTAAGACCCAGTAATTTATAAGCCTCTTCTGATGTTAGATTTGATGACCCTGGAGTTTGACCAAACTGCCCTTGAGAAAATCTTCCTGCATTATTTTTCATGAACTGTATCAACCGAAAAAGGTTATAAAATTGAAGCAAAGAAAATCCACCTTTAATCTTAAGTCCTGAGAGCAAGATCAGCCACATTGGTAGACTAAAAATAAATTTACCGCCGATTGTAAATAGAACAGCTAGTATCAGAGATATGTAAACTGCGATTTTTTTTATAGTAGTTGCTATTTTCTTTGAACTAGTTCTCGCAAACCAATTTAAAAATAAATAAACGATGACAAAGATGATAATTCCTATTAAAAACAAATTCATATAATTTCTCAGTATGAATATACCAAAACTTAAAAAAATAAAGAGTACGAAAAATTATCACGGAATTCCACTAGAAGATGATTATTCATGGGTTGATCAGCCAAATATCCTTGAAGTTTTAAAGGATCCAAAAAAGTTAAATACTCAAGTCAAGGATTACATAGAAGCTAACAACAAAATAACTGAAGACTATTTCACAGACGTTAAAGAATTACAGAAAAATTTATTTAACGAAATCAAAGGAAAAATTAAATTAGACGACACTGGATTAAAATATAAAGATAAAAAATATTATTATTGGTCAAAAACAGAAGCTAAGGGTAATTACGGTAAAAGAATGAGGCAACTGATTGATGGCTCTAAATCTGAGGAAGTTTATTTTGATGGTGATTTGGAAAAGAAGAAGTCTGGTTCAGAGTATTTTGGAGTCGGCACTGTAAGCACTTCTTATTGTGATAATTTTATTGCTTACTCTCTCGATTTAAAAGGATCAGAATATTATACAATTTATTTGAGGGATCTCAGAACTGGAAAAAATGAAAAAGATGTAATTGAAAATACAAGTGGCAGTGTGACTTGGGCCTTGGATAATAAAAGTTTCTTTTATTCAAAATTAGATCAATATCATAGACCAAGACAGATATTTAAACATGTTAATGGAACCTCGACCGATCAAGATCAGCTTATATTTGAGGAAAAGGACCCAACTTTTACTGTGGGAATCGGTATTACTTCTGATGAAAAATATTTCATTATTGGAACTTCCGACCACATCACAACTGAAGAATATTTTTTTCCCACAGATGCTAAAGAAATTAAACCCACTCTTTTTCAAAAGAGAAAAAATGATATTCGTTATTCAATAGACTCTTGGCAAGGTTATTTTTATGTTCACACTAATGAAGAAGCTAGGGACTATAAGGTGCTTAGATGTAAGACTAATCAGATAGATAAATTAGAAGTTTTTATCCCCGCTAAAAAAGAAACTGTTATTGGTGGGTTTGAATTTTTAGACGATTATATCCTTAGATCAGAAAAATCTGATGCTATCCCAAAACTTTTTGTAAGAAATATTAAGACTAACAAAGAAGAAGAAATTAAAATTTCAGATGAGGTAATTGGTGTTCCAGGTGTTTCATTAATGCAAAGAGATACAAACACTACAATGATAAGAGTTGGATGGGAAAGTATGGCAACTCCAGGAAGAGTTTACGAGTATGATATCGTCACTAAAGAAAAAAAATTAGTCAAAGAAACAGAAATTCCATCTGGACATGATCCTAGTAAATATGTGGTTGAAAGAATTAAAGCTCGGTCACATGATGGTCGTATGGTTCCAATTAGTTTAGTAAGATTAAAAGACTCAAAGCAAGACGGAAATTCAAAAGTTCTTCTTTATGCTTATGGAGCTTACAAACATAGCATCTCTCCGTCTTTCAGTGCTTCTAGGTTTTGTTTAATCGACAGGGGTATTACTTTTGCAATAGCTCACATTCGAGGCGGAGGAGACTTGGGAGACATTTGGCATACGGAAGGTAAAAAGAAATTAAAGAAAAATACTTTTTTAGATTATGTAGCATGTGCAAACCATTTAATAGAACAAAGATATACTCATAAAGGTGGAATTTGTTTTTATGGAGGTTCAGCAGGAGGACTCACGGGTTCAGGTGTAGCTAACATTGCTCCAGAATTATTTTTTTCTATGTTACTTTTAGTACCTTTTGTAGATGTAATGACTACGATGCTAAATGAAAAATTACCTTTAACTCCAGGTGAATGGGAGATGTGGGGAAATCCAATTAAAAGTAAAGAGTACTTTGAATATATTCTGTCTTACTCTCCTTATAATAATCTTGAGAAAAAAGATTATCCGCCGATGCTTATAACTACATCTTTGTTTGATAATCGAGTCCTTTATTCTGAACCAGTTAAATATATTGCAAAGTTAAGAGATTTAAAAACTGATAATAATAATCAATTATTAAAATGTAAAATGGAAGCAGCAGGTCACGGTGGAATGTCTGGACGCGACAATGCGATCAAAGAGTTAGCTGAAGAATATTCTTTTATTTTAAAATCTGCAAAAATTTTAAAATAGCAATCTTGAAAAAATAAAAATAATTCCCATATCTATACTGTCGGTTGCCGAATGGGACTGACATTAACCTTGCTAACAAAAGGAGGATATATGACAAGTAAGGATCTATCGATCTTTAATTCACTTAGACCTTTTAGCGTGGGCTACGATTCAATCTTTGATCAGTTCGAGTCTATGTTAGGGAATGGCAGTGTAGTGCAAAGCAATTACCCGCCATACAACATCCGAAAAGCAGGCAAAGATAAGTATGCTATTGAAGTAGCAGTTGCTGGCTTTAACAAAGATGATGTTGAAGTTGAATATGAAGATAATCTTTTAACTGTAAAAACAAAAGACGTTAAAAGAACTGAAGAAAAAGAAGGAGATGAAGTTATTCATCGAGGAATATCGCAAAGATCTTTTGCTAGATCATTTACAATTGCAGATGATGTAAAAGTGAATGGTGCTGAGCTTAAAGATGGTTTGCTGACTATTTCTTGTGAAAAAATTATCCCTGAAATTAAGAAAAAAAGACTTATTGAAATTAAATAAGTTTACCTTACTTGCGGAGTATTTACTCCGCAGGTAATTAAAAGCAGTTTTTACTACTAAAACCAACCACAATATTCCTTGGATTTACCTCAAATTTACGTTCACACTTAATCTTATATTTCTCAGTAATATAGACGTAATTCCTATTTCTAGTCTTTAAAAACTCAACTTTATCAGGTTGACCATAAAAGCTTTTAAGATCTTCTTCAGGTTTATTTAACCATTTACTCAATTCTTTTTCCTCTTTAGCTGTAGTATCATCAATTTTTTTTGAAACTGTCTGACACCCCGCCAATGAACCAATCAATAATGTGAATAAAATTACTTTAAAAAATTTTTTCATTCTTAACCTTATTTTATAACGTAAAGTTATAAACAGATATATTTACTTATAGTTGAATCATGCCAGTTCTGAGAAATTTAAATAAGATTTCTTAACAATTATCCGTTAAAAAACTTTAAAAGGAGAATATATGGAAAAATTTTTTAAATTTAAAGAACTTAAAACAAATATGCGTACAGAGTTGAATGCATCTCTTACAACTTTTTTGTTAGTAGCCTATGTCATATTCCTAAACCCACTAATTTTATCGGGAGAATTTGCGGGTCCGGAAAAAGGATTTTTTGATTTCAATTTTGTTTTCGTTGCAACAATCGTTTCAGCAGCGGTAGCATGTTTCGTAATGGGATTCTGGGCAAACCAACCAATTGCGCTCGCCAGCGGAATGGGACTTAATAGTACTGTAGCATTCTATGTATGTGCTCAACTTGGTTTTACACCTCAACAAGCTTTAGGAGCAATTTTAGTTTCTGGAATATTGTTTGTGGCACTATCAGTAAGTCCAATACGAAAATATTTAGTTAATGCTGTGCCAATGTCACTTAAGAATGGTATCGCCGCGGGAATAGGGGCTTTTCTTTTTGTAATAGGAATATCCATTATGAAGGTAATTGCTGACGCGCCCGTTACTCTTGTTCAACTTGGAGACTTAACTTCTCCAATGACAATACTAGCATGTGCTGCATTAATCTTTATTGTTGTTTTGCAAAAATTAAACCTAGGTTGGATTAGTAGAGCGTCAATAATTATTGGTATTCTATTATTTTCTACAATCGCCTGGGTAACTGGTCTTGCAAAATTTAATGGTGTGTTTGGATCAATTCCTGAAATGGGATACTTTTTAGAATTTGATTTTTCAGCAATAATGACGGCAAGTGGTGCAACAGTTGTTTTCACTTTATTCTTCGTAGACGTTCTAGATACGAATTCTACTTTAACTGCTATTTCAAAAGAGACAGGTAGAATAGATAAAAAAGGAAACATCAAAGATGTTGATAGAGCTTTGATGGCTGACTCAGTTGGGACGGTAGTAGGTGGACTAACTGGTACGTCTAACGTCACGTCCTATATTGAGAGTGCCGGCGGGGTTTCTGTTGGCGGTAAATCAGGACTCGTTGCGGTTGGTTGTGGAGTTTTATTTTTGTTGTGTCTATTTATCTCTCCACTTGCAACAAGCATACCAGCTCCTATAGATGGAGCAGCATTAGTTGTTATTGCAACTATGTTCATGAAAAACTTAAAAGACTTAAATTGGAAAGATATAAGCGAATATCTTCCTGCTGTGATTGCTACTTTGGCTATGCCTTTGACTTATTCAATTTCTGCAGGTTTAGCTCTAGGCTTTTTAAGTTACGCTTTAATTAAATTGTTAACTGGTCAAGGAAGTAAAGTTTCTGGAGCAGTTTATGTAATTGCTATTGCTAGCGTAGCTTACTTCGCTCTAGTTTAAAATTTTTGGGCCAGTTAATTCTGGCCCTTAATACTTCTGATGTTTCTTAATTAAATCTTGAACTCTTATTTCCTCATAATGCTCGAATGGTTGAACAATCCATGGATTACTATCTAATCTTTGAGCACAAAAATCAGGTTCGAAAGTTGAGTCTTTTTTTTTCCAAAGTACAGCAGTTTTAATTTCTTTTATATTACCTTTGAGGGGTGGATATTTTTTTAACCAATCAATACTTTTATTTAATGTAACTCCAGTATCAGACAAATCATCACATAATAGAATATTGCCGCTCATTTCTTGAACTGTTGAACTCATTTCCCTTGAAAAAACTAAATCACCTTGATTGTCTTCGATGCCTTCACCAGAATAAGATTCAACTGCCAAATATGCACACTTTAATTTAAAAACTCTGCTTAACACATCTATGATCGGAGCTCCACCCCGCATAATACCAATAAGTAAATTAGGCTTGAAGCTACTTGTGTGGATTTGTATCGCAAGTTTTTCCACGATTTGATTGTACTCTTTCCAGTCAATGATAAGTTTATCTGCCATGAAGAAAGCTAAATTATTTTAAAGGAGTTGTAAATGAAAGGATACGTAGTTTGTGTTTATAAAAGTATAAGTAATGAAGAAAAGTTAAAAGAATACGCGGTCAAAGCTAGAGCAGCAGTTGAAAAATATAAGGGAAAATTTTTAATTAGAGGAGGAAGATCTACATCCAATGAGGGTGATAAATCTCCAAGAACAGTTGTAATTGAGTTTCCATCCTACGATGAAGCTAATAACTTTTACAATTCAAAAGAATATCAAGATGCACACTCTGTTCTTGAAGGCTACGCAGAACGTCAACATCAAACGATTGAAGGGGCTTAATATTGGATTGGTTCATCGTCAATACTGCGCCAAAGATACCACGTAGCAACTGAACAATAAGGTGTAAATTTTTTATAAAGTTTATTTAAGAAACTTTTTGGAGGAAAGTATTTTTTATTATAATTGTTTGATATTGCTCTTAATAAGCCAATATCTTGCAAAGGCCAAATATTAGATCGATTGTAAGTGAATAGTAAAATCATTTCTGCGCTCCATCTACCTATTTGTCTCAATGATGATAAGTATTGAATGGCTTCCTCATCATTCATTTTTTTGATTAATTTTGGATCAAATTGTTTCTTTACAAATTTAATTGACAATTCTTTTATTCCTAAAGCTTTTTGTCTACTTAGACCACAGGATTTAAGTTGAGATATTGATAATTTTGACACTTTTAAGGGATTAATCTCTTTAGTTTTCTTTTGAAATTTTTTAAATACTGAGTTAGCAGCTGATACACTTATCTGCTGACCGACAATACTTTTACATAAAGAGTAAAAGATATCTTTTCTAGTAGTCAAAAATTTATCATTGTATTTAAGGATTAGTCTTTTTAAAACTTTATCTCTTTTAGATAAAGTTTTTATTGCTTTTGACCAGTAGCTTGGATACTTGCTCACGGCCTAGGACTAACAACTTGTTTTTTAAGTTGAGATTCTCTCATGAAAATAATTGCAGAACTTACAATGATTAAACCAGCACCCAAAAGAGTCAGTACTTTTGGTATTTCGCCCCAAATGAAATATCCTAACAGTATTGCAAATACTAAATTTAAATATTTTGTTGGCGTAACTAGTGATGCCTCGGCTATTCTTAGTGATACTGTAAGTAAAATATTAGCTACTGAACCAATTATACCTGTAAAAATTAAAAGAAAGAGTTCAAATTTTGATGGCATGATCCAGCCAAAAGGAAGTGTTGCTAGACCAACTATCATGCTTAATAAAGAAAAGTATAAGGCAATTCTATAATTAGGTTCGGTAGATGATAAACTTCTTATACTTAAAGCTACACAAGCGAAGAAAATACAAAAAATTATTGGAAACAAGTAATAAATATTTAATTCATCATAAGCAGGTTTGACAATCATTAACATCCCGATAAACCCAATTAAAACTGCAGACCATCTTCTAATACCCACTTTTTCAGATAAAAAAAATATTGAACCTAAGGTAACGAAAATTGGGCCTCCAAAAGTCAAACTTACAACATCTGCCAAAGGTATTTCTCTGAGAGCAATAAAAAGTGCAATAATTGCTAAGGTCCCTGTTATAGCTCTGAAAGCATGTAATTTAGGTCTTGTAGTTTTATAAAAAGTTTTAAATTCATTCTTAGGTACAAGCATTAAAATTGGTATCAAACCGAAAAAAAATCTTGCAAATAATACTTCACCTACAGGAAATTGGTCTAACCATTTAACACAAGCATCCATCATGGCAAAACATGCCACAGATGCTACTCCGTACAATACGCCTAATTGATTTCGTGCTAACAATTTAATATCCTCACAACTCTATATAATTACTTTATGAAGAAATGTACACTTGCTCTTGGCTGTTTTTGGAAACCTGAGGAAAACTTCAAAAATAAGCCAGGTATAATTGAAACAGAAGTCGGCTATGCCGGTGGATTATCCGATAAAGTTACATATGAAGAAGTATGTAGAGGTGACACTGGTCATGCTGAAGTTGTAAGACTTACCTTTGATGAAAAATTAATTTCTTTTAAAAAAATTTTAGATTTATTTTTTAAAATGCACGACCCTACTCAAAAAGATATGCAATACCCTGATGTTGGAACTCAATATCGGAGCGAAATATTTTATGAAGATGACATTCAAAAAGCTGAGGCTAAAGAAATTTTGGAAATTTTTAATAAGGAACTTAATGGAAAAATTCAAACTAATATTTCTCGGCTCAAAAATTATTGTAAGGCAGAAGAATATCATCAAAAGTACATAGAAAAAAATAGATAATGAAACAGCTTGTTACTACAGAATGGCTTGAAAAAAATATCAATAAAGTGAAAATATTAGATGCTACTTGGTGTTTGCCTAACTCAGATAGAAATGCTGAAGAGGAGTTTAAAGAAAATCATATAAAGAACTCAATATTCTTTGATATCGATAAAAATTCAAAGCAAAATTCTTCTTTGCCCCATATGCTTCCTTCAAATAAAGAGTGGGGAAACATTGTTTCCAATTTGGGAATAAATAATTCTGACCATATAATTATTTATGATAATTCAGACGTCTTCAGTTCATGTAGAGTTTGGTATACTTTTATTTACTTTGGACATAATGCTGATCTAGTTTCTGTTTTAGATGGGAATTTTAAAAAATGGTTGAAGGAAAATAGAGTTGTGTCAAAAGAAATAATTAAAATTTCCAAAACTAATTATGAAACTAATGAAAATTTATCCATGGTAATAAATAAAACTCAAGTCAAAAAAAACATATTAGATAAAAAATTTCAGTTAATAGATGCTAGAAGCAAAGAAAGATATTTGGGTTTGGTTCCTGAACCCCGAAAAGGATTAAAAAGCGGTCACATTGAAGGATCAAAAAATATACCTTTTCAATTACTTTTAAATGAAGATAGAACCTTTAAAAAAAAAGAAGATTTAATAAAGATTTTTGATCAGAAAGAAATAGATAGAGATAAAGATATTGCTTTTACATGCGGATCTGGAATTTCGGCATGTATTTTAGGACTAGCTAATTCTATCATAAGTGGTAAAAAACCTACTATCTATGACGGCTCATGGTCGGAGTACGGATTAGAATAAAAATGAAAGCATCATCAAAATTAAAAGTATTTTTAATTATCTTCTTTATTGCAATTTTTGCAATCATTGCTGCAAGGCATTTTATTGGTTTACACTTTAAAAAAAAATTTAGTGTACGACCTGCGCCAGGAGTAATTGTAGAAAAAGTTGAGAGATCTTTGTTTTACAAAAGTATAGAAACTTTTGGTACAGCATTAGCGCAAAATTCAAAAACGTATAGAATAAAAACTAATGAAGTTGCTGGAAAATTAAATATTGATAATAGATTTGTAAAAAAAGGTGAAATAATCCTCAGACTTAAAAGTGGTGAAGAGGTTATTGCAGATTTTGCGGGTAAATTGGGTAAAAGAGAAATTGCCCAAGGAGTTTTGGGTTCAGAGAGTTTAATAGTAACTTTGGATGATTTAAAAAAAATAGTAATAGATATAAAAGTCCCAGAGAATTATGTAAATATACTCAAACCAGGATTGAAAGCAGAAATAACAAGTTCAGCATTTAAAAAAACATTTAAAGGTAAAATTCAAACAATTAGCTCAAGAATAGATCCCTCTACGAGATCGATTTTATCCAGAGTCATAGTAGATAATTCTAATTTTGATATCATTCCAGGGCAATTAATGACAGTAAAAATTATATATGATGAAATAAACCAAATTGGTGTTCCTGAAAGTGCTGTCACGATCCAAGGTAGTACAGCTTTTGTTTACACAGTAAGAGACGAAACTGCTGAAAAAAAAAATATTGAAATTGGTAAAAGAAATTTTGGAAAAGTTTCTGTTGTATCAGGAATAAATGAAGGCGATCTTGTTATTACAGAAGGTGTCTCAAAAGTAAGAAATAATGCTAAAATCAAAATTATAAATCCAAGAAATTAAATGTTTTTAACAGACCTATCTATCAAAAGACCTGTCGTAGCATCAGTAATGAGCTTAGTATTAGTGATATTTGGTCTTGTAACTTTTCAAGAAATTCCAACTGATGAACTACCTGATGTGCAGCCTCCTGTAGTAACTATTCAAACTGAGTATAGAGGTGCATCAGCAGAAATTGTTGATACTCAAATAACTCAAAAAATTGAGGACTTTGTTGGAGGAACACCCGGACTAGAAACGATAGACTCATTTAGTGAGGATGAAAGTTCAAGAATTACACTTACATTTGAGACAAGTTTAGACTTAGATGACGTTGCTAACGATGTAAGAAGCTCTGTGTCTAGAGTGCTTGATAATTTACCAGAGGGTGCGGAACAACCTGAAATTTTTAAACAAAGTGCAGGTATGAGAACCACTATGTGGTTATCATTCAACTCTGAAACGATGACTGATTTAGAATTAACTGATTACGCCGATAGATATTTAACTGATACTTTCTCTACTGTTGATGGCGTAGGCAGAGTTCGCCTTGGCGGTCAAAGAGAGCTCTCACTAAGAGTTTGGTTAGATCCAATAGCCCTAGCTGCAAGAGATCTTACCACTCAAGAAGTTGAGACAATTCTCAGACGAGAAAATACAGAGTTCCCAGCTGGACGAATTGAGTCAAAAGATATCGATCTAACTATTAAACTGGATAAAGCTTATAAAGAAGTTGAAAATTATAAAAATCTACCTCTAAAAAGAGCTAAGGACGGTTCGATCATAACCTTGTCAGATGTTTCAAGAATCGAATTAGGAGCTGAGTCAACAAGAACTCTTTTTAAAGGCAACGGAAAACAAGTTGTTGGTATAGGGATATATCAACAATCTGATGCAAACACCATCGCGGTAGCTAATGGGATCAAAAAAAAAATAAAAGAACTTAAACCAAGCTTGCCACCAGGAACTACCTTAGAAGTTTCATTCGATAGAAGTAATTATATAAAATCTGCTATTAAAGAAGTTTATAAAACGCTGATTATTGCATTAATATTAGTTACTATTATTATTTATCTATTTCTCGGTAATCTTAGAGCTCTGGTAGTCCCTTTAATAGCTTTGCCTGTTTCATTAATCTCAACTTTTTTATCAATTTATATTTTTGATTTTTCAATTAACCTTTTTACTCTAATGGCCTTAGTACTAGCTATCGGTATTGTGGTTGATGATGCCATTGTGATGCTTGAAAATATAGTAAGAAGAATAGAGTTAGGAGATACGCCTTTAGTTGCAGCTTATAAGGGTGCTAAGCAGGTTTCATTTGCAATAATAGCTACAACTGTTGTGTTAGTAGCAGTATTTATTCCTCTAATTTTTATTAAAGGAATTACAGGAGTACTTTTTACTCAAACAGCGATTACTCTTGCGTCGGCTGTAATTATTTCTAGCTTTGTTGCGTTATCATTAAGTCCAATGTTGGCAAGTAAATTTTTGCAAAAAAATATGCAAAAATCAAAAATTGTTTTAAAATTTGAAAAGTTTTTAAAAGATCTCACTTATCTTTATAAAGTTTCACTATTAAATTGGATTAAAAAAAGAAAAACAATAACTATTTTTTTATTAGGAACTCTTGCATTAACAATATTCTTTTTTAATTTTGCTAAGAAAGAATTAATTGCACCTGAAGATAGGGGAGCATTTTTTGTAATTGTAAAAGCTCCACAAGGGTCTGGTTTTAATTTTACCAAAGATAGAGCAGAAGAAATCGAGAAATTATTGCTTCCAAGTGTAGGTAAAGGTGAATATAGAAAATTAATCATGCGAGTTCCTGGTTTTGGAAAGTCTGCTAAACAAGTAAATAGTGGATTTATAATTGTTCTTTTAGAGCCTTGGGCTAAAAGAGATCGTCATGGTGTTGAGATAATGAGAGAGTCTTTTGGAAAAATTGCGAGAGTGCCGGGTGTTTTGGCTTTTCCAATAATGCCTCAGGGAATAAGGACTGGTGGAATAGAAAGTCCAGTTCAATTTGTTATTTTGGGTAATACATATGAACAATTGATTGAGTGGAAAGAGATAATTAAAAAAGAAGCAAGAAAAAATCCTAATCTCACCTCTATTCAAGATGACTTTGATCTGAACAAACCTCAATTAAATGTAAAGATAGATCAAAAAAAAGCTGCTGATCTAGGAGTTTCTACAGAAGATATTGGAAAAACTATAGAAACAATTTTTGGTTCAAAAAGAGTTACAAACTTTACAAGAGATGGAAAAGAATATTCTATAATTTTGCAAGGTGATATCAAAGATAGACAAGAGCCAGATAGTATAAGTAAAGTTTTTGTGAGATCTAAAAACAATGGAAAGCTTGTATCTGTGTCAAACTTAGTTGCGTACGATGAAGAGGGACAGTCACCATTCTTAGCAAGATACAATAGACAAAAAGCAGTTACTATTTCGGCAAGACTTGTTGGAGACTATTCTCTTGATGAAGCTCTAAAGTTTTTAGTGAGTGTTGTAGAACAAAATACACCTCAAGCAAAAATTGCTTATAAAGGCGAAAGTGAAGAGTATAAAAAAACTAACACTGAACTTTATGTAATATTTGCTTTAGCATTAATTACTGCATACCTGGCAATGAGTGCTCAATTTGAAAGCTGGAGGCATCCACTGACAATTATGTTAACTGTGCCTATGGCTATTCTTGGTGGATTAATTGGTTTACTAGTTGTTGGGTCTTCCTTGAATGTTTATAGTCAGATAGCGTTAATCATTTTGATCGGTCTCTCAGCTAAAAACGGTATCCTAATTGTAGAATTTGCAAATCAGTTAAGGAAGGAAGGAAAAAATTTAGAAGTTGCTGTATTTGAAGCTGCCGCTATAAGGCTAAGGCCTATTCTCATGACAAGTATCTCGACAATTATTGGGGTTTTACCACTAATTCTTGGAACTGGACCAGGTGCTGCAAGTCGATTAACTGTTGGTATAACAATATTTGGTGGAATGCTATTCTCAACATTTTTTACCCTCTACGTAATCCCTACTGTTTATACAATTGTTGGAAGAGGAACCAAGAGGATTGATGCTGTTGAAATTGAGCTACAGAAACAGCTTAAAAAATAATATATTTGTTTTTATCTAGATTTTTTTTACAGAGTGTTAATTGTTTTCTATATTTGCTTGCCATATCTTTAACTGACTTTGCGTATATGATAGCCTTTTTGTCTTTTGAATAATTTTTATAATCTCCCCAGCCTTTATAATAAGCTAGGTACTGACGATAAGGATCTTTTTTTGAAATTTTTAATATTTTATTTGTTTTATTAATATACCATCCTATAAAATCCACTGAGTCTTTAAATCTTGCTCTTGTGGCAAGTGGATTATTTGTTTCTCTTTTATATTGTTCCCAGGTTCCTTTAACTGCTTGGGAATATCCAAATGAAGATGAAGGTCTTTTAAATGGAATTACTTTAAATAATTTAGTCCTTGGAGGTTTTGCAAGCCAATTAAAGTCACTTTCCTTTTTGACAAAAGCTAATTGTAAATAAATAGGCGCTCCCCACTTCTCATAGGAAGCCTTTGAATGTTTGTACCACAAATATCTCTCTTCAAATATAGCACAACTATTTTGCGTATTTTTTGGTATTGAAGAACAAGCACTTAAAATTAAAAAAATTAAAATAAATATTATTTTTTTAAAAGGAATCACTATGTAATTTATACTAGAAATTAATTAAGCTTTCTCCATTTTTCTGGCTCCATAAACTTCCCTTTCCATAGTCCTAATTTATTTTCTTTTGCAAATTCTTCATCTGATACATATATTTTAGAATATCTTCTATATGCTATTGCAAAACCATTTCTTACCATCCACTGATTTAAGTTTGTTTTTCCTTTATAGCACGTAGCTATATATCTTTTGTATCTATCTTTAGATGAAGAAATGCATTTAATTTCAGTAGTGTCAATTTTAGTTATTAGTTTTTCTTTTGAAACTCTCCCACAGCTATAATCTTTATAAAATGTAAAGCCAATAAAAAACGAAATTTTAAAAGACTCTTTTTTGCATTGTTGTCTCATTTCTGGAGCATCTATTCCTTCTAATCTAAATTTATAATT
Source organism: uncultured Pelagibacteraceae bacterium (assembly GCA_902578315.1). Classification (GTDB taxonomy): domain Bacteria; phylum Pseudomonadota; class Alphaproteobacteria; order Pelagibacterales; family Pelagibacteraceae; genus Pelagilacustribacter. The sequence goes on from CACHCL010000002.1 coordinate 20,260, forward strand.
ATCTATATGTATTGTATCTCCATCAACGACTTTTGGGATGCCAGATATTTCTTCCGCTATAGAATTAGAAAGCAAAACCAAAAGTGTAATTATTATACGAATAAACATTTACCTTTTAAGTTTTTTAAAAAATTTAAACATTAAAAAAGCTAACATCACACCTAAACTGTTCGCGTACAAATCATTAAGTTCAAATGCTCTATTAGGAATAAAATAATGTAGCAGTTCTAAAATTATTGAAATTAAAAATAAAAAAGAAAAACTATTAATTAATTTTTTTTGATTGTTCCGAAATATAAAACCTAGAATACTTAAAAAGAAAAAAAATATTAAATGATTAATAGAAGTTCCTATTGGATTTGAAATAAAATCAGGTTGTTTTCCCAAATTACCGTATAAAAAGTAACCAATTAAACTTCCTGGGAACAAATAAAGAATTAATAGAAATATAAATGAAAAATAGAATAAATATTTTGAAGTAGAGAAGAAAATATTTTTCATTTAGATTTTTATATAGTACATAATAACTTAATTAACTTATATGAGTAAACTAATCTTAACAAGACATGGACAGAGTACATGGAATGCTGAAAATAGATTTACGGGCTGGGTAGATGTTGATCTTTCAGAGAAAGGTAAAGAAGAGGCTAAAAAGTCAGGTGAGTTGATTAAAAAATTGAATATTAAAATTGATATTAGTTATACCTCTTATCTTAAAAGAGCTATTGAAACTCTCACAATTATCTTAAAAACTCTAAATTTACCTATGAAGTTTAATACCTCTTGGGAATTAAATGAGAGACATTATGGGTCGTTAACGGGTTTAAATAAGGAGGAAACAAAAAAAAAAATTGGTGAAGAGCAATTTAAAAAATACAGAAGATCTTGGGACGTGGCACCTCCTCTCATGGCTAAAGATAGTAGTTACCTTAAAAATTTCAGCCCTTTGAACGGTGGAATACCCAAAAATAAAATTCCTTTGACAGAATCCTTGAAGAGCACTTACGAAAGAGTAATTCCTTTTTATGAAATTGAAATAAACAAGAATTTGAAAAATGGAAAAAATATTCTGATATCAGCTCACGGAAATTCATTAAGAGCATTGTGCAAATATCTCTTTAAGATTTCAGACACAAAGATTAATGAACTAGAAATTCCAACAGGAAATCCACTCATTATCGAATTTGATAATCAATTAAAAGTTCAAAAATATTATTATCTAGATGATAGTAGGGCAAAAGATATTATTTTTAATCAATAGAATTTAAAGAAGATATTTTTTCAAACATTTCTATGGTGTTTAAATGATAAAATTTTTGATTACTTTCCAATCCACCAAGATTTTTTTCATTTATTAATTTTTTCCAAACTTCATTCATAGAAAAAATATTTTTATTGAAAAAGGCTAAATGATCATTTTTCATTATTTGCAGGCCAGTAAAAATAAATTGGTTTTTTTCATCTTTAGAAATTAAATTATTCTTTAAATTAAAGTCACCTTTGAAAGAATTATCCAAAGATAATTCTTTTTTAACCAGTAATAAACAAGGTCTTTTATTTATGAAATATTCTTTTTCTAAAGATTGAACTTCTTCAGAATATTTATTACTCCAAAGTGTATCTGGATTAATTACAAAAAAAGGATTATCGTTAAATTCTTTTGTTCCTTTTTTCACTCCACCACCAGTATCTAATAATAAATCTTTTTCACTTGATATTTTTATTTTAGCTTGAGATTTAAAATCTGAGATAAATTTTTCTATTTGATTAGCAAGATGATGAGTATTTACAGTTATCTCTTCCACACCATGATTGATTAAAAGATTAATTGCTCTTTCAAGAAGAGTGATACCTCCTATTTCCAATAATGGTTTTGGTTTTTTATTAGTAAGAGGTTGCATTCTTTTACCTAAGCCAGCAGTCAAAATCATCGCGTGTTTTATTTTCATAAATTATTTATTTTTTTAAGTTTTTTAATTTTTAGATGTTTTTTAAATAATAAGTTTAGGTTTTTGAAGATAGGATTTTTTAGGCGTCTTTCAATTAAACTCCAGGTATAAGGTAAATATTTTAAGTAATTAGGTTTGCCATCTCTTTTAAAAAGTCTTACAAATATTCCTAGAATTTTTAAATTTCTTTGAACAGATAATATTTCAAAATCATTTTTTAAATTTTTGTATTCCTCTTTTTTAAGTTTAGATTTGTAATAATAAAAATTTAATAATTTTTCTTGTAAATTTGAAGGCAAATTTATTCTTACATCATCAATTAATGAAGCTACATCATACAATGGGTTTCCAATTATAGCATCCTGGCTATCAATCAAACCAAGTTTATTATTATTTATCATAATATTTGATGCATGAAAATCTCTGTGTACAAAAGTACTGTTTTGAAAATAAAGTTTTTTATATATTTTTGTTAATTCATTTTTTAAAATTTCTTTAATTTTTTTTATTTTTGAGCTTTTGAAACAATACTTTAAATACCAATCAAAAAATAAATCAGATTCTTTGTGAAGATTCTTAATTGAATAATTTTGAAAATTAATTTTAAATTTTCCTAAACGATAATTTCGTTGTAACTTTATATTTTGTAGTTTTATGATAATCTTAATTAGATCTTTGTAGTCGTTAAATTTATTCTTTTTTTTAATAATTGTATTATAAAAAGACTTTTGTCCCAAATCAGTAATCTCAATAATATCGTGCTCATAGTGATTAGTGATTAGCTTAGGTGCATATATCTTATTTTTTGCTAAAATTTTGTTTACAACAATATAGGTAATTAAATTTTTAAATTTTTCTTTTTTTGCTTGAATTATAATTGATGTCTTCTTTCCTTTTTGTAATCTATAAAATTCTCTAAATGATGCATCTCCTGATATTTTTTTAAGTTTATAATTCATTTAAAAATTTCCATCTATCTGTCCCTATAAATTTAATCTCTCTTTCTTTTTCGTTTTTAACATAATCTAAATGTATTTCTAACTTATCAGGTAATGGAAAATTAAACAGTTGAGGCCATTCAATAATCTTAATAGTGTCTTTCTTATCTAAAAAAATACCTAAATGCTTTAATTCTTTTTCATCTTTTATTCTGTAAAGGTCATAGTGCATAATCTTAATTGTTTTTAAATCATACTCATAAAGTAGATTAAAAGTAGGGCTTAGTACTTCTGTAATCTTTTCTCCATTTTTTTCTTGCAGATGATTTATCAAATATCTTGTAAAAGTGGTTTTTCCTACACCGATTTCACCGATTAAAAAAATACAATCATTCTTATCGAGCTTGTCTGCAACTTTTTGAGATAAGGAATTGAGATGTTCTAAAGATTTTACAATCATTAGCTACTGTTTAGTAGCGGTAAGTATCTGGTTTAAATGGTCCTGATGGTTTAACGCTAATATAATCTGCTTGCTCTTTTGACATTTTAGTTAATTTTGCACCTACTTTTTCTAAATGAAGCATGGCAACTTTTTCGTCGAGATGTTTTGGAAGTACATAAACTTTCTTTTCATACTTATCCGAGTTGTTCCATAGTTCAATTTGAGCAATTACTTGATTTGTAAATGAAGCGCTCATAACAAAACTAGGGTGCCCTGTAGCACATCCCAAGTTTACCAGTCTTCCTTCTGCTAAAAGAATGATCCTTTTTTTACTAGGTAATTCTATTTCGTGCACTTGCGGTTTTATTTCATCCCATTTGTAATTTTTTAATGCCTCAACTTGAATTTCATTATCAAAGTGACCTATGTTGCAAAGTATTGCTCTATCTTTCATATCTCTCATATGATCAGCTGTAACTATGTCTTTATTTCCTGTAGCAGTAACAACAATATCAGCATCTTTGATAGCTTCATCCATAACAACAACTTCGTAACCTTCCATAGCAGCTTGTAACGCGCATATCGGGTCTGTCTCGGTTACCATAACTCTTGCACCTGCTTGACGTAAAGAAGCAGCACTTCCTTTGCCAACGTCACCGAATCCAGCAACAATAGCTACTTTACCTGACATCATTACATCAGTTGCTCTTTTAATTCCGTCTACTAAACTTTCTCTACAACCATAAAGGTTATCGAATTTAGATTTTGTCACTGAGTCGTTTACATTTATTGCAGGTATTAGTAGCTCTTTAGCAGCCTCCATTTTTTTAAGTGCTAAAACACCTGTTGTAGTTTCCTCTGAAACACCCTTAACATCTTTTAATAAATTTTTATATTCTTTATGCATTAAAGCAGTAAGGTCACCACCGTCGTCTAAGATCATATTTGGTTTCCAGTCTTTTTTTCCTTCAATAGTTTGCTTAACGCACCACCAGTATTCTTCTTCTGTCTCACCTTTCCATGCAAAGACAGGAATGCCCGCTTTGGCTATTGCGGCAGCTGCATGATCTTGTGTTGAAAAAATATTACAAGAAGACCATCTAACCTCTGCTCCCAATTCCACTAAAGTTTCAATTAACACTGCTGTTTGTATAGTCATATGAAGACAGCCTAAGATTTTTGCACCCTTTAAAGGTTTTTTACCTTTGTACTCCTTCCGGAGAGCCATAAGTCCTGGCATTTCTGTTTCTGCCAAAGAAATTTCTTTTCTTCCAAAATCTGCTTCGTTAATATCTTTTACTTTATAATCTTGAGCCATATTGAAGATGTTATTATCAACATAAATAAACCTTAGCAAGAAATAATGTTATAAAACTTTAGGAAGCAAAACCTCTACCTGTGCTCCTTTAGCATTAAGCCTATTTGAGGCTGCTACTGTACCTTTATGCAATTGAACAATATTTTTTACAATATTCAAACCTAAGCCGGAGTGTTTTCCGAAACTCGCAGGTCTATTGCTATAAAAACGCTTAAAAATTTTCTGAGGCGATGTTTCAGCAAAACCTGGTCCCTCGTCTTTTACTGAAATTAATAAATTGCTAGAAGTTTCTTCAAGACCGATCTCAATTTTTTGGTTATCTTTGCTAAACGAAATTGAATTATCTAATAAATTAGCGACTACTTGCTCTAATCTATTACTTATACCGAATATAAAATGACCATTTTTACTTTTAATATTGTTGATAACATTAATAACAATTTTTTTATTTTGATTAATAAGATCCTGGTTAAAGTCTTCTACTACACTATTAACAATTTCAACTAAACTAATTTTACTCATTTTTTCTCGGGATAAAGATGCTTCGTCTTTTAACATTTGTGTGTAATCGGTTATTAATCTTTCTATTCTTTCTACATCATGATTTATGATTTTAAGAAGTTTTTCTCCCTCATTTTTTTCAGTAGTTTTGTCTAAAAGTTCTGAAGCACTTTTTAAGGATGCGAGTGGATTTCTTATTTCATGAGCTAAATCATTTGAAAATGTTTCTGCTTTATTAGTTCGTTGTTGTAATTCTTTAGTCATTTCATCAATTGACTGTGTTAGTTTACCAATTTCATCATTTCTGATGAAAACTTTGTTTATATCAATTGTTTGATTAGATTTTTTTTTAACTCCTTCACTAAATTTTACTAAAAGTCCAATTGGCTTAAGAATATATTTATTTAAAAATAGAGAAAAGATTAAAATCACAATCACAACAGCAATCATAGTTCTTATTATAAATGCTTTTCTTTCTTTCACAGCAGTGGTGATGTCATTCGCTTGCTCTGAGACTACAATATAACCGATATCATTGTTTTGAAATTTAATTTTACTTAACGTGCTTACAAAAAAATTATTTTTTTTATTGTTAGTAACGGTCATTATTTCATCATTATATTTATTTGTAATAATATCTTTAATTTCGTCTATTTCTTCTTCTTCAAGTCTCTCTTCAATATTTGGCTTAATTGTTTCACCGCCCAAAGCTTCCTCGAAAATTATATCTGATCCTGTAAAGACACTTTGATCTAAATCTAAAATGTTTGTGTCTCCAATTAGATTTCCTGATAAATCATAAAATTGAACACGGTCTAGACTTTGAAACAAAAATCTTGTAGAGAGCAAAAAATCTCTAATTCCCTCTTTAGTGTATTCTATATTTAGTCTTTCAAGATTATCTTTAGTATTTTTTATTACTATTTTATGATTATCTGATCTTTCTTTTACAAGATTTGGCTGGATTGCTTCAAGGTATATAATTGTAAAAAGCCCTAAAACAGAAAAGACTGTAAGGTTAATAATTAAAAACTTCTTTAGAATAGAAGCTGATTTTTTTTGTTTCATTAGCTAACATTCCATCTATACCCGCTTCCATATCTGGTTTCAATTGCAGAAAACTTCTCATCTACCTTTTTAAATTTTTTTCTTATTCTCTTTACGTGGCTATCAATAGTTCTATCCTCGATTTCTGTATTTTCCTTGTATGCTATGTCCATTAAATGTGCTCTTTCTTTTATAACTCCTGGTCTTTTGGCTAATTCTTTAACAATTAGAAATTCTGTAGTGGTTAGCTTATCTGGCAAAGCTCTACCATTCCATTCACACTCCAATTGAGCAGGATCTAATTTTAATTTACCATGACTAATTATATTTTTTGTGTCATCGATAGTATTAGTTTTTTTCCTTAATTGAACCCTTATTCTCTCTATTAAAACTTTTGTAGAAAAACCTCCAGATTTTTTGACAAAATCATCAGCACCCAACTTCAAACCAAGTAATTCATCAACTTCGTCATCTTTTGATGTTAGAAAGATAATTGGAATTGACATCTTTTTTTTAAGTTTTTTTAATAACTCTTCTCCGTCCATCCTTGGCATTTTTATATCCAAAATAGCTAAGTCAGGAGGATTTCTAGTTAATCCTATTAAGGCAGACTCTCCATCGATATAAGTTTGAACTTTAAAACCTTCTCTTTCCAAAGCAATACTTATACTAGTTAGTATATTTCTATCGTCATCTACTAAAGCTATTGTTTGACTCATATTTTTATTCTCTTAATTATGTTGTCAAAATTTAGGCGTTTAATGGGCTTCTCCCCAATTGTTTCCAGAGTTAACACTTACTTCTAAAGGTATTGAAAACATGTGATGGTCTGAGCTTGAAACTGAAGTCATAACTTCTTTAACAATTTTTTTTACTTCACTTTCATCTTTTTTTAAACATTCAAAAATAAGTTCATCATGTATTTGTAAAAGCATTTTTGCTTTCTTTTTTTCTTCAAGGATTCTATCAATCTTAATCATTGCTAGTCTTATGATATCTGCAGCTGATCCTTGTATTGGAGCATTAATTGCTGCTCTTTCTTGAAATGCGCGTACGCTAAAATTTTTATCGTTAATTCCTCTTAAATGAATTCTTCTTCCAAAAATATTTGTAACAAAGCCTTGCTTTCTGCAAGTTTTTATTGTCGCATTCATATAATCTTTAATTTCAGGAAATTTTTTAAAATATGAATTAATGAAACTTAAAGCCTCTTCATTTGAAACTGATATTTGTTTTGCCAATCCATATTGTGTAATTCCATAAATAATTCCAAAATTAATTGCCTTAGCTTTTCTTCTAAAATCATCTGTCACTTTTGTAATAGGAACATCAAAAACTTGGCTCGCTGTTAAAGAATGTATATCTTGTTTATTTTTAAAAGCTTTCTTTAATTCTTTTACATCAGCCATATCAGCGAGAATTCTCATTTCTATTTGATTATAATCTGCTGAAATTAATAAATTATTTTTATCTGCTATAAAGGCTTTTCTTATCTCTTTACCGTCTGAAGTCTTTATAGGAATATTTTGTAAATTAGGATCACTTGAAGCTAACCTACCGGTATTAGTTGCAGCTAGTAAAAAAGAAGTATGCACTCTTTTTGTTTTTTTACTTATATGGTCTTGCAAAGCATCTGTATAAGTACTTTTTAATTTTGAAACTTGGCGCCATTCTAAAACTAAATTTGGAAATTTATGTCCAGTTAATGCTAAGTCCTCTAAAATTTTAGCGCTCGTAGCTAAACTTCCTTTCTTAGTTTTTTTCAATTTTGCTATCTTTAAATCATTATAAATAATTTCTCCTAATTGTTTTGGCGATCCGATATTAAATTTTTTACCCGATATTTTGTAAATTTCTTTTTCAATAGTTATTAATCTTTCCTCAAATTTTTTTGAAAGTTTTTTAAGATAAGCATCATCAACTTTCACTCCACTCGACTCTAATTTTGAAAGAATTTTTATCATTGGTTTTTCAAATTCCTCATAAATTTTTTCTAACTTTTCATTAGATACTCTCTCAGATAAAACTTCATATAATCTTAAAGTTATATCTGCATCCTCAGCAGCATATTCAGTGGCTGATTTAAGATCTACTTGTGAAAAATTTAACTGCTTTTTTCCAGTTCCTACCAAATCTTTATAAGATATGGTTTTATGACCAAGATGTAATTCAGACAACGTATCCATATTATGTCTATTATTTCCCGCGTCTAGTGTGTACGAAAGTAACATAGTGTCTTCCACCGAGCTTAGTTCGATGCCGTGGTTTTTAAATATTATAAAATCATATTTTATATTTTGACCAACTTTTTTTATGCTTGGGTCTTCTAAAAGTGGTTTAAGTTTCTTCAAAACAATATCCTTTTTTAATTCCGTTTTTTCTGTATGACCTACCGGGATATAGAAAGCTACGTTAGCCTCATAACATAACGATATGCCAACAAGATCTGCTTCTTGGGGATTTAAGGATGAGGTTTCAGTATCAACTGCTATAACTAATTTTTCATTTAATTTTTTTATTAATTCATCCAGTTGTTTCTCTTTGAAAATAGTTTTGTAGGTCTTAGTATTTATCTTATTGTTTTTTTTTACAGGATTTTTCTCATTAAAATCTTTGCTTCCAGGTTCTCCATAAAAACTAATTGCCTGGCTCAACAGTCTATTAAATTCCATGTCTCTTAAAAAATCGTATAGTTTATCTTTATTAATATCTTTAATAATAAAGTCAGCAGCATCATTTTTAAGTGGAACATCATTTTTTAAAGTTACTAATTGCTTACTAATCATAGCTTTATCTTTGTTAGACAATAGGGTTTCCCGTCTTTTGTTCTGAGGTATTTCTGATGCCTTTTTTAATAAATTTTCTAAGGTTTTATATTTATTTATAAGTTCTGCTGCTGTTTTAACTCCAATACCAGGAACTCCAGGCACATTATCAGAACTATCTCCAGCAAGTGATTGCACGTCGATTACTTGACTTGGTTTAACTCCAAATTTTTCAATTACATCTTTTTCGCCTATAACTTTATTTTTCATAGGATCAAATAGTCTGACTTTATTTGATACTAATTGCATTAAATCTTTATCTGACGATATCACGGTAACCTTTGCACCAGCTTCAGTAATTTTTTTTGCATAAGTGGCTATGAGATCATCTGCTTCATAATTTAAAAGTTCAATAGACGGTAAATTAAAAGCTTCAACAGATTTTCTGATGTACTCAAATTGAGGTGCTAAATCGTCAGGTGCTTCCTCTCTGTTCGCTTTATATTCACTGTAAATTTCGTTTCTAAAATTTTTTCTAGCTGAGTCGAATATAACAGCAAAATGGGTTGGTTTATTTTTAGAGTCATCGGATCTAGCATCCTCTAAAAGTTTAAAAAGCATCGAGCAAAAGCCACTTACTGCTCCTGTAGGTAACCCATCACTTTTTCTAGATAGAGGCGGCAAAGCATAATAAGCTCTGAAAATGTATCCAGATCCATCAATGAGATAAAAATGATCTGTTTTTTTTATTGAACTCATATATACATATTACATTGAATTATTTACTTAGATCAAAAAATTATGTCAAATAATGCATTAACTGTTGAGAATCTTAACAAAATCTATTCGAACTCCAAAACAAAAAAGGAAATAAAAGCTATTACAGATTTAACTTTTGAAGTTAAAGAAGGTGAAGTATTTGGGCTACTTGGACCAAATGGCGCTGGCAAAACAACTTTTTTAAGTATTTTAGGCGGAACGGTATCTAAAACTTCTGGGCTTGTTAATGTTTGGGGTTTCGATCTTGATAAAAACCCAAGACAAGTTAAAGCCTCTATTGGAATAGTTCCTCAAGAGGTAAATCTAGATGCTTTTTTTAGTCCAAAGCAATTATTAGAACTGCAAGCTGGACTTTATGGTATAGCTAAAACGGAAAGAATCACTGAACTAATACTTAAAATGGTTTCCTTGGAGGGTAAGGCTAACGCGTATTCAAGAAGTTTGTCTGGTGGTATGAAAAGGAGACTTTTAATTGCAAAAGCAATGGTTCATCAGCCTCCTATTTTAATTTTAGATGAGCCAACTGCAGGAGTAGATGTAGAGCTTAGAAATAACCTTTGGAATAATGTTAAAAAACTTAATAAGGAGGGTGTAACGATAATCTTAACTACGCATTATCTTTTAGAAGCTCAAGAAATGTGTGATCGAATAGCAATCATTGATAAAGGTAATTTGGTCGCTTTAGATACAACAGAAAAACTCTTGGATAGAATTAAAACTAAAAAAATTAATTTTAAAGTTCGACTTGTTGATTTAAATCTACCACTTTATATGGAAGGAATTAAGTTTAAGATCATTTCAAACAAACAAATCACTGCAACATATGAAAAAAATTCATTAAATTTTGGTGAAATAATTGATTATTTTAATCAAAACAACTTAAAAATTGAGGATATTTCTACGGACGACGGCGACTTAGAAGATGTTTTTGTTCAATTAACAAAGCACTAGATTTTAATGAAAAAAATGTTTATTTAGTCTTATGGAACTAGTAAAAGGTTTGAAACAATCAAAATTATTAAAGTATGTTTTCTTTGCTTTAATTGGAAGCATTATACTAGCTATTTCCTCAAAAATTAAAATTCCTTTCTATCCTGTGCCAATGACTATGCAAACTTTAGTGATCTTATTAATTGGAGCATTTTTTGGATGGAGATTAGGTGTAGCTACTATTTCTTTATATTTGTTTGAAGGAATTATTGGCTTGCCAGTTTTTTCAGGCACTCCGGAAAAAGGTATAGGAATAGTTTACTTTACAGGTCCTACAATGGGTTACTTAATTGGTTTTATAGTAGCTGGATTTTTAGCAGGAAAATTTACTTATGATAATAGTTATATTAAGACTTTTTTAAAATTAACTTTTGCCACAAGCTTTATTTATATGTTAGGAATGTTTTGGCTAGGTACTTTAATAGGTTGGGATAAACCAATATTCAAATTAGGAGCACAACCTTTCTTGTTAGCAGAATTACTAAAAATTTTAATTGCAACCCTTGCAATAAATCAAATTAAAAAATTTAGAAAATTTATTTAAGTTATCTTGGAGATCTTTTAGAGAGAATTCTTTGCAGTGTTCTTCTGTGCATCTTAAGTCTTCGAGCTGTTTCGGAAACATTTCTATTACATAACTCAAAAACTCGGTGGATATGTTCCCATTTAACTCTATCTGCTGACATTGGATTTTCAGGTGGCTTTGCCTTCGATTCAGGAGAAGCTAATAGTGCTGCTTCAACGTCGTCAGCATCGACTGGTTTAGCTATATAATCTATTGCACCTTCTTTAACTGCTGCTACAGCTGTAGGTAGATTCCCGTATCCGGTTAACATTACAATTCTGCTATCTTTCTTATTTTTTGAGAGTTCTCTTACCACATCTAAACCATTCCCATCCTCGAGCCTCAAATCAACCACTGCAAAGGCCGTTGGAGTTGTCTTGGCTATGTTCAGACCTTCTGCTACTGATTTGGCCTCTTTCACTTGAAATCCCTTCTTTTCCATAGCTCTAGCGAGCCTTCCTCTCAATGGATCATCATCATCGAGAATAAGAAGCGTTTTATCAGCAAAGTCTGCCAATTTTAGCTGCTCTGGAACGTTTTTTTGTGCTCTCATATGACCTTATATAGGTACTGTTAATAGAATTTCAACACGACAAATATGTCCTTTTTTCTTTACATAAAGTAAAAATAACCTTAAATGCGAAATAAGTAAGGTTTTTTTTATTAAATTTTTTAAAAAATCTTTGTGTAATTTAACGCGAGGAACACATGAAATGGGAAAATTTAAAACAGTTAACGAACTAGTTAACTCACTACAACCAGATTACCCCGTATATTGCATACGGCTTAACGAGATTAAAAAATCCGTAAAATTTTTTAAAGAAAATTTTCCAGGAAAGATACTTTACGCCATAAAAACAAATCCTAACGAAAAAATTATTAAACAAATTATTGCTAATGGTATTAATGAATTTGATGTTGCATCACTAAATGAAATAAAACTTCTTAATAAAATTAAGTCTGATGTGAAGTTGCATTTTATGCATACTATCAAAAGTAAAGAGAGCATATCGTCGGCATACTTTGATTACGGAGTTAAAAGTTTTTCTCTTGATAGTAAAGACGAATTGAGGAAAATTCTAGAAGCTACAAATCAAGCAAAAGATTTAGAGTTATTTGTAAGAATTGCAATTTCGAATGAGCATGCAGAAATAGATCTCTCAAGAAAATTTGGTGCGCTTCCCTCTGAAGCTTTAGGATTGGTAAGATTATGTAAGGAACATTCGAAAAAACTCGGAATAAGTTTTCACGTTGGCTCTCAATGTATGCATAAAATTTCGTACTCAAAAGGAATTCGTGAAATCGGAAATATAATTAAAAAAACAAAAATAGTGCCGAATACAATTAATGTCGGCGGAGGTTTTCCTTCTATATATCCAGATCTTAATCCTGAACCATTAATTAATTATATGGAAGAGATTAAAAAAGAGCTAAATAACTTGAAACTAAATAAATTACCAGAAATCATATGTGAACCAGGAAGAGCTCTTGTAGCAGAAAGTGGTTCAACAATTGTTAAAATTATTTTAAGAAAAAAAAATAGCTTGTACATCAATGATGGAACATATGGATCTTTATTTGATGCTGGTGCCCCAAACTTTGTTTTACCATCAAAAATGATCACAAATGGAAGAGTTCAGTCAAAAAAACTTACTTCCTTCAGTTTTTTTGGACCTACTTGTGATGGATTAGATTATATGAAAGGGCCTTTTTTGTTACCGAATAATATTAGAGAAGGTGACTATATAGAGTTAGGTCAGCTAGGCGCATACAGTCTTACTTTCAGAACTAACTTTAATGGTTTCTATTCAAATGAAATTCACGAATTAAGTGACAAACCAATTATATCAATGTACGATGATTCAAAAGATAAAGTTGGTTCTTTAGTAGCTTAATGAATAAAAAAAATAGTCCAAATATTGGACACAACAAAAAATCTCTCCTTAATTCCCCAGTTGAACACATCGACATAAAATCTTTTGATGCTCGTAAAATTATTGATGGAATGAGCAAAATGTCTTTCACTTCTAGAGATACAGCTAGGGCTGCAAGCATTTACAATGAAATGCTTGCAGATAAAGATTGTTCAATTTTTTTAACCTTAGCAGGTTCAACTTCGGCAGGTGGATGTATGGATCTATACACTGATTTAGTAAAGCATAACATGGTTGATGCTATTGTAGCTACAGGGGCCTCGATTATAGATATGGATTTTTTTGAAGCCTTAGGTTTTAAACACTATCAAGGATCTCAGTTTCACGATGATACAGAACTAAGAAACAATTATATTGATAGGATTTATGACACTTACATTGATGAAGAGGAGTTGCAAGCATGTGACAAAACTATATGTGATATTGCTAATTCTTTAAAACCTAAAGCATATACCTCAAGAGAATTTATTAAAGAACTTGGAAAATACCTAAAAACAAATTCTAAGAAAAAAAACTCATTAATAGAAACTGCTTATGATAATAGTGTTCCTATATTTTGTCCCGCTTTCACAGATAGTTCAGCGGGATTTGGGCTTGTAATGCATCAGGAGCAAAATCCCAAAAACCACATCACTATAGACTCTATAAGAGAGTTCAGAGAAATAACTGAAATTAAACTCAAATCTAAACAATCAGGATTATTAATGGTTGGAGGTGGGGTACCCAAAAATTTTATTCAGGATACAGTGGTTTGTGCGGAGTTATTAGGTAAAAAGGTAGATATGCATAAATATGCTATTCAAATAACTGTAGCGGACACGAGAGATGGAGCCTGTAGTAGCTCTACTTTAAAAGAAGCAAGTTCATGGGGTAAAGTAGATATTACAAAGGAACAGATGGTGTTTGCTGAGGCTACAAGTGTATTACCATTAATAGCAAGCGATGCCTTTCATCGTAAACATTGGCAAGTAAGAGAAAAAAGAAACTTTCAAAATTTATTCAATTAAAAATAATGAGTAAAACAAAGATAGCATTAGTGCAGATGAAAATGTCGTCTGACCCAAAAAAAAATATTAAAAATGCTATCGACAAAATTAATCTTGCAGCAAAAAAAGGTGCAAAAGTAATTTGCTTACCAGAGTTATTCTTAACAAAATATTTCTGCCAGGTTGAAAGTCATAAAAACTTTAATTTTGCTGAGAAAATACCGGGTCCTAGCAGTAACTTATTTTCTGCACTTGCTAAAGAACTGAAAATTATTTTAATAATTTCATTGTTTGAGAAGAAAACTTCTGGGCTTTATCACAATAGTAGTATTGTAATTAACGAAAAAGGCAAACTTTTAGGAAAATATAGAAAGATGCATATCCCTGATGATCCACAATTTTATGAGAAGTTTTATTTTACTCCTGGGGATTTAGGTTTCAAATCTTTTAAAACTTCTAAAGGTAATTTAGGAACTTTAATTTGCTGGGATCAATGGTTTCCTGAAGCAGCGAGATTAACAGCACTTAAAGGGGCAGAAATTATTTTTTATCCAACTGCTATTGGATGGCACCCAAAAGAAAAAAGAAAATTTGGTAAGTCACAACTCGAGTCTTGGCTTTCAATTCAAAGGTCTCACGCAATAGCCAATGGTGTTTATGTTGCCGCAATAAATAGAGTTGGGATTGAAAAGCAAGGCAACAAAAAGATAGAGTTCTGGGGGAATAGTGTAATATTTGATCCAAGTGGTAAAGTTATTAAAAAAGCCAATTTAAAAGAAAACATTTTAATTTGTGAAATTGATTTCAAAAAGGTAGAAAGTTCTAGACAACATTGGCCTTTTTTTAGAGATAGAAGAATAGACTATTATAAAGGACTACTTAAAAATCCAAGAGATGCCTAGAGTAACAAAATCTCTTTTCAGGATGCCAGCTGAATGGGAAAAACAACAATCTACATTAATAGGATGGCCTTATAATAAAAATGATTGGCCAGGTAAGTTTAACAATATTCCTAAGATATTTGCTAAAATAATTTCTAAAATCACCAAATCTCAAAATGTAAATCTTTTAATTAAAAACCACAAATCTAAAAATATAATTAAAAAATTACTTAGGAAAAATAATGCAAGAATACAAAATATAAAATTTATAGTTTGTGAGACAGATAGAGTATGGATGAGAGACACAGGGCCAATATTTGTCAAAAATAAAAAAAATCAAAATATTTTATTAAATTGGAAGTTTAATGGTTGGGCTAAATATAAAAATTACAGAGCAGATAATAAAGTCAATTTTAAAATAAAAAATCATTTCAAAGGAAATATCATCAGTCCCAAATTTAATAAAAAATCAATTGTTCTTGAGGGTGGAGCGATCGATGTTAATGGAAAAGGTTTACTACTCACAACAAAAGAATGTCTATTAAGTAAAATTCAACAAAGAAATTCTTTCTTAAAAATAAGGGATTATAATTACATC
Organism: uncultured Pelagibacteraceae bacterium; assembly: GCA_902578315.1. Lineage (GTDB taxonomy): Bacteria > Pseudomonadota > Alphaproteobacteria > Pelagibacterales > Pelagibacteraceae > Pelagilacustribacter. The sequence continues at coordinate 35,954 of CACHCL010000002.1, forward strand.
TTTAAAAAATTTTTTGGTGTAGGAAAGGTTATTTGGCTGAATAAAGGCATTGTGGGAGACGATACTCATGGTCACGTTGATGATATTGCTAGATTTGTAAAATCTAATAAAGTTTTTCTTGCTTACGAAGATAATCAAAAAGATAAAAATTTCAAAAATCTTAATGAAAACTTTGAAATTTTAAAAAAAATCAAAATTGGTTCCTCACAAATTAAAATAATTAAAATTCCTATGCCTAGACCTATTTATATAAATAAAGTCAGAGTTCCAGCATCGTATCTAAACTTTTATATCTTTAATAAATTTGTTTTATTGCCTACTTTCAATGATCCTAAAGATAAAAAGGTAATTAAAATTTTTAAAAGGGAATTTAACAATAGAAAAATTATTCCAATAGATTGTTCACAATTAATTTGGGGTTTTGGAGCAATTCATTGTTTAACACAACAAGAACCAAAATAATTTTCTCTTATAGTAAAATATTTTTAGGAGACCAGCTAATTACTACTGAAGCGCCACCTAAATTCTTATCATCTTTAAATTTTAGTTTAGCGTTTTGTCTTTCTAATAAAGTTTTACCTAAAAAAGTTCCTAGGCCTAAACCTGAATTTTGATTAATTTCTTCTGATTTTGTTTTAATATAAGGTTCACCTAATTTTTCTATAATATCTTTTGGAAATCCTGGGCCATCATCATTTACGGTAATTTTGATTTCTTTCTCGTTGCTATGTAGAAAAATATTTACTTTGCTCTTTGAGAACTTAATTGCGTTTCCAATAAAATTTCTTAAACCATAGATCATTTCTGCAGAGCGCTGTATATCGATTTTATTATTATCATTATCAGATACTAAATTTATTTCTTTAGAGGATGTTTCTTTAAAAGAATTGATTATTTCCTCAAGTAAATCCTCTAATTTTGTTGAACTAAAAAATTTATCTTCCTCAATCTGCTTTTTTGAAATTCTTTTTAAAATTTCACTACATCTTTTAGACTGACTAATTAAAAGATCTATATCTTTAGAAAGTTCGTTGTTATCTCCAATTTCTTTTTTGAGTTCTTTCGCTACCACACTTATTGTGGCTAATGGTGTGCCAAGAGAGTGGGCTGCTGCAGCTGCTTGACCGCCTAAAGACTCGAGCTCATATTCTTTATAAATTACTTCTTGTAATTTTTTGAAAGCTTCTTCTGTTTTCTTTTTTTCACCAGAGAAACGAATTCCGAAATAACTTAAAAATATTAATCCAATCAGTATGGATATAATAATCCCAGTTTTGTAAAAATTCGGAAAATGCAACAAGTTCATATCCTCTCCCGGCAAAGGTAAATGAAAAAATGATATAGTTAATAAAAGTAATGATGTTATGAAACCTAAAATTATTGTTGTACCCATACTTAGAAATGTAGAAGAAACGATTGCTGGGATTACTAATAAAAAAGAAAAAGGATTAAAAATTCCACCTGTCAAGTAAAGAAGCGCACTCAATTGAAATAAGTCAATCAAGAGGAAAGGAGCTGCATAAAAATCTTTTAGTTGATTGATTTTTATTATAAATTGAAGATATAGATTTGTGGCTAAACCCAACGAGATGATTAAATAGCTTTCTATGATTGGAAAAGGTAAATTTAAGTAATAAAAAACTATACTTATTGCTAAAATTTGGCCAATAATAGCTATATACCGTAAAATTGTTAATGTATTTTTATCTAAGCTTAGGTTCTCTTTTGTGCGGAAGAGAGTTGAAAAATTCATTTTTTTAAATGTCTAAGTTTACAACATTTAAAGCATTATTAGTTATAAAGTCTTTTCTAGGCGCAACGTCGTCTCCCATTAAAATTTCAATCATCTTTTGATCATCTTTTGATCTATCTTTAGTGCCTTTTGAGTATTGAACTTTTAATATCGTTCTATTTTCGGGGTTTAAAGTTGTTTCCCACAGTTCCTCTGGATTCATCTCTCCTAAACCTTTAAAACGTTGAATTAATAATTTTTCTTTTTGATCTTGCAGAAAAGAATTGTACTCTTTGGTTCCTTTTTTGAGTTTTTTATTTAAGTTGTCAGACTTTAGAATAAATTCCTCGAGCTCTTTTTCATCTTTTAGGTAAAAACTTTTATTTGTTTTAGTAACTTTGAACAAAGGTGGTTGGGCTAGATAAATGTGACCATTTTCAATTAATTGATTAAAAGGATAATTATTGAAAAAGGTTAGTAACAAAGTTCTTATATGTGAACCGTCTACATCGGCATCTGTCATAATCACAATTTTATCATATCTCAAGTTTTCCAGATTAAAATCTTTTGATCCAGTGCCTAGTGCATTTATCAGCGTTACTATCTCGCTTGAAGACATCATCTTTGATAAAGCCCTTGTTGATTGATCTTCACCATTTTTTTTTCCATTTACAAATGTATTTAGGATTTTTCCTCTTAAAGGTAAGACGGCTTGAAATTCTCTCACTCTTCCTTGTTTAGCTGAGCCCCCCGCAGAGTCTCCCTCTACAATAAATAGCTCTGTACCCTCTCTCTTTTGAATTTGACAATCTGCAAGTTTTCCAGGCAAACCAGACAGTTCGAAAGTTCCTTTTCGTCTTACACTATCTCTGGCCTTTCTTGCTACTTCCCTTGCCATTGCAGCCTGAGTAATTTTTTCTAAAACAGTTTTTGCAATTGATGGGTTTTGATCAAACCAAGTTGATACTTTCTCTCCAATTATGTTCTCGACTATATTTCTTATTTCTGATGAGACTAGCTTATCTTTTGTTTGTGATGAAAATTTAGGATCAGGCATTTTAATTGATAATACAGTAGTAAGACCTTCCTTTATATCTTCTCCAGAAAGAGTAATTTTATTTTTTTTATTACCTCTATCTGCTAAATATTTATTTATAACTCTTGTAAGTGCACTTCTAAAACCTAGTAGGTGGGTACCGCCATCTTTTTGTGGTATGTTGTTTGTAAATGGTAACACTTCTTCAGAATAACCAGCATTCCACTCAAAGGAACATTCTACTACTACATTATTTTTAGTTGCAGTAACATATACAGGTTTTTTGAAAACTTCTTTCTCATTTTTATTAACTAAAATTGATTTTTTTTTATTTAAGTGTCTTACAAACTCTACAATTCCACCATCATACTTGTGAGAATATTCTTTTGCTTTTTTTTGAGTATTATCAATTAACTTAATACAAATTCCTTTATTTAAAAATGCTAATTCTCTTATTCTTTTTTCAAGTATAGATGAACTAAACTTAATAGACGAAAAAATTTCTTTTGATGGTAAAAAAGTTATTTTCGTTCCCTTTTTTTTAGTTTTTCCGACTTGTTTTAATGGTTTTAGAGAATTTCCGTCTTTAAACGCGATCTCGTACTCTTTTCCATCTCTAAATATATTTAGCTCTAGTTTTTCAGATAAAGCATTGACAACAGAAACTCCGACACCGTGCAGACCACCTGAAACTTTATAAGACTCATGGTCAAATTTCCCGCCAGCATGAAGCTGGGTCATTATTACCTCTGCAGCTGATATTTTTTCAGTTTTATGTAAATCTATTGGAATACCGCGTCCATCGTCCTCGATAGTAACTGTGCTATTTGAATTTATTGTAACATTTATATTTTTACAAAAACCAGCTAGAGCTTCGTCAATTGAATTGTCAATTACTTCAAAAACCATATGGTGTAGGCCAGACCCATCATCAGTATCTCCAATATACATCCCTGGTCTTTTTCTAACAGCATCAAGACCTTTTAAAACTTTTATAGAGTCCGCGCCATAAGAACGACTTACAATTTCATTTGAGTTTTTTGACATTTCTTTAATTTGAATGTTAATTATATCATTTTTTTTCTCCAATTAAAAATAAAGTAAAATTTATATGACCTAGAAGTATTCATAATCAACAATTTTAAACCAAAAATAAAATTATTTTTTAAACTCTACTTATTTTAGATTTTCATTGGCATAATTACAAAAAAACTATTTTTGTCAGATACGTCCTCTATCAAAACGGGTGAGACTGCATCTTTAAGATTCATTTTTAAATTTGAATTTTCTATCTCGGATGCAATGTCAATCAAATATTTTGAATTAAAACTTATATTTAAATTTTCAGAGTTAAATTGAGCTTTAATTTTTTCGTTTCCATCACCAGAATTAGCGCTATTTACTGACAACTGAACATTATCTTTATTTATTGTCAATTTTACTCCCTCTTTTCGATCAAGCGATACACTGGCTACTCGTTCAATAGAATTGATAAAATCCTTAGAAGCAACAATTAATGTTTTTTCATTATTCTGAGGTACAACTTTCTTATAATCTGGAAATTTTCCATCTATTACTTTTGAAATTAATATGATTTTACCAAGATTAAATTTAATTTTGTTATCACTTATTTGTATAGATAATTGACCACTAGATTCTGTTAATAATGAACATAATTGAAAAATTGTTTTCCTAGGCAAGATTATCGGTTTAAAGTTTTCTACATTTGATATCTCAATGCTACTTGAAGATAACCTGTGGCTATCTGTTGCTACACCAGTCAAAAAATTTCTATTATGTGCTTCAGTTATATGCAGATAAACCCCATTCAAATAATGCCTAGTATCGTCGTTAGAAATTGAGATTTTTGTTTTATTCAATAACTTTAAAAAACGTTTATTATCAATAGGTATCTCATTACTTTCAAAGTCGTCCGAAAAAGTCGGAAAGTTATCAGTTGGCAAACACAAAAGATTAAAATCAGCGTTATCGCTTTTAAGACTTAATTTATTTTCTGATTTCAATTCAAAATTAATCTCGGAGTTGGAAGAAATTTTTCTTAAAATATCGAAAAGGATAGCTGCTGAAGTTGTAGTGCTCCCCTCAGTAATACTTTTGACATCATCAATTTCGTCTTTAAAAACTATGTCAAGATCTGTCGCGACAATAGATAATTTTTTACCTTTGAGTTCAATAAGAACATTCGACAGGATTGGTAGTGTATTTTTTTTTTCAACTACTCCTTGAACAAAGTTTAAAGATTTTAACAAAATATCTCTTTTTATAACAAATTGCATATCTTTACTGTTCTAGTAAAAGACTTTTAATTTGACTTATATTTTTTTTCATCTCATCATCTTGATCAGATAAACGCGAAATAGTTTTTACAGCATGAATTACGGTTGTGTGATCTCTATTGGCGAATCGTCTACCTATCTCGGGTAAAGATCTCGAAGTCATTTTTTTTGCTAAATACATAGCAATTTGTCTTGGCCTAGCTAGTGGTCTAGATCGTCTTTGGGAAAGCATGTCGCTTAAAGCAATATTAAAATAATTGGAAACTACATTTTGAATTTTATCCACTGTAATTACTCTTATCTGATTAAAAACATCTTTTAGAATTTTTTTGCAATCATTTATATCTAGGTTTTTATTATGGACTCTACTAAAAGCTATAACCCTATTCAGTATGCCTATTAGCTCTCTGATATTTGTTTTACTTTCTTGAGCAATATAATTTATGACTTCATCACTTAAGTTAATATTTTCTTTAAACTGATTTTGTATTTCTTCTATCTTTTTATTAATTATTTTAACTTTTAATTCTAAATCTGGTGACTCGATATCAACTACTAAGCCGCCGGCTAGCCTTGATTTTATTCTCTCTTGAACTCTTTCTAGTTTCATTGGTGCTCTATCAGAAGAGATTATGATTTGTGATCCTTTATCTATTAAGCTATTAAATGTATGAAAAAATTCCTCCTGTAAACTTTCTTTACCGCTTATGAATTGAATATCATCAATTATAAATACTGAAGATTTTCTAAAAAAATCTTTGAAATTAACCATATCATTTTTTTTAATTGACTTAATGAAATGATACATAAATCTCTCTGCAGAAATGAACATTACGTTGGTATTATCTTGTAATTCTAAGCCAATAGCATTTAAAAGATGAGTTTTTCCAAGCCCAACTCCACCACAAACATAAAGTGGATTATATCGAGAAACATGTTCACAAACCTTCTTCGAATAAGATAAAGCAATGTCATTACTTTTTCCTTGAATAAAGCTTTCAAAACTTAAATTGGGATTAAGTCTGTTATAGTTTAAAATAGAGTCTTTAATTTCTGTTACTTTGTTGAGTTCGTCTATGTTTTTTAGTTCCTGGCTTTGCTTATTTTCCTCAATAATTTTGAACTCTATCCTATTAAGACTTAATTTGAAGTGTTTAATCTGCTCTAATATTTTATCTAAGTATCTTGATACTATCCAATCTCGAAAAAAACGTGTAGGAACTCCTAAAATAATATAGTCATTGTACTCTTTTATAAGTGAGAGTTTTTGAAGCCAACTATTGTATATTTCAGCGCCGAAGCTGTCTTTAAAAGATTTTTGAATATCATCCCAGTTTAACGTTGTTTCTTCTTCTGAATGATAAACGTTTTGTTTTTTTATGTTTTTATTCTCCATGCTGAAAAAGTTTGAAATTTATTTAAACTCTCTTTTAAAAATATTTGCAAGAATTATTTTTTAAAAAATAAAAAAAAATCGATTTAGGTTGTAGCTTTAACGCTCAGATAGAAATTTTTAAAAATTATTTTTTTCCTTGAGTAAATCCATATTTTGATTTTTTGAGATATAAAAACTAAATGTAGAAAAAAATAAATTAATCAACTGACAATTGATAAATTTATTTTAAGTGCTTTGAGATCCTGGAAATTTTTCTTGCTGATGTTTTTTTATTTACTACTCCAGATTTAGCAACCTGCATTAGAATTGATTGTAATTTTGGAAAATATTTCTTTGCTTTTTCGATTTCTTTCGCAGCAATTAATTTTTCTATATGCTTGATAGCATTCTTGAACTTGCTTTTTCTTATTCTATTTACTTGGGTTTGTTTTTTTACCCTTCGTACTCGTCTTATAGCTGATTTAGTGTTAGGCATTTTTTTAAGTTTTTATATATGCCTGAATCATAAGGGTCAACTTTATTATTTTTGACAGCTTTTACAAAAAAAAGAAGCGCGATTAGAAATTATTGTTCTTGTAATATTCGTGTTACAATCTACGTTAGAACACTTCTCTCCTACTCTTCCATACACCTTAAAATATTGTTGAAAGACACCTTGTTTTCCATCGTCGCTAGAAAAATCTTTTATTGACGACCCGCCTTGTTTGATTGCGTTTAAAAGAACTATTTTAGTATTTTTAACAATTTTTTTAATTTCAAAATTTTTTAACCTAGATACTTTTCTTTTTGGCTTCACACCACTTAAATAGAGAATTTCATTTACATAAATATTTCCCAATCCAGAAACACATTTTTGATCCATTAAAATATCTTTAATATTTCTATTTCTGCCAAAAATATAATTCTTTAAATATTGATAACTCCAATTTTTTCCTAAAGGTTCTGGACCCAAATTTCTTAAATGTAAAATATCATTATAATCATTTGATTGATATATTTTTATAAAACCAAATTTTCTTATATCATGAAAAATCAATTTTTGGTTCTTTTGTAAGATAAAAATTACTCTATTATGTTTTTCATATTTTTCTTTTTTTAAAGAATAATAAAAACTTGTTTTAAATCTAATATTATTTTCATCAACATAGAAAAACTTTCCAGTCATACCAAAGTGAACTAACATAAAAAAATTTTTATCAAATTCAAATATTAAAAATTTTGATTTTCTTTTTATTTTTTTTATTTTTATTCCTATTAATTTTGAAATTTCTTTGACATTTACCTTGTATCTGAGGTTACCATCATTAATTTTTACTTTTTTGATAATTAAATTTATGATTTTTTTCTCTAAAGACCTTTTAACAACTTCAACTTCAGGTAATTCTGGCATATAATTCTAATATGAAAAGTAATATTCAAGATAAAACCAAATTAGTCAATTCTGTTTTTTCTAAAGTTTATAAAAGGTACGATTTAATGAACGATATCTTGTCACTGGGACTTCATCGTATTTGGAAAGAAAGATTTATTCAGTGGATGAGCCCGCAGCAGAATACAAAATTAATCGATGTGGCATCAGGCACAGGTGATATAGCCAAGTTGTTTTCCCAAAAAACAAATAATAATTCTGAAATTGTATGTATAGAGCCTAACATGGAAATGTTAGAAGAGGGAAAAGTCAAATTAAAAAATTTTAATAATGTTCGGTGGATTAATGCAAGTGCTGAAAAACTACCGTTCGATAGTGACATGTTTGATTATTATTCTATAAGTTATGGAATTAGAAATGTTAATGATATTAATAGAACCTTAAGGGAAGCTTTTAGAGTTTTGAAAACAGGCGGTCGTTTTATGTGTTTAGAGTTTTCAAAAGTTGATAATGAAATTTTAGATTTGTTTTACCAAAAATATTCAAAAACGATACCTTACATAGGTAAATTTATTGTTGGCTCAGAAAAACCCTACAAATATCTCGTCAAAAGTATAGAGTCTTTCATAAGTCAAAAAGAATTAGTTAAATTAATGAGAGAAAATGGTTTTTCAAACATAGAATTTAGAAATTTGTCAAATGGTATCTCCGCAATTCATTCTGGTTGGAAAATCTAGATGATTAAAAGAGTTTTTAAATTATTTCAAATTGCTAGAAAATTTTCTACCTCAGGAGCAGTAGACATAATTAACGAAGTAAATCAATTACCCTCTTTAATACTTTTATTTTTCAATGTAATTTCTATTGGTTCGAACCAAAATCCAATAGATAAACAAAAAAAATCTGGAGAAAAACTTTGCGCTGCTTTGCAAGGAATGGGGACAACTTTTATAAAATTAGGACAATTTTTAGCAACAAGACCAGATATTATAGGTGAAGAACTAGCTAAAAGTCTCGAGAAGTTGCAAGATAAAGTTCCCGCATTCGATCTTCACGACTCAAAGAAAATTATAAAAAAGGAAATAGGCGAAAATAATTATAAAGATATAATCGAAATCAGCGAACCTATCGCTGCAGCCTCAATTGCTCAGGTGCACTTAGCAAAAATAAGATATGAAGGTAAAGAAAAAGAAGTTGCCATTAAAATTTTAAGACCAGAAATCGAAAAATTATTTAACGAGGAGTTAGATGCTTTAATGCTTTTTGCGTACATAGTTGAAAACACTTTTTCTAAAGCAAAAAGATTAAAATTAGTTGAAGTGGTTCACTTACTAAGAGAGATTACTAATATTGAGATGGACTTAAGGTTTGAGGCTGCTGCAGCTAACGAACTTTATGAAAATACAAAAACTGATCAAGGTTTTATTGTTCCAAAGATATATTGGAATTATACAACAAAAAAAATACTAACCTTGGATAAAGTTGATGGTGTTTCTATAAGAGAGATACAAAAAATAAATGAATTAGGTATCAATCCAAAAAAACTGGCAGAAAATTTAATTCAATTATTCTTGATCCAAGCTGTGAGGGATGGTTTTTTTCATGGAGATATGCATCAAGGAAATTTGTTTGTTGATCCAAAAGGAAACATAATACCTGTAGATTTTGGTATAATGGGTCGTTTAGATAAAAATAATAGAAAATTTTTGGCAGAAATTTTGTATGGTTTTATTAAAAGAGATTACGTCAAAGTTGCGGAAGTTCATTTTCAAGCAGGACTCGTCCCACAAGACGCATCTAAGGAAGAATTCGCTCAAGCTTTAAGATCTGTAGGAGAACCGATTTTTGGACAATCAATTAAAGATATTTCTGGAGGAAATTTATTAGCACAATTATTTGAGATTACTGAAAAATTCAACATGCCAACTCAACCTCCTCTTCTTTTGTTACAAAAAACAATGGTAGTAGTGGAGGGAGTAGCAAGAAAACTATATCCAGAAACAAACATTTGGGAGGTATCTAGACCTGTGCTCGAAGATTGGCTTAAAAATATTAAAAGCCCTAAATCAACAATTGATACAGCAATTAATACATCTTCAGAAATATTAAAAAGAATACCAGATTTACCTGAATTTATGGACAGAGCTGATTATGCGCTCAAACTTATGGCTGAGGGGAAGTTAAACTTACCTTTTGGAGGTGGCAAAAATTTAGAATTAGAACAGATGAAAATAAAAAACTTTAGAAATAACTTATTAATTAGTTTTTTTGGTATTGTAATTGTCTTTTTATTGGTATTTTAATTAAATATGACAATAAAAAATAAAAAAATACTTTTGATTATTGGTGGCGGTATTGCTGCTTATAAATCACTTGACTTAATTCGATTGCTTAAAAAAAAAAATAACGAGGTGCGAACTATTCTAACTAAAAGTGGTAAAGAATTTGTAACACCTTTATCAATTACTACACTCACAAATTATAAAACTTTTGAAGATATTTTTGATAAAAACTCTGAGGCTGAGATAGATCATATATCTTTATCTAGGTGGGCAGATATAATTATTGTTTTACCTACAACAGCAAACTTCATGACTAAATTAAGCATTGGAAAAGCAGAAGATTTAGCAACTACAGTTATTCTTGCGTCTAATAAAGATATCTTATTAATTCCTGCTATGAATGTAAGAATGTGGATACATAAAGCAACTCAAAAAAATGTAAAAACTTTACAAGATTACGGTTATTTGTTTCTAGGTCCTGAAAAAGGTGAGATGGCATGTGGAGAATATGGCGAGGGAAAAATGTCAAGTCCAAGACAGATTTTGTATTATCTTGAAAATTACTTTAATAAAAAAGATTTCATCAAAAAGAAAAAAATAAAAGCACTAGTAACTGCTGGACCAACAAGGGAATATTTGGACCCAGTAAGATATTTATCTAATGAGTCAAGTGGAAAACAAGGTTATGAAATAGCTGCGGCACTGAGTAGAATGGGGGTAAATACTACTTTAATTTCAGGGCCTTCAAATCTTATTTCTAAAAAAGAAATTAAGATAAAAAAAGTTATTACTGCAAGTGAGATGTTTGAAGAAGTTAAAAAATCTTTACCAGTAGAAATCGCTGTTTGCGCTGCTGCTGTTTCAGACTTTAAACCTTTAAAAAAAAATAAAAATAAATTAAATAAAGATAGTTTGAAAATAAATTCAATAAAGTTACAAAAAAATACGGATATTGTTGAATACCTTGGGAAAAATAATAAATATAGGCCAAAATTAGTTGTCAGCTTTGCTGCGGAAACTGAAAATCTAAATAAGAATGCAATATCAAAGCTCATAAAGAAAAATTGTGACTTTATAATTGCGAACGATGTTTCTAAGACAGATAGTGGATTCAATTCAGATTATAATAGAGTATCAATTATTGATGGTTCTGGAAAAATTAAAATAATAAAAAAAAATAAAAAAAGTTTCATTGCGAATAAGATTGCAGAGATAATATTAGAAAAACTCTTAGTAGATGAAAAAAGTATTAATTAAGAAATTGCCAAAAAATGAAATAATCTATGAATCTAAGTGTTAACGACTTTAAAAGATTCGAAAAACAAATAATATTAAAAAGTGTTGGACTTAATGGACAAAAAAAAATAATCAATTCTAAAGTATTGATTATTGGTATCGGTGGCTTGGGTTGTCCATTACTAAGCTATTTGTCTGCATCTGGGGTAGGTACATTGGGTATCGTAGATCATGATAAAGTTGAAATAAGCAATTTAAATAGACAAACATTATTTTCAATTCATGATTTAGGGAAATACAAGGTTGACCAGGCGAAAAACATAATCAAAAAAAAAAACAAAAAAATTAAAATTAAAATATTTAAAAAGAAAATAACATCGAGCAATATTGGAATGATCATTAAGAATTATGATATTATTTGCGATGGAACTGACAACTTTGATACAAGATATATAATTAATGATGGGTGTAAAAAAAGTAAAAAAGTTTTAATTTCAGCTGCAATTAGTAAGTTTGATGGACAATTGTATAAATTTAATTTTAAAAAAAAGACATCTTGTTTTAGATGTTTTATGCCAGAAAAGCCTAAAATCATAAAAAATTGTGAAACTGATGGAATATTTTCACCTGTCGCAGGAATACTTGGAACACTTCAAGCAAATGAAGTCCTCAAAACTATTCTAGGTTTAAAAAAAGGTTTAGATAATCAGATGATTATATTTGACTCGATGAGTTCTAACTTTAGAAAAGTAAAATTGAGTCGTAATCCCAATTGTAAAAACAAGTGCTAAAAATATATTTTACCTTTCTGTTATTTTTTTTTTCATTTTCAAATCTTTTTGGTAATGAATATTTTTTGACTTTAAGAAATGAAACAGTAAATCTTAGACAAGGACCTTCATTTGACTATCCTGTAAAGTTATTCTATAAAAAAAAATTCTTACCAGTTTTAATTCAAGATAAATTTGGAAATTTTAGAAAAATTAAGGACCATGAAAATAATACAGGGTGGATACATATTTCACAATTATCAAAAAAGAAAGCGGCTATCACAATTGAGGATGATCAATTAATTTTTAGCAAACCTTCTGTTTATTCCAAACCTTTTGCAATTCTTAAAAAAGGTAGATTATGTAAGATTCACAAGTGTAAAGATGAATGGTGCAAAATAAATGTAGAGAAATATAAAGGTTGGGTAAAAAAAGATATTTTGTGGGGTCTTTTATAAATTATTTCTTGTACTTAGCTGTCCAGATTTTATCTAGCACAAAATACCAAACCGCATTGGCAATCGGTTCTACTATTGCATCGGTTAAAGCAATCACGAATGAAACATTGGATATTAACATTAAAACTGTTATGGCAATTAAAAAATGTCCAATTGTATAGATTAAGGTTCGTAAAAGAGATCCTTTGTTGCTTTGATAAATATCTTTTACAGTAAGATAGATTCCTTTATTGAACTCTGCCATTTTTAAAAGGATTTTCTAAAACACAAGCTACAAGATGTATCCTATCTTGTTCACCGCCATTAAAGAAATTGTGATATTTTGTGTTATTTGTAATAGTGGCTGACCCATCAGCTGGCATGTGCTTACAAACATCTTCAATGACCATCCTGCAGCCTTTATTCGTTATGATTGGAATATGGAGTCTTGGCTCTGGATCTCTATGCCAACTTAGAGTTGATCTAGGTTCTTTTAATAATATTCTTACTCTTCCAAGTTTAAAGTGTTTCCTTAAAGTATTATAAACTTCCTCAAAATATGTATTTTTAAACTCAGGAACTATTTCTGTATATTTTGACTCATCAATAGCCTTGTCTCTCTCTACTTCTTTACCTTTTTCATCAGGTATAGTCCAGTAAGTGCCTCTTACATTGTGACCCTCTGTAGAATTTTTATCACCTGGAATTTGATTTATAGAAATGGCCCCAAAATTTTTAATACCAAGAGTGTTGAATTTCTTTTTTTTTAATACAATATTTAAATCAGCTTTTAATTTATCAATATCAAATTTTAAATTTGGAACTTTAAAAAAATCATCTTTTATATTTTGATTTAACTTTTCTAAGTTTTGTGTTTTTACAATTTCCATATTAATTTAACTTTTTAAGGTTAACTCTATCTGCGTTCATAATTTTTGTCCAAACTTTAATAAAATCTTTAATAAATTTTTCTTTATTGTCGTCTTGTGCATAAACTTCTGCATAGGATCTAAGAATAGAATTGGATCCTAGGACTAAATCAGCTCTAGAGGCTGTAAATTTAACTTTGTTAGTTTTACGGTCAATTATATCGTATGAGTTTTTTCCAGTTGGTTTCCAAGTATATTTCATGTCAACTAAATTTACAAAAAAGTCATTTGTAAGTGCTCCAACTTTATCAGTCATAACACCTTTTTCTTTGGCAGTTGAATGATTTGTTCCTAGCACTCTCATTCCTCCTACTAAACAAGTCATTTCCTGTGCAGTTAAACCCATAAGAGACGCTCTCTCTAAAAGTAGTTCCTCAGGCATTACTGAAAAATCACCTTTAAAATAGTTTCTAAAACCATCATGATGAGGTTCTAACCATTTAAAACTTTTAATTTCAGTATGATCTTGTGAAGCATCACCCCTTCCAGGGTTAAATGGAACTTTTGCTTTAGAACCCGCTTTTTTAATAGCTTTTTCAAGGCCGACATTTCCTGCTAATACTATTGTATCAGCAATTGTCGCTCCGGTTTTCTTAGCTATTCCCTCAAGCACTTTTAAAACTTTAGAGAGTTTTTTTGGCTCGTTTGCTTCCCATTGGTTCATTGGTTCTAAACGAATTCTTGCTCCATTAGCTCCGCCTCTTTTATCAGTTCTTCTGTATGTTCTTGCACTATCCCAGGCAGTGGTAATTAAATCACTAGAACTTAATTTTGACGAAGAAATCATTTTCTTTACTCTCTCTACGTTATATTTCTTTTTAGGTTTTGGAACATTGCCTTGCCAATATAAATCTTCTTTAGGAGCCCAAGGTCCAATATAGTTTTCTTTATTTCCCATTGTTCTATGAGTTAACTTGAACCATGCTCGTGCGAAGGAATCCTCAAAGAATTTAGGATCTTTATAAAATCTTTCTGAAATTTTTCTATACTCTGGATCCATTGCCATTGCCATGTCGGCGTCAGTAAACATTAATCTGGCTTTTTTATTTGGATCTACCAAGTCTCTTGGTTTTTTTTCCTCTTCAAGATTGATTGGTTCCCACTGCCAGGCGCCTGCAGGGCTTTTTTTACTTTCCCACTCATAATTAAGTAAAAGATCTAAATATTGATGATCCCACTTATCAGGATTTGTTGTCCAGGCTCCTTCGAGACCTGATGTAATTTGATTTGCTCCGGTACCATTTTCCTGGTTCCAGCCAAAACCTTGTTCATGAATATCAGCTCCAGCAGGTTCTGGCCCTAAATTGTCAGGATTACCATTACCATGCGCTCTTCCAATAGAGTGACCTCCGACTGTAAGTGCTGCAGTCTCAACATCATTCATTCCCATTCTTCCGAAAGTTTCTCTGACATCCATCGCGGTTCTTACCGGATCAGGTTTCCCCTCAACACCTTGGGGGTTTACGTAAACTAATTGAAAATGAGAAGCTGCAAGAGGTGCTTCTAATGAAGATCTATCTTGTGGATCACCGTATCTGTTAACTGCTAATGGAACTGTTTCTTTTCCCCAGTAAACATCTTTTTCTGGCTCCCAAATATCCTCTCTACCAAATGAAAAACCAAAAGTTTTAAATCCAGCATGCTCATAAGCCATAGTACCAGCTAGCACCATTAAATCTGACCAACTTAATCTATTGCCGTATTTTTTTTTAATCGGCCATAAAAGACGTCTAGCTTTATCTAAGTTTGTGTTGTCAGGCCAAGAATCTTGAGGTGAGAATCTATGTGATCCAACATTAGGTCTTCCATCGAATTCTCTATAAGTACCAACCTGGTGCCAAGTTAGTCTCACCATTAATCCACTGTAAGTTCCAAGATCTGCTGGCCACCACTCTTGGCTGTCTGTCATCAACTTTAATAAATCTTTTTTTAAAGCTTTAAAATTTAATTTTTTAACTTCTTTTTTATAATTGAATCCTGGAAGCGGATTCGTTTTTGTATCATGTTGATGTAAAATATCCAAATTTATACTATTGGGCCAAAGTCTGGCAGTATTTGACTCTCCTGCTTTAGTAACGCCACCGTGCATGACTGGACATTTACCATTATTATTTTTTTTATAATCTACACTCATAAATCTAGTTTATAATTATTCTAAAGTGAAAAACAAGCGACAAACTGTCAATTTTTCAAATTTATAAATACCTCAACATTCTTAATTTTTTTGCCATTTGGTACTTTTGGAAGTTTTTGAATGATTATATCATTCGCATCGATGTCTATTAATTCTGAAGTTTCGCTATCATAAAAATGGTGATGGTTTGAAACATTAGTGTCAAAATAAGTTTTGTTTCCTCTTACTTCAACTTCACTTAAATGCCCGGCTGTTTTAAATGCGTGAACGGTATTATAAATTGTAGCTAGCGCAATTTTAGAACCCGATTTTTTGCTCAAAAGTTTGTTTAAACTTTCAACTGTAAAATGAAATGTTTTTTCTCTTTCAAATAAAAATTTAGCTATTTCAACTCTTTGTTTAGTCGGTCTTAACCCGGAAGATCTTAATTTTTTTAAAATGTCTATTTTTTTCACGTTTTAGTTCGCTTTTTGATCTACTTTATAATCATTCTAAAGACAAAATATATATGAAACTTTTGCTAAATCAAGTAAAACAATTCTAAATCATGCAAAAAAATAGTTACAATTACGATGAGCTAATTTCGTGTGGAGAGGGAAAACTATTTGGTGAGGGAAATGCTAAGCTGCCATTACCTCCAATGTTAATGTTTGATAGAATTACAGAGATAAAAAAAGATACTGGAGAATTTAAAAAAGGTTTTATCAAAGCTGAGCTTGATATTAAAGACAACCTATGGTTTTTTGATTGTCATTTTAAAAAAGACCCAGTTATGCCAGGTTGCCTTGGTCTAGATGCTATGTGGCAATTAGTTGGATTTTTTTTAGGCTGGATTGGCGAGCCAGGAAAAGGTAGAGCTTTAGGAGTAAATTCTGTAAAATTCACAGGTGAAGTATTAAAAAATATTAAAATGGCGACTTATGAAATAAATATGAAAAGAATTTTAAAAAAAGAAGGCACAGCTGTTGGATTAGCTAATGGTATTTTAAGTGCAGATGGTAAAATAATTTACACTGCAGAAAATCTTAAGGTGGGATTATTCAAATCATGAAAAGAGTTGTAGTTACTGGAATAGGGGTAGTTTCTTGTTTAGGAAATAATCAAGACGAAGTTTATAAGTCATTACTTAACGCAAAATCAGGAATTACGTTTTCTGAAGAGTATAAAGAATATAATTTAAAAAGCCATGTTCACGGGAAACCAAATATTAAACTGGAAGAATACGTGGATAGAAAGTTTATAAGGTTTATGGGGCCGGGGTCTGCTTATAACTACATTTCAATGAATGAGGCTGTAAAAGACTCCGGATTAGAGGAAAAGGATGTAAGCAATATTTCGACTGGAATGATTATGGGTTCAGGTGGTCCTTCAATAGAAAATGTAATATTAGCAGCAGATAAGACTAGAGAGAAAAGTCCAAAAAGGATGGGACCTTTTGTAGTTCCACGAACAATGTCAAGTACAGCTTCAGCAACTCTAGCGGTCCCTTTTAAAATAAAAGGAGTTAACTATACCATCAGTTCAGCGTGTGCAACTAGCGGACATTGCATTGGTAATGCGATGGAATTAATTCAACTAGGAAAACAAAAAATTATTTTTGCAGGTGGTAGTGATGAAGTTCATTTTGCTATGACTGCTATGTTTGATGCGATGACAGCCTTATCTTCAAAATATAACGATACCCCTGAAAAAGCGTCTAGACCTTATGACAAAACTCGAGATGGTTTTGTTATCTCAGGTGGTGGAGGTGTTTTAGTTTTAGAGGAATATGAACATGCTAAATCAAGAGGTGCAAAAATTTATGCGGAATTAACAGGGTACGGCGCCACCTCAGATGGTTATGATATGGTTGCTCCGTCAGGAGAAGGAGCAGTAAGATGTATGAAAATGGCATTAAGAACTGCAAAAAATAAAATTGATTACATAAATACTCACGGTACTTCTACACCTGTTGGAGACATAACAGAATTAAAAGCTGTTGGAGAAGTATTTAGTGATTACAAACCAAAAATTAGCTCAACTAAATCTCTCGCAGGTCATTCTCTTGGAGCTACTTCTGTTCATGAGGCAGTTTATAGTTTAATTATGATGAAAAATAATTTTATAGCTGCTTCGGCTAATATTAATGAAATGGATGACGAAGCTAAAAAATATCCTATAGTTACCAAAGTTGAAAAAGATATAAATTTAAATTCTGTAATGTCTAATAGTTTTGGTTTTGGTGGAACAAATGCTACTTTAGTATTTGAAAAGGTAAAATAATGAGTTTAATGAAAGGTAAAAAAGGTTTAATTATGGGTGTTGCAAATGAACGCTCAATAGCTTGGGGTATATCCCAAAAACTTGCAGAGGCTGGAGCAGAATTGGCTTTTACTTACCTCGGAGACGCTTTAAAGAAAAGAGTAATACCCCTAGCAGAAAAATTAAATTCAAAAGTTACTTTTAGTTGTGACGTAGAAAAAAAAGAAGAAGTAGTAAAACTTTTTGAGGATATTAAATCAAAATGGGGTAAAATAGATTTTGTAGTTCATGCAGTAGCTTTTTCAGATAAATCAGAGTTATCAGGAGAATATTTAAATACCACAAGGGAAAATTTTTTAAAAAGTATGCTTATCTCTTGTTTTTCATTTACTGAAGTATCTAAAGAATCTTTAAAAGTAATGAATGAAGGGGGAAGTTTACTGACACTTACTTATGAGTCTTCTAAAGCAATACCAAATTATAATGTTATGGGAGTTTGTAAATCAGCTTTAGAAGCAAGTGTAAAATACTTAGCTAGGGACCTTGGCAAAAAAAGAATTAGAGTAAATGCAATCAGCGCCGGTCCAATTAAAACTTTAGCTGCTTCTGCTATCGGTGATGCAAAATTTTTATATAAATGGAATGAGGATCATTCTTTTTTAAAAAGGAATGTAGATATTCATGATGTGGGAAATTCGGCTCTTTATCTACTTAGTGACCTTGCAGCAGGTGTTACTGGTGAAATTCATTATGTTGATGCTGGATATAACAAAGTAGGGATGCCAGATCCTAAAAATATTACTTAAAAAATCTTGCTGTTTTAAGAGTTTTTTCAATTACATAATTTGTAATATTCTGAAAAAGATTAGGATTTGTAATATTAATTATATAGTCTAAATTTATTATTTTCTTATGATATCTCATTATGAAATCTTCAAATCTTTCGAAGTCTTTATTACTCCAATAATTAATATGTAGTTGAGTAGCTTGAATGCCAAAAGGTAAAAAAATCTCTTTGTAAAACAGTTGAGGGATAAAAAGTAAACCACTTTTGTAAAAAGGAAACAGTCCATACCCATCTATGATTATTTTGATATTCTTTTTCTTCAAAGCTTCTAAAGTGTTTTGATCGTAAATATGATTAGGGGCAAAAAAACTCCTTACTTTAATTTCTCTTTTTTTAAATTCGGATAAACCCATCTCAATTTTATCAAATTGTTTTGAATAATCTAATCCATAAAACTCGGAGTCACCGCCATAATTAAAAATATCATTTTTATCAGATTTTTGAGTGTAGAGATGGTGGCATCCGTGCATTGTTATTTCCCAACCTTTGCTTTTCCAGTTTTTAACTTTATTCCAAAAAGACTCGCTTTTTGGATAAGCTAATAACTCGGGATCTTTATTAGCTGGAATGACCCCAAGAAGTGGTTTAATTTCATACTTATCAAATAATAATTCACACCTATTCATCAGTTCCCAGTTCATATTTTCACAAATATCGTCCATTCGTATAAGTAACCCTGTATATTTAGAAAAAATTTTATTTATTGAATTAAACATATTTATTATATTTTATCTCACAGTGAGCAAATTTCATATTAAAAAAATATCTGAAACTGATAAAAATAAATTATTAAAATTTTATCAAGCATCTTTTAATTATAATAATAGCGATCCAAGTAGTTTTGGTTGGCGATACAGATTGGGTTTTAAGAGTTTCGAACCTCTTGTATTGATAGTAGATGATGAAATATGCGGTCATGCTGGCCTTATTGCGAATGATTTTAAAATCAAAGATAATAGAAAAACTGGCATATGGTTTACTGACTTCTACGTAAAAGAAAAATATAGATCACTTGGATACGGTAAAATACTTGCCCAAGCTTGGATGAAAATTTGTCCAATTCAAGTTACACTCTGTAATGAAACATCTTTGAAAATTTTTAAAAAGCTGGATTGGTCTTATAACAACAAATTTTTAAGGAAAATAAAAATTTCTAATTTTATTAATTTTATACCAATTTTAAAACAATCCAAAAATTTAAATATAAATAATGATCATTTAGAAGAATTAAAACTCAAAGAAACTGATAACCAAACTATTTCTAGAATTGCAAAAGAGAGTGAGCAACTCTTATCTCAAAAATCCTTTGGAATTGTGAGAGACGAAAACTGGTTTAAGTGGCGAGTTTTAAACTGTCCAAATAAAAAAAATATTATAATTTTTAACTATAAAGATATTAATATAATTGCTGAAATCAAAATTAAAAATAATTTTAAAATCTTAAATATTATTTATATTTCGAAACCAATTAATAATAACTTAACATACCTTTTTTCACGTTTTGTTAAGAAAAATAATATAAGCTTTATAAGTTATATTTCTAAAAATAATAAAGCTTTTAATATAAGTTTTCCTTGGAGTAGAAAATTGAATTTTGCTTTTTACGCTGAAGACTTCTCCATTAAAAGTTTAATCAACGATAATTTTAACGATATACAATATATTGATAGTGATATAAATTTTATCTAATTCAAGCTGATGCTTGCTTCATTGATAGTTTTACTTTTCCTCTATCAAATCCAACAACTTTCACAGAAACTTCATCTCCTTCTTTCACTACATCAGCAACTTTTGCTACTCGTTTATCAGCTAGCTCTGAAATATGTACAAGTCCATCTTGTTTTCCTAAGAAGTTTACAAAAGCTCCAAACTCCATAATTTTTACAACTTTACCTTTGTAAATTTTTCCCATTTCAGGTTTAGCAATTAAATTTTTAATGAATTCAATAGCTTTATTTCTTGAAGCTTCATCAGGAGCAGCAACTGTTATTTCGCCAGTATCCTTCACGTCGACTTTAGCTCCTGATGTCTCAACAATTTCTCTGATTGTTGCTCCACCTTTTCCAATTACAGTGGCTATATCTTTCTTATCTACTTTGATTGTTTCCATTTTTGGAGTGTGTTTTGAAAACTCTTTTCTTGATGTTTTTATAGCCTTATTCATTTCACCTAAAATATATTCTCTACCACCTTTTGCTTGATCTAAAGCTTTTTCCATGATCTCAAAAGTTATACCAGTTATTTTGATATCCATCTGAAGTGAGGTAATACCGTTTTTAGTACCAGCTACCTTGAAATCCATGTCACCTAGATGGTCTTCGTCTCCCAAAATATCAGACAGTACAGAAAAGTCGTCACCTTCTTTTATTAATCCCATCGCAATTCCGGCTACGGGCTCTTTAATTGGAACTCCTGCGTCCATTAATGATAATGAGGTTCCACAAACCGTTGCCATAGACGAAGATCCATTAGACTCTGTTATCTCTGAAACTACTCTCAAAGTGTAAGGAAAATTATCTTTCGATGGCAAAGATGAATTTATAGCTCTCCATGCTAACTTTCCATGACCAATTTCTCTTCTTCCAGTTCCTACTCTTCCACATTCTCCAACAGAAAAAGGTGGAAAATTATAATGCAACATAAAATTAGATCTTTGCATTCCTTCCAAACTTTCAAGCCTTTGTTCGTCATCGGTCATACCAAGTGTAGTTACTACAAGAGCTTGCGTTTCTCCTCTAGTGAAAAGAGCTGAGCCATGTGTTCTTGGCAAAACACCAACTTCACATTTAATCTGTCTTACATCTGCTAAACCTCTTCCGTCTATTCTTTTCTTTTCTTTTAAGATAGCGGTTCTCACAATATCTTTTTCTATAGATTTTAATTGATTCATTACTTGATTTTCTGTAATTGTTTCATCTTCTACAAACATTTCTTTACATTGAGACTCTATTTCAGAAATAGCTGTAGATCTTTTTTTTTTATCTATTTCTTTAAACGCTTTTCTTAATCCGTTTTCAAATTTTTCGGTAATTTTCTTTTTAATTTCAGAATGATCTACTTCTTCAACCTCCCATTTAGGTTTTCCAGCTTTTTTTGCTAATTTTTCAATCGCTTCTATAATTGGTACAAATTTTTGGTGACCAAATTTTACTGCATCTAACATAACTTTTTCGGTTAAGCCTGAAGTTTCCGACTCTACCATTAAAACTGCATCCTTAGTTCCTGCCACTACTAAATCTAATTCGGACTCTTTTAATTCCTCTAGCGAAGGGTTTAATAAGTACTTACCATCCTTATATCCTACTCTACTTGCAGCTATTGGTCCCATAAATGGTAATCCTGAAATAGCTAAAGCTGCTGAGGAGGCAATTATTGATAATATATCCGGCTGATTTTCACTATCATAAGATAAAACTGTAGGTAGGACTTGCACCTCATTCATAAAACCAGATGGAAATAATGGTCTTATTGGTCTGTCTATCAATCGAGAGATTAAAGTTTCAGCTTCAGTTGGTCGAGCTTCTCTTTTAAAATATCCTCCAGGAATTTTACCAGCAGCATAATATTTTTCCTGATAGTTTACTGACAGCGGAAAATAGTCTTGACCATCTGCAACTTTCTTTGCTCCTACTGCTGTAGCAATTACTACTGTTTCACCTAAAGTAGCGATAATAGCTCCGTCAGCTTGGCGTGCAATTTTTCCTGTCTCTAAAGTTAATTTTTTACCATTAACCTCTATTTCTTCCTTATGAATTTTGAACATTATTTCCTTAAATTTAGTTGTTTAATAACTTTTTGGTATGAGTCAGTATTTTTCTTTTTCAAATAAGCGAGAAGTTTTTTTCTTTTATTTACTGATTTAGCCAAACCCAAAGTTGAATGTTTGTCCTTTTTAAATTTTTTAAAATGAACTGATAATTGTGAAATTTTTTCGGTCAGCAATCCAATTTGAACTTCAGCTGAGCCAACATCCTTTGAATGTGTGGCTAAAGTTTTAATTATATCTTTTTTTTTCTTTCTCATAATTTTTATTGTTTCTTATTATTTTCTCAATCTTTTCAGCATATTCAAATGAGTTATCTTCTACAAATGTGAGTTTCGGAAGAAACTTAATATCAAGCCTTTTAGATAAAGCTTTTCTAACAAGATGGGCGTACTCAGTCAAGATTTTTACTGTTTCTTTAGTCTCGACCCCGCCTAAAGGGATTACGTAAACTCTTGCCGTTTTAAGGTCAGGGGTCATCCTTACCTCAGTCACTGTTACCAATTTTGAGTTTATGTTAGGTATTTTAGCCTCATTTCTAAGAAAAAGTTCACCTAGGTTTTGTTTTACTAATTCTCCAACTCTCAGCTGTCTTTGACTAAATGCTCTTTGAGAATTTCGATCATTCATTTAAATTGACCTCCTTATTTCCTCTGAGGAATAAGACTCTATTACATCTTTCTCTTTAAAATCTATAAAATCTTTAATGCTAATACCGCATTCTAGCCCTGCTCCAACCTCTTTAACCTGATTTTTTTCTCTAAATATCGAAACAATTTCACTATTAAAGACAACCACTCCATCTCTTATAATCCTAGCTTTAGATTTACTTTTTATTTCTCCAGTTATAACTTTTGAGCCAGCAATTTTACCTGCATTAGAAACTTTAAAAATTTTTTGAATTTCAGCACTGCCTAAAATTACTTCTTTAATATCAGGTTCAAGCAAACCAGATAAAGATTTTTCAATGTAGTCTAGTGCTTCATAAATTATATTAAAATATTTTATTTCAATTTTTTGTTCCTCCGCAAGTTTTTTTGCTTCTCTATTTGGTTTTATATTAAAACCAATTAATAGTGCATTAGATGCTTTTGCTAATGAAACATCAGTCTCGTTTATCATACCAACGTCAGATAAAATTATTTTAGCTTCAACTTCTTTATGTTCTATTTTTTCGATTGCCATTTTTAATGCTTCGCTTGATCCTTGCACATCTGACTTAAGAATTATATTAAGCTCATCTTTACTTTTGTTGTTCTCAAACAAAGTAGTTTTATCTTTAGGCAAAAGTTTTTTATTTGAGGAATTTTTCTTGTTAAATTCAAGCATCTCTTTAGCCTCATCTTCATTTTTTGTAACATTTAACTCCACCCCCGCATTAGCAGAACTATTCATTCCTAAAATTTCAACTGGAGTTGACGGAAGAGCCTCATCGACCATTTTACCTTCATAATCAATCATCGCTCTAATTTTTCCCCAGGTATTTCCACATATGAAATGGTCACCTTTTTTTAGTTTTCCATTACTAATTAACACTGTTGAAACGGGTCCTTTACCTTTATCAATTTTTGACTCAATCACAACTCCTTTAGCTTGATCAGTGTAAGAAGCTTTTAAGTCTAATATTTCAGACTGAAGTAATATCGCCTCTTTCAGCTTATCTAAATTTTCTTTTTTTAACGCTGAAACTTCTACAAACAATGTATCACCGCTTAAATCTTCAGCAACTAACTCGTACTGCATCATTTCATTTTTAATTTTACTTATATTTTTTTCTGGTAAATCACATTTGTTTATAGCGACTATTATAGGAACCTTTGCAGCTTTTGCGTGTTTAATTGCCTCTACTGTTTGAGGTTTTATTCCATCATTTGCAGCAACTACTAAAATAACAATATCTGTAATTTTTGATCCTCTTGCCCTCATTTCAGTAAACGCAGCATGACCTGGGGTATCAATAAACGTAATAAGTTTATTATTTCCAGCTTTTACTTGATAAGCACCGATATGTTGAGTGATGCCTCCATGCTCACTTGAAACTACATCTGTATCACGTAAAGCATCAAGCAAAGAAGTTTTGCCGTGGTCTACGTGACCCATAATTGTAACTACAGGTGGTCTAGTTCTTACGTCACCACCAAGTACGGCTTTTTTTTTATTGGTTTTAATAGAAGGTTCTTCTTCAATAATAGGATTATGGCCAAATTCTTTTACAATATATTCAGCAGTATCTTTATCTATGTTATGATTAATTGTTGCAACCACTTTCATATTAAATAAAAATTTGATTATATCGCTAGATTTTTCAGCCATTCGGTTGGATAGTTCTTGAATAGTGATTTGTTCAGGTATTTTTACATCCCTGAAAACTTTTTTGAATTCTTTTTTTTCTTCACTATCTGGCTTACTTTTCTTTTCTTTAAGTCTAGCTCTTTTTACTGAAGCTAAACTTCTTTGTTTAATTTCTATTTCCTCTACGTTTAACGCCCTTGAAACAGTAAGTTTAAAGTCTCTTTTATCTACAGGTCCCTTTAGCTTTAGTTTACTTTTCCCTGCAGGCTTATTATCTTTTTTTATAAAATCTTTCGTTGCTTGTTGTTCAACAAATTTTCTGCCGAAGTTTTTCTTTTTAATATCTTGACCAAAGTTGGTTTTTGTAGCGCTAGTATTTCTGTTTAATGTTTTATTGGGTCTAAAAGGTTTCTTTTTCTCGACTAAATATGATTTTTTTGTACCAGTAGAAATGGCACTGGTATCTATTTTTTTTTTTAAATTTGTTGAAATAGTAAGTGTCTTTTTTTTTTCTTTATCCATATCATTAATTGTAAGCTATTTCTCTCGCAGCCATAATTAAGTCATCGGCTTCTTTTCTTGATAATGAAAATTCCTCTAAATAGCCTTCTATTCTTATCTTTTTTCCTTTAATTTCATCGAAACCGCCTATTAACTCATCTGAAGATAGATCTGCAAAATCATTAAGTTTCTTTATATTTTTTTGACCTAGAATAACTAACATACCTTGTGTCATACCCTTCAAATTAATTAATTTTTCTTCCACTCCAAGTTCTTTTAATTTTACTGCAATCGCCTCCTTCTCTTTTAGCAATGTCTCTTTTGATCTGTTTATAAGCTCCTTAGCTGTCTCTTCGTCAATTGCATCAATTTTTGAGATATCCTCTGGTGTTGCTTGAGATATTTCTTCTGTGGAGGTAAAACCTTCAGAAACGAGAAGTTGGCCTAAAGTTTCATCAACTTCAAGATTTTTAATTAATGTCTCTGTTCTATCTTTAAACTCCGCCTGTCTTCTTTCAGAGTCCTCTTTATCAGTTAAAATATCTATTTCATAATTGGTCAATTTTGATGCTAGGCGAACGTTTTGTCCTCTTCTTCCAATGGCTTTACTTAAATTTTCTTCACTCAGAATGATATCAATTCTTTTGTTTTCTTGATCAATTAATACCTTTTGAATTTCTGCAGGTGATAACGACTCAGAAATAAGAGTAGGTAGATCTTCTGTCCATTTAATAATATCTATTTTTTCACCGTGTAACTCATTAACGATTGTTTGAACCCTACTTCCTCTCATACCGACACAAGCGCCGACTGGGTCAATTGATGAGTCTTGAGAATGAACACAAATTTTTGCTCTACTACCAGGATCTCTTGCTACGGACTTTATTTCGATTGTTCCCTCATAAATTTCAGGGACTTCTTGAAAAAATAATCGTGCCAAGAATTGTGGGTGAGCTCTTGATAAAAATATTTGATGACCTTTAAGTTCGTTTTTAACTTCATAGCAATATGCTTTGACTCTGTCGCCAGTTTTAAGAATTTCTCTCGGAATTAGCTCGTCTTTCTTGATAACACCTTCGGCTTTACCTAAATCAACGATTACATTTCCATATTCTAATCTCTTAATTATGCCGCTGAGTATTTGACCTTGTTTATCAATAAAATCTTTGTATTGTCTATTTTTTTCTGCCTCTCTTACTCTGCTGCTAATAACTTGTTTAGCACTTTGAGCTGCTATTCTTCCAAAATCGACTTGAGGTAAATCTTCGTAAATCTTAAAGCCTACCTTGATCTTATCACTGTTTGCTTCAATTTTTTTTGCGTCATTTAAAGTTATTTCTCTTGCAGGATCCTCAACTTTTTCAACAACTTCTAACACTTTTTGTATTTTAATTTCTCCGCTCTCTCTATCAATCACCACTTCAATATTGTTGTCATTACCAAATTTCGTTAATGCCGCCTTCTGGATAGCGCTTTCCATTGACCCGATAACTAGCTCTTTATCAATAGATTTTTCGTTTGCTACAGCCTCAACTATTCTTAGCAATTCAAGTTTATCTAAACCTCTGTTTAACATTTTTTAATGCTCCTAAAAAAAAATGGGCTAAAGCCCATTTTGAATTAATTAATTCTGTAAATATCTTCTTAAAAGAAAATTAAGGTTTTTTCAAGATTACAGTTTAAATAAATCTTGTTTATCAGTCTTTTCCCAAGAAAATTCACCTTTATTTGTTGGTTTTCTTCCAAAGTGACCGTATGCAGATGTAACCTCATATATAGGATTATTCAACTTCAACATTTCCCTTATTCCTCTTGGGGATAGATCAAAGTTTTTGTTTATAATTTTTTTTATAGTCTCAACTTTTGACTCATCGCCATCAGCTAATTTTATAAAAATTGAAAGAGGTTTAGATACACCGATAGCATAAGCAAGTTGTATTAAGCATTTATCTGATACACCAGATGAGACAATGTTTTTAGCAAGATATCTTGAAACATAAGCAGCAGATCTATCAACTTTAGTTGGATCTTTTCCCGAAAATGCTCCCCCACCATGTGGTGCTGCGCCACCATAAGTGTCAACAATAATTTTTCTTCCTGTTAAACCTGTGTCTCCATCAGGTCCACCAATTATGAATTGACCGGTAGGATTAATGTAGATTTCCTCATTCTTTAAACCATCTAAAAAATTTTGTGGAATTGATTTTTTTATATAAGGAACTATCATATCCCTTACTTGAACTTGATTTAAGTCTTTTGAGTGTTGAGTTGATATAACAACTGAAGTCACTTTAACAGGAAGATTTTTTTCATATAACATAGTGACTTGACTTTTAGAATCAGGTTCAATTCCCTTTAAATTGCCATTTTTTCTATCATGTGCCATAAGTCTTAAAATTTTATGTGAGAAGTGAATTGGAGCTGGCATTAGATCCTCTGTTTCCTTGCACGCATATCCAAACATAATTCCTTGATCACCTGCACCTTCATCTTTATTATCCTTAGAGTCCACGCCCATTGCTATGTCCTTTGATTGTTCGTGTAAGAAAGTTTCAATGTTTGCAGATTTCCAACTAAACCCTGATTGATCGTAACCAATATCTTTAATACAGGCTCTGACTTTTTCAATTATTTTTTCTTTATTAATTTTTGGAGCTCTAATTTCTCCAGCTAATACAACTTTATTTGTTGTAGTTAAAGTTTCACACGCCACTCTAGAAAATGGATCTTTTGACAAATAAGAGTCCACGACCATGTCTGATATTCTATCACAGACTTTATCAGGATGACCTTCAGAAACAGACTCGCTTGTAAATAGATAATTATTACTTGTCATTATTTTTTCTATAAAAATTAAAGATCGCAATATATGTAAATAAAAGTAAGAAAAATATCAAATCATTTCTATTTTTATTACTAGATTTAATTAAAGGTACCTCTAGCTCGATATTACCAGCCTCATTGGGATTCAATCTTTTTATTACTTCACCTTTGTTATTAATTATGGCGCTAAAACCTTTATTAGCCGATCTTACTAAAAAAGAATTATGTTCTATTGATCTAAAAATAGCCTTTGCAAAATGCTGATGAGGACCAATTGAATTACCAAACCAGCCATCTTCAGAAATATTTATTATTAAATTGGAATTAATATTAGAAACTTGAATAAATTTTGTAAAAATAATTTCATAACAAATGAGTGGTAAAATATTCATTTCATCAACTTTAATATTTTCTTGTTTATCTCCTCTTAAAAATGACCCATGACCTTCGGTAATTTTTTTGAGGCCAATCTTTTTAAAAAATTTTTCGAAAGGTAAAAACTCTCCAAACGGAACAAGTTTTTGTTTTTTATATTCTTGCAAAATTTCAAAATCCTTATTTACAACTAAAAGACTGTTGTAATAAGCTTTTTTTTCCTCATTAAATCTATTTACTCCAAATATAATATAATGATCTTTATCAAAATTTTTTGAAAAAATTCTTTCAAATTTTATTATTTCTCTGTAACTGTAACCGCTAAAGACTCCTTCTGGCCAAACAAAAAGTGTTTTTACTCCTTTTATTGGATCGCTTATTCTGACTAACTTTTTTAATCTGTTTTCAAGATCCTCAATTTTGAGGCCGTACTTTAATTCAAAATTCGGAGAAATGACCTTAATATTATATTTTTGGTTTACTGATTCTAGATTTAGTCGATTCTTGTTTATAGAATAATTTCCATATACATAAAGAAAAAATAAAGTAAGAGGTATAGAAAATAGACAAACCAGTTTTTTTTTGTAATTGATTTTAAAAAATAATACTGCTGGAAGAGTAAAAATAGTAATAATTATCAGATTAAAAGCGAACAATCCAAATTTATTAAGAAATTGAATTATTTCATTAGACCAAGAGTAACTGTAAGCCCATAAATTCCAAGGGAAACCTGTTAAAATTTTAGATCTAAAATAATCAGAGGCACCGAGACTAGCAGATAAAAGAAGTAAAGAAATAATATTAAAATTTAAAAATGGCCCTATTAAAAGAACTATTAAAGAAAAAAACAAACTTAAAAATAATGGTATTAAAAATAATCCTAACGGAATTAAAAACTTGAAACTATCATCAAAAGTCAGTGAAAAGGTTATCCAGTAAAGTCCACTAAAAAAGAATCCGAATCCAAATGAAGTCCCGAAAATAAATAAATTTTTTTTGAAGGGTTTTTTTCTATAGGTACTTTTAGATTTTTTTTTTATATAAACAATTAAATAGAAAAATAGAGGTAAAATTAAAAAATTTATTAAAGTAAAATTAAAGGGTTGGAAAGATAAAACTGACAATGATCCGATTGCGAAAGGTAAAAGCAGTAAAGTGATAAGACGGTTATCGAGATATTTTTCAAACATCTAATTTAAATATGAAAGAAATTTTTTCTCAATTCTAATCATATTATTAAAATCTTTATCTCTTTTATGGTTGTATCCGAAGAGATGGACTAAACCATGTATCCAAAGTTTATCAAATTCAGATTTAAAAATAGATTTATTATTTTTATTTACAATTTTATTTAAATTCACAATTATATCGCCTAAATAAATTTCTTTATCTTTTTTTAATTTATTTCTTAATTCTTGTTTGTTATAAAATGGAAACGACAAAACATCAGTCGATTTATTTTTATTTCTAAATTTCTTGTTTAGTTTTTTTATTTCTTTGTCTCCAGATAATAAAAGCGTACAAAAAATATTATTATTGCCATATTTCTTAAATTTTTTGTTTAATTTATTTATCTTATTTTGAATAAATATATCTGGATTTTTTATATATTTGTACCACGTTCTATTGTTCGAAATAGTGTTAATCTTAATCATCAGCGCTTTTATTATTGTAAGCTCTAATAATTTTTGAAACTAATGGATGTCTGACTACATCATTGTGATCAAATTCAATAGTTTTTATTTCTTTTAAATTTTTTAAAATATTTTTCGATTTTATCAGACCTGAGTCGAATTTATTGATTAAATCAATTTGAGTAGGATCTCCATTTACAACAAGTTTTGAATTTTCTCCAATTCTTGTTAAAAACATTTTAATTTGTGTCTCGGTAGCATTTTGAGCTTCATCAAGAATTGCAAAACAATTTTTTAAAGTTCTCCCCCTCATAAAAGCTAGTGGG
Source organism: uncultured Pelagibacteraceae bacterium (assembly GCA_902578315.1). Lineage (GTDB taxonomy): Bacteria > Pseudomonadota > Alphaproteobacteria > Pelagibacterales > Pelagibacteraceae > Pelagilacustribacter. Next base: position 66,374 of record CACHCL010000002.1, read on the forward strand.
GCTATTTCTATTTCACCACTTTCAATTTTTTTATCAACTTTATCTACACCAAATAGCTCGTACAAAGCATCATATAAAGGCCTCAAATATGGATCGACTTTTTCCTTCATATCCCCAGGGAGGAATCCTAACTTTTCTCCAGCTTCCACTGCAGGCCTGGATAGAATAACTCTCTCAATTTTTTTTTCCATCAACATAGTCACCGCAACAGAAACTGCTAAAAAACTTTTCCCTGTTCCTGCAGGGCCTAATGACATTACAATATCATTTTCTTTTAAAGCTTTTATATAATCTGATTGTTTTTTCGATCTAGCAATAACCGACTTCCTAGGTGTTTTAATTAGTTGTTTAAATGATTTGACATTTGAATCTTCTAATTCGATATTTTTTTTCACTGATAATATTATATCTTCTTTTTCAATAATTTTTGTTAAAAAATATTTATCTATTAAAAATTTTATTGCCTCACAGAAAACCTCTATTTTTTCCCTATTTCCTTTACAAGTTATAGAATTGCCTCTGAAAAATACGCTTGTATCTGTTAGCTTTGCTAGATCCTTTAAATTTTGATCAAATTGTCCAACAATGGATAAAAGTATTTCATTATCAGTAATTTGAAGGTTAACTGTTTCTTTATCAATTTTTTTTACAATCAGATTTTGATTTAGCTTAGTAAGTTCAGACATAATCAAGCGGCAAAAATCTCTTTCTCTGGGACATCATCAATTTCGCCAAACAAAGTATTTTGATTTCCGCCAGTAATTTTTACACTTTTAATTTTACCTTTTAAATTTTTATTTGTTTTAACGACTATCGAGTTAGAAAATTGATCTCTTCCAAAAAAATCTAAATTGTTTTTCATCCTATTTTCAAATAGAACTGAACCTATTTTATTAAAAAGACTTTTTCTATAATTAATCTTAATTTCTTCTGCAATTCTTTGAAATATAACTAGCCTTTCTTTAGCTACATTATAATCGACTTTCGCCATATTAGCTGATGGGGTGCCTGGCCTAGGACTAAAAATGAACGAATATGAATTAATATATTTTACCTCATTCAGTAATTTTAAAGTTTCCTCAAAATCTTTATCTGTTTCACCTGGGTATCCAATTATAAAGTCACTAGAAAACTTAATTTCAGAATTATTTTTTTTTAATTTATAAATAATATCTAAGTATTCTTTTGTTGTATGCTTTCTGTTCATTTGCTTTAGAATTTTGTCCGAACCACTTTGAATAGGGAGATGAATATGTGGCATTAATTTTTTAAAATTTTTATGAGCCTCGATTAAATCTTCTGTAAAGTCTAAAGGATGTGAAGTTGTGTATCTAATTCTTTCAAGTTTTTTAATGCTTGAAATTTTTTCAATCAATTTTGAGAGTTTATTTCCTTGATGATAATACGCATTAACATTTTGACCTAATAAAGTAATTTCTTTCACTCCATTTTTTACTAAATCATTACACTCATTAAATAATTCATCAATTGATCTTGAAAACTCAGGACCTCGAGTATACGGAACTACACAGAATTTACAAAATTTGTTACATCCCTCCTGAACAGTCAAAAATGATGAAACATCATTACAAGAATTTTTGATACTATTTAAGTTATCAAATTTTTCATTTACATCGAATTCAGTAAAATTAAGTTTATTTATTTTTTTTTCAATATTAGATAAAGTTTCATAAAGTAGATGATAAGACTGAGGTCCTAAAATTGCATCGATATATTTTTCATTTTTTAATAAAATATCTCCCTCGGCTTGAGCAACACAGCCAGTAATAATTACAATCGGTTTTTTCTTGCCTTTAAATATTTTTTTTAGCCTGCCAATATCATGGTAAACTTTATCTGTTGCCTTTTCTCTTATGTGACATGTGTTAAGTATATAACAGTCTGCGTGTTCAATATTTTTAGTTTTTTTATAATTTATTTTTTTTGCAATATCATAAATACGATTACTGTCATATTCGTTCATCTGACAACCGAATGTTTTTATGAAAATTTTCTTTTCCAAATTACTTTTTGATTTTCGAACCGTAAAGTTCAAGTTTGTGGTCCACTAAATTGTATCCTAATTTTTTTGCAATTTTTTTTTGCAGTTCCTCAATATCTTTATCTACAAATTCAACTATTTCTCCGCTGTTTATGTCGATTAAGTGATTATGGTCGTCATTAATTTCATATCTAGCTTTTCCTGCTTTGAAATCGTGTTTAACTAGTATTCCAGCTTCTTCAAAAAGTTTTACTGTTCTATAAACAGTTGCTATGCTAATTTTATCATCTAAAGTTGAAACTCTTTTGTGCAATTCATCAACATCTGGATGATCTTTAGATCCATATACCTCTTTCGACTCAGATAAAATTTTAGCTATTACTTTCCTTTGATCAGTAAGCCTGACACCTTTTTGTTTGCACTTTTCTTCAATGATACTCATTACTTATTTTAACTAAAATATATAGGTTTAATCAATTTTTTTTCGATCAAATTTTTTGACAATAATCTTTCTATATTTTCTTCGCTAAAAGCCTTTAAATCAACGTCTTTATATCCAAACAACTTTACTTTTTTTGCAATTTCAAGACCTTTTGCAACTGCCAATGATATCCTTATAGCTGAAAAACTACCCGGTCCTTGGTTTACAATTACAGCAAAACTGTTATCTAGCATTACCTTATGTGTGTTAAGAAAATCAATCAACTCTATTATTAGATCCTCATTTTTATTTTTTTTTTTTTTCAAATTACGAATAAAAAAATCTTTATTTATCCTCAAACCTAATTTATCATCTTTTCCAATGCAATCGATTATTAAAAAATTGTTTATCATTTGTTTTGTTATTATAACTACTGACCTGTATCAATCAAAGTTATTTGCGTCAAAAAACAAAATTTTTAATGATTTTGGTCTTATATCGATCATGTATCATAGGTTTAATGAGAGTAAGTACCCATCCACAAATATACAAATGGACGTATTTAAAAAGCATATCAATATCATAGAAAGTCAAGGCATAAAATTTATACATCCTAAAAATTTTGAGATAAGTCTTTCACAAAACAAAAATGAAAGAAAAATATTACTTACTATTGATGATGGCTTATTATCTTTTTATGAAAATGCTTGGCCAGTTTTAAAAGAAAAAAAAATACCCTTTATCTTATTTGTCAATACTAGAGAAGTTGGATCCTTTAATTATATGAATTGGAGTCAAATAAAAGAGCTACATAAATCTGATAACGTTGAGATAGGTAACCACAGCCATTCTCACGAATATCTTGTTGATGAAAATTCAGAAACTATAAAAGCCGATATTTTAAAATCAATTAAGATTTTTGAAAATAATTTAGGAAATAATTCTAAATTTTTTTCTTATCCATTTGGGGAATATAGTTTAGAATTTAAAAAAATCATTAAAGAATTAGGTTTTAAATATGCTTTTGGCCAACATTCTGGTGTGATTGATGAAACGAAAGATCATTGGGAACTTCCAAGATTTCCAATAAATGAAAAATATGGTGAGGTAAAAAGATTTAATACTCTTATGAAGACTCTCCCTTTTAAATATAAAGATATTCAGCCTGAGGATAGATATTTGTTACAATCCAAAAATCCTCCAACAATCAAAATCCATTTCTACGAAAATATTGATAATTTAAATCAAATAAATTGTTTTTCTAATGAAGGTAACAAATGGAGAAATTCAAAAATTGACTTTACTGAAGAAAATATTTTAGAGATTAATATTTCAGAAAAATTTATTGGTGAACGCGGTAGAATTAATTGCTCTTTAAGGGAAAATGATGGCTATTGGAGATGGCTTGGTATTCAATACGTGGTGAGTGAAAAATAAATCTAGGAATTTAATTCTATTTGTTTTACAGAATTTACAAGTCTTACACGCTCAAAATCTGAAAGTCTATTTTGTGTTATTATTTGGTTTAATATTTTTGTATATTCAGAACCAGTTTGAGCATAGTTTTTCAAAGTTTCAGTTAAAGATAATCCGGTAATGCTCTTTTTTTTATCTCTTAATTGTTTTCTTTTTTCTCTAAATTTTGAATAGCTCTTATGCGTATTTAAATTATTTTTATATGCTTTTACTGATGCTCTCAATATAGGAAACTTAAGGATTTTGTGATTTTTGTCACCATCTCTTTTTAGTGGCGCGATTCCTTGTCCGTCCCATGTCCATTGACCGAAAATTGCGTTTCCTTCTAAAGCAAATCTAGATGTTCCCCATCCACTTTCTTTTGCCGCCTGTGCTAGGGCAATTGAGACAGGGATCATATCCATTCTGAAAAGAAGCTCTTCTAGATTACCTTTTTTAACTTTATATTCTAAAAGTTTTTGTCGTAACCACTGTTTTTCAGTATCTGTTGTAAATTTTTTTTCAATTAATGTTTTAAGTTTTAATCTATCATCTAAGATTTTTTCATTCTCAGCAACAATTAAAGGTAAAACGATTTTTATAAATGTTTCCTTTTTTAATTGAACACTTTGAAGGTTATCCAAATCTCTGGGAAACTGTGTAAAATAAATTGGTTTTACCAATTTTTCGTTTCTCACAGTTCTTAGATCGTAATCAACATCTTTAAAGAGTTGGATAACTGTCTCGGTTTTTAAATTCAGATCTGGTAATATTACTTCAGCCACATTATTTCTTTTTACTTTAAGCTCTGGTTTTTTAGCCTCTTTTTTAACCTTAATTTCTGGAGTTTTTGTCTCTTTTTTTTCTTTAACTTCAGGTTTTTTTATAACTTGTTTTTCCTTTTTCTCAGGTTTTTTAGTTTCTATTTTTTTTTCAGAAAAATCATAATTTTTGTAAGCAGAAACTCCTGCAAATATTGCTGTAGTTATTCCAGCAACAACAAAAAATCCAATTATTACGTTTCTAGCACTTTTTTGATCGATCTGCTGATTGTATATTGAATTAAATACATCTGTAAAAAGATCTCCAAAGAATTTTGCAATGGTGACGCCTAATGTAGGTAAAATATTAAGAAAATTTATTCCTGTATTGCCTACGCCTTTCCATAAGTTGTTTATACCATGATTTATTTTTCTTGAAGTATCATATTTATAGTTTTCAACTCTTCTAAAAAATCTATTTTTATCTTTAATTTTTTCTTCTTTGTAACCAATGATGCTTGTTTTAAATTTTGAAATTGGTTTAGTGAAATTTTCTTTAAAAAAACTAGTTTTAAAATCCTTAGGAATTATAATTTTATTTTTTTTTAAAATTAACTCAATTTGACCTGTTGTTAGATTTTTTCTTCTTTTCGTATAATCTTGGATCTCTTTAACATTATAAATATAGGCTAGCTCTATTAACTTATCCCTATAACTTAATTTTTTTTTCATATTCTAGCTAGCCTCCACTGAATTAACTTCTTTAACGTAATGCTTTAATAAATTTTGCACACCTTGTTTTAAGGTCATTAATGAACTTGGACATCCCGAACAGCTTCCTTGTAATTCAACCTTCACAACTCCATTCTCAAATGATTTAAACTTAATGTCTCCTCCATCTCGAGCTACTGCTGGTCTAATTTTAGTATCTAAAACGTCTTTAATTTTTTTTACGGTTTCATCATTTTCTTCTGAGGAAATTGATTGTTTTTTTTCTTTTAGAATCGGTTCATCATTGTTTTCAAAATAATGGTTCAAGTGAGAAATAATCATTGGTTTAAGCTCGCTCCAAGATACATTTTCATTTTTTTTTACTGATAAAAAATTTTTAGATAAAAGAACTAGTTCAACTCCTTTAAATTCAAGAAGTTCTTTAACAAATGGATTTGATAAACTTTTTGACTTATCTTTTTGAAATTCTTCTGTACCTATTGATGAAATAGTTTTCTCAGACAAAAACTTAAGAGAGTTAGGATTTGGTGTAGATTGAGTTTGTATCATGTAAAATTTATATTATATCAATCCTACTTTTTCACGTATATTTTTAAGGTTTTCCTCAGCAATAATATTGGCTTTTTCTTTACCTTTTTGCAAAATTTGCTCAAGATGAGCCTTGTCGCCTAATAATTTTTTAATTTCTTTTCCAACTGGTGTTATTTCACTTATTAAAAGATCTGCTAATTTTGTTTTTAAAAAGGAATATTCTTTTCCAGACATTTCGTTTAAAACTTTTTCAATATTATTATTGGATATTTCAGAGTAAATATTAATTAGGTTTAATGCCTCAGGTTTAGTGTCTAGATCTTTAAGATTGTCTGGTATTTGATTAGAGTCTGATTTTGCTTTTTTTATTTTTTTACTTATCTCATCTTTGGTATCTTTAAGATTAATTCTTGAATAATCTGACTCTTCAGATTTGCTCATCTTTTTTGTGCCATCTCTTAAGCTCATTACTCTTGAGATATTTTTTGAGATTAATGGCTCAGGCAAAGGGAAAAAATCTTTGCAATTAAAATCATTATTAAACTTTTGTGCTATATCCCTTGACAACTCCAAATGTTGTTTTTGATCAGCTCCAACAGGTACATGAGTGGCTTTATACAAAAGTATATCTGCGGCCATAAGATTTGGATAAATATATAAACCAACACTGGCTTTTTCTTTATCTGATCCAGCTTTATCTTTAAATTGGGTCATTCGGTTTAACCATCCAATTTTAGAAACACAATTTAAAATCCAAGCTAGCTCAGTATGACCTGACACTGATGATTGGTTGAATATAATACTTTTATCCGGATCAAGACCTGTTGCTAGAAAGCTTGCTAATGTTTCTAATACATTATTTCGTAACTCATTTGGATTTTGAAATACTGTTATTGCATGCAAATCTACAACACAATAAATACAATTCATTTCCTTCTGAAGTGAAACGAAATTTTTAAGTGCACCTAGATAGTTTCCTAAATGCAGGTTACCAGTGGGTTGCACGCCTGAAAATACCAATCTTTTTTTTTCCATTTAATTAGTTCTATAATTATTAATTTTTAGCAATCCTAACAAATAACAAGATAACAAATAAACTGCTCCTACGAAACCTACAATAATTAACAAATAGATCGATTTGTAAATGTAGGAATAATCAAGAAAACTTGAATATTTTCCAATTGTTAACAAAAGAAGAATAGACATGATAATTGATGAAAAGATTATTTTAAGAATGTTGTAGAATAATTTCTTTTGTAAAAGAAGGAGATTATTTTTGTTTAAATGATATATAAATATTAAAACACCTACCCATGTCGAAAATGATGTTGCGATAGGAATAATTAAAAATCCTACCTGATTAAAAAAGGTAACGCTAATAATAATGTTTAATAAAACTATAAATGAAGATATGTAAAATGGAATTTTTGTATTATCTCGTGCAAAGAAAAAATTAGATAAAATTTTAACTAAAGAAAATGCTACTATACCGTATCCAAAATACATTAATGCAAATGCCGTCAACTTAACATCGTTAGATGAAAAAGACCCATAACCAAATAATCCATTAACTATTTCTTCCGAAGCAATGATAAGTCCTAAACTGGCAGGAATTGAAAATAACAAGGAAAGTTGTATCGAATTATTTTGAATGTTAGAAACCTGCGAAAAATTTTTTGTTTTGAGTGCCTTTGATAAAACAGGCAACGAAACAGTACCGACTGCTATTCCGGCAATAGCTAAATTAATTTGGTAAACCCTGTCAGCATAATATAAATAAGAAACCGCACCAGATTGAAAAGAAGCTATTATAGTGCCAACTAGAATATTTATTTGGGTAACTCCGGAAGAGAAAATACTTGGCAATAATTTTTTAAAAAAAAATTTTACTCTATTATTTACTTTAAAGTTAAATTTAAGTTTTGGTTTATAAAATTTAAGAGTAAAATAAATTAAGAAAATTAATTGAAGTATACCAGCCATTGTTACTCCGTAAGATAGTTGTTTTGCTATGTTAAAATCTTGCAAATAAGAAAGAAAAATACTTAATATTAATACAATATTTAAAATTATTGGCGCAGCTGAGGCAGCAGCAAATTTATTATTTGAATTTAAAATTCCAGAAAAAAAGGATGATAAACTTACAAATAGTAAGAATGGAAATGTTATTCTTGTAAGCTCAACAGCTAAATTAAATTTTACATCATCTCCAGCAAAACCTGGGGCAATTAAATAAATAAGATATGGTGTAAATATTTCTGCGAGGGTAACTATAAAAGTTAAAATAAGGAAAAGAAAACTTAAAACATCATCAGCAAATACTCTTCCAGATTTTTTACTTTTTAATTTTGCTGAAGTGTAAGAAGGTATGAAAGCTGCATTAAATGTGCCTTCAGCAAAAAGGCGTCTAAAGGTGTTGGGTAGTCTAAAAGCAACAAAGAAGGCATCTGCAAAAATCGAGGCCCCTAAAAAAATTGCAATTAAAATATCTCTAATATAACCTAAAATTCTGCTTATTATCGTGAAAAAACTAAATATTGATGTTGAAAAAAGTAAGTTCATATATGTTATCTCAATTAAGCCATAAATTTATAGTGAATTAATTTTCTTTATATTACATACTCATAAAAATAAATGCCAAAGAAAACAGAAATTGATCATTATTCAGATAAAGAGGCCCTTGATTTTCATATAAACGGAAAGTCAGGCAAAATTGAGATTAACTCTAGTAAGCCTTTAACTACAAAACGAGATCTATCTCTTGCTTATTCTCCAGGAGTTGCAGCCCCAGTAAAAGAAATCGCAAAAAATCCGGACTTAGCATACGATTATACGAGTAAAGGAAATTTAGTGGCCGTAATTAGTAATGGATCAGCTATTTTGGGGCTTGGTAATCTTGGAGCTTTAGCATCTAAACCAGTTATGGAGGGAAAATCTGTTTTATTTAAAAGATTTGCAGATATTGACTCCATTGATATTGAAATAAATAATAATAATCCACAGTCAATTATAGAAACAATTAAAAATATTGGTGGGACATTTGGAGGTATAAATCTTGAAGATATTGCGGCTCCAGACTGCTTTATAATAGAACAAAAATTAAAAGAAATTTTAGACATACCAATCTTTCATGATGACCAACATGGAACTGCAATTATTACTACAGCAGCATTAATTAATGCATTAGATATTTCTGATAAGAAAATTGATAAAGTGAAAGTAGTTATTAATGGCGCAGGTGCCTCTGCACAGGCTTGCGCAAATCTATTCAAAAGTTCTGGCGTAAAAAATGAAAATATAATTATGTGTGATAGTAAAGGTGTCATTTATAAAGGTCGAAAAAATATTGATCAGTTCAAATCCGCTTATGCTTTGGATACTGAACTAAGAACATTAAACCAGGCGATCAAAAATGCAGATGTGTTTTTGGGATTGTCTGCTAAAGATGTTGTTTCAAAGGAAATGATAAAATCAATGGCCAAAAACCCTATAATTTTTGCTTGTGCTAATCCAGACCCAGAGATTAAACCAGAATTGATTAAAGAGGCAAGGTCAGATGCAATAATTGCAACTGGTAGATCAGATTATCCTAATCAAGTTAATAACTTGATAGGTTTTCCTTATATATTCAGAGGAGCATTAGACGTAAGAGCTAAGGAAATTAATGAAGAAATGAAGGTTGCTGCTGCAAATGCAATAGCTCTTTTGGCAAGGGAAAATGTTCCAGATGAAGTTGTTTCTGCTTATGGAGGTGATAGACCTAGATACGGTAAAGAATACATCATACCATCTACTTTTGATCCTAGATTGATAAGTGTAATACCAGCAGCAGTTGCTAAAGCTGCGATGAAAAGTGGGGTAGCAAGAAAAAATATTCCGGACTTAGAGATGTATAAAGATCAGTTGATGAATCGACTCGACCCTACGATGTCTTTAATGCAAGGAATTAACGCAAAAGTTAGAAAAAATCCTAAACGAGTTATTTTTGCAGAAGGAGAAGATGAGAATATGCTTAAGGCAGCAATTGAATTTGGCAGGAATAAACTAGGAACACCAATTTTAATTGGTGCTGAAAAAAGAATTAAAGAGCAACTAAAAAATATAGGTTTAGACGAAAATTATAAAATTGAAATAGTTAATTCTACTGATAAAGAAAAACGTAAAAAATACGTCAAACACCTTTACAAGAAACTTCAACGCGAAGGCCAATTAGAAAGAGACGTTGATCGTTTAGTTCGAAATGAACGTATAGCTTGGGGTGCCTCAATGATTGCGTGCAAAGATGCTGATGCAATGGTTACTGGAAATATTCGTCACTATGCTGCTTCCATAGAAAAACTTAAAAAAGTGACTGAGCCTAGACCTGGTGAGGAAATATTTGGTATGACAATGATAACTTTAAAAGGCAAAACAATTCTAGTTGCTGATACAAATGTACAAGATTTTCCTTCTCCTGAAAGACTGGTAAAGGTTTCGAAATCGTGTGTTCGTGTAGCCAGACTTTTTGGTTTTGATCCTAAAGTTGCTTTTTTATCTCACTCAACTTTTGGAAAACCGATTTCCAAAAATACTAAACATGTTAGAGATGCTATTGAACTATTAAAGAAAGAAAAAGTTGATTTTGATTTCGATGGTGAGATGCAGCCTGATGTTGCATTAAATCCTACTTATCAGGAAATCTACCCATTTTCAAAAATTGTTGGAAATGCAAATATTTTGATTATGCCTGCACTTCATAGCGCAGCCATTTCAACAAAATTAATGAAAGTTTTTGGAGGAGGAAAATTAATAGGGCCACTTTTGATTGGCCTTGGTTCACCTATTGAAGTTGCTCCGCTAAGAGCAAGCACCTCTGAAATTTTAAATCTAGCCTCTATTGCAGCTTATTCTTCAGATGTAATTGACTATACAAACTAAAGTTTGTTTCTACTTAACTCGCTTGCTAAATAAATTGATGGGAAAACTTCTTTAACATCATATATTTTATTTGCCTCTCTAATTACCTCTTTTTTTTCTTGCATATCCATTGCTATACCAAATATGTAGATATTTTTATTTATTGTTTCTAAGGTATAATTTCTAGCTTTTGTTTTTTTGTTAAAGATCAAGGCAGATCTTAATTGACTTGTAATTAAAATATCTTTCGCAGTGCTTTTAAAATTACTTTGACTTTTAATTGTAATTGCATTTTTTACTGATCTGACACCTTTAGTTTCCCATGCCATTTTGGTGATTTTAATTTTTTCTTCAGGCTCATCTACCTTTCCTGATAAAAATATTCTGCCATCTAAAACTTCAGACTGTATAGAAATAAAATATTTCTTATCTGCTAATGCTAATCTCGCAGATAAATTTTTTTGCATAATTGTATCATCTATTTGCATTCCTATAGTTCTTGGATCGAATGTAATATCTACTCCCGCCCCAAACTGGCCGACTGATGAACAAGAGGTTAAAAAGGCAATAATGAGTAAACTAATTATTTTTTTCATTTTTCAAGCTTAAGCAAATTTCGTAAATTTCTTTTTTTTTAAATTTTCCTGTCTGTAAAATTAATTCAACTGTATCTTTTAAGCTATACTTTTTTAAATATTTTTTTGCTTTGTTAATAATTTCATTTTTATCAGTTTTCTCTGTAAATTTGTGATCAGATATTACAACAGTCACTTCACCTTTCATTGAAGTTTTGTTAATTTTAAGGTTGTTGATGTCTCCCCTTATGAGATTTTCATGAATTTTTGTTAACTCTTTAGCTATTAGAATTTTTCTTTCAGGGAAATATTCTTTAAATTTTGATAAATAATTGTTAATTTTTTTTCCAGGCACAAAAAAAACTAATGAATAAGAAATATTTTTAAGAGATATCAAAATTTTATTAATTTCACTTTCTTTTTTTGGTAAAAATCCGAAAAATAAAAATTGATCACTAAATCCCGAGACACTCAAAGCAGTAGTAATCGAGGAAACACCTGGAATTGGGACAATGCCGATATTTCTTTTTATGCACTCATTTAGAAGTATTCGACCTGGATCAGATAACATTGGTGTTCCCGCGTCAGATATTAGAGACAAAATTTTGCCCTGATTAATGTGCTCTATAATGTTAATTAGCTGTTTTCTCTCATTAAATTTATGGTAAGAGATCAGTTTTTTTTTAATTTTAAAATGATTTAATAGTTTAACAGAATGTCTAGTATCCTCACATAGAATAATGTCTGAATTTTTTAATACTTTTTCTGCTCTTAATGTTAAGTCATCTAAATTTCCAATGGGCGTTGAAACGATGTATAAAGTATTTGTATTCAAAATCATCTTATGAAAAAAATTTTTGGTCTAATTCTATCTTATACATTAATATTCTTTAATATTAATCTTTTCGGTAAAGAAAATATTAACATTTTAAAAATTGGCTTGCTTGCCCCTTTAAGTGGTGAATATAAAGAATTGGGAGACTCTCTTTTGTATTCGCTCCAACTAGCACTTGATGAAATAAATGATAGAAATGTATTTATTGTACCAAGGGACTCTGGATTTAATGACACCAAAAAGTTAAATTCTGCTATACGAGAAATTAAAGCAGAGGGTGTAAATGTAATAATTGGTCCAATAAGTAATAAAGACTTTCCAGAAACAAATAAGTTTAATGATACCATTTTTATTTCTCCCTCAAACATTTCTCCAGAATTCTCCAATAATATAATTAGTATAGGGATTAGTTTGGAGTCCCAACTAAATGCAATTACAAATTTTTTAAGGAAGCAAAAAAAAAGTAAAACAATAATAATGTTTCCGAAAAATCAATACGAAAATTTTATAGAAAAAAAACTTGAAAGTCTTAATTTACAAAATTTTAAGATTTTCAAATACAGCGCTGATCCACAAGTACTTACAGGTGAAATTGAAAAACTAACAAATTATAACCAAAGGAAAAAAAATCTTGAACTTAGGAAAAAAATGTTTGAAGACAAAGAAGATGATCAGTCAATTAGAACATTGGAAAAACTTGAGCAACTTTATACATTAGGTGATGTTAATTTTGATTCGGTCATAATTATAGATTTTGGAAATAATTTAAAAAGTGTTTTAACATCCTTAGTGTACACAGACGTAAATCAGGATAAGGTTTTACTTACAACTGTAAATCAATGGTTTGATGAAAGTATTTTTTATGAAAATACAATAAGAAATTTGTATTATCCTTCAATAGATTATAAGGAATTTAAAAAGTACAATGATAAATATTTCAAAAAATACCAAAAATACCCGAATGAAATAACAATTTTAACCTATGATGCACTAGGTTTAATTTACTATGCGTGGAAAACTAATGGCAAGATTACCTCTATTAATGATTTTTCTTTTAAAAATAAAATTAAAGGTAAAACGGGAACTTTCAGCTTTAAAGATAAGAAAGTTAAGCAAGATCTTGAAATATATAAAACTGATAAAAATAAATTTATAAAGTTTTAATTTTATTTTTTAATTTTTTGAATGCAAGAAATCTGTGATCAATTCTCATCTTTTTTAATTTTGAAATTTCAGAAAACGTTTTTTTATATGATTGAGGAATAAATATTGGGTCGTATCCAAACCCTTTCTTTCCAGAAATTTTTAATGAAATTGTACCTTGTATTTTTCCTGTGCATGTAACAACCCTTTTTTTTGGATATTTAAATGAAAGAGAACAAATAAAATATGCAGATCTATTTTTGGTATTTTTCATTTTTTTCAAAATAAATTTCATGGCTTTTTGAAAGCCACCTTTTTTTTTTGCTAATCTAGCGGAAAAAATACCTGGCTTATTTTTCATAAACTTAATACATAAACCAGAGTCATCTGATATAACTGGATAATTAACAAATTTAGAAAAATACTCTGCTTTTAATTTTGAATTTGCTAAAAAAGTTTTCCCTGTCTCTTTTGGACTTGGTATCTTAAGACTAGTCGGAGAAATTTTTTTGCTTTTATTAGATAATAAATAAGCTATTTCTCTAAATTTCCCCTTATTGTGCGTGCCTATTAAAATTTTTTTCATTTCTGTCTAGTAATTTTAAAAATATTTACTATATAACATTTAGATGCCTGAAAACGACATAAAAAAACAAAATCAGAGTCAATCTGAAAATAACGGCCCTAGTGGTGCGCCTAAAAATATTCAAAAACCAAAAGTTGAACATAAATCTACAGACGAAAAGTTAAAAGAAACAGAAGATAAACTTTTGAGATCTCTAGCAGAAATTGAAAATCAAAGAAGAAGGTTCGAAAAGGAAGTTAAAGACGCTTTCGAATTTGGATCATTTAATTTTGCAAAAGAAAGTCTGGCAATATTAGACAACTTACAAAGAGCTAAAATAGCAATCAAAAATGATAAAATTTTAAAAGATAATAAGGATCTTGAAAAGTTTCTTGAAAATATAACAATTATTGAAAAAGATTTAATAAGTATATTCGAAAAAAATAATATTAAAAAGATTGATGCAAAGGGAACAAAATTTGATCCAAATATTCATCAAGCAATGTCAGAAATTGAGGATGATAAGTCTGAACCGGGCACAATTGTTCAAGAGATTCAGCCTGGCTATATGTTGGGTGAAAGATTGTTGAGACCAGCATTAGTTGGTGTGGCAAAGAAAAAAAGTTCAAAAAATCAAGAAAAAGAGGAAAAAAATTAAATAATTCAACCTTGTATGAAGAGAAATAGCACCCATATAAGTTATCAAAAGGAACATATTTATGAGTAAAGTAATTGGAATAGATTTAGGAACTACGAATTCGTGTGTAGCAATAATGGACGGCTCACAGGCAAAAGTTCTAGAAAATACAGAAGGTGCAAGGACAACTCCTTCTGTTGTAGCTTTTTTAGATAATGAAGAGAAATTAGTTGGCCAGCCAGCAAAAAGGCAAGCGGTAACAAATGCCGGTGATACAATTTTTGCAGTAAAAAGATTAATTGGGAGAAAGTTTGATGGTCCTTCAGTGCAAAAAGATATTTCTAAAGTCCCTTACAAAATAGTTAAATCGGATAATGGTGATGCTTGGGTAGAGGGAAAAGGGAAAAAATATTCACCAGCACAAATTTCAGCTTTCGTATTACAAAAGATGAAAGAGACAGCTGAGAAATATTTAGGTCAAGCTGTAACAAAAGCAGTGATAACTGTACCTGCATATTTCAATGACTCTCAAAGACAAGCAACTAAAGATGCGGGAAAAATTGCAGGTCTTGAAGTTTTGAGAATTATAAATGAACCCACTGCAGCTTCTCTTGCATATGGTCTTGATAAAAAAGGTGGTAAGAAAATTGCTGTATACGACTTAGGAGGTGGAACTTTTGATATATCAATTTTAGAAATTGGTGATGGAGTATTTGAAGTAAAATCAACTAACGGAGATACTTTTCTCGGAGGTGAAGATTTTGATGATGCAATTGTAGAATATCTTGCATCCGAATTTAAAAAAGATAATGGAATTGACTTAAAAACAGATAAACTTGCACTTCAAAGATTAAAAGAAGCTGCAGAAAAAGCTAAGATTGAGTTATCATCTGCAGCTCAAACTGAAATAAATTTACCTTTTATAACTGCAGACAAATCTGGCCCTAAACATTTGAATTTAAAATTTACAAGAGCCAAACTTGAGGCTTTAGTTCAAAGTTTGGTTGATAGAACTTTAGAACCATGCAAAACAGCATTGAAAGACTCTGGATTTTCTGCTGCAGAGATAAATGAAGTCGTTCTTGTGGGCGGAATGACTAGAATGCCAAAAATAATTGAAACAGTAAAAAATTTTTTTGGAAAAGAACCAAATAAAAGCGTAAATCCAGATGAAGTAGTTGCGATGGGTGCTGCTATTCAAGGTGGGGTATTACAAGGTGACGTTAAAGACGTATTACTTTTAGATGTTACTCCTCTCTCGTTAGGAATCGAGACACTCGGCGGCGTATCAACGAAACTAATTGAAAAAAATACGACAATTCCAACTAAAAAAAGTCAGGTATTTTCGACAGCTGAAGATAACCAGCCAGCTGTTTCTATAAGAGTTCTTCAAGGAGAGAGAGAAATGGCTGCTGATAATAAAATTTTAGGTAATTTTGAATTAGTAGGTATACCTCCAGCACCAAGGGGTACACCGCAAATAGAAGTGACTTTTGATATTGACGCTAATGGTATAGTGAGCGTTTCCGCAAAAGATAAAGGTACGGGCAAAGAGCAAAAGATACAGATACAAGCTTCTGGAGGTCTATCTGATGAAGAAATCCAAAAAATGGTTAAAGATGCCGAGGCTAACAAAGAAGCAGATAAAAAGAAAAGAGACTCAGTCGATGCAAGAAACCAAGCCGACAGCTTAGTTTTTTCAACAGAAAAAAGTTTGAAAGAGCATGGAGATAAAGTTTCATCAGAAGATAAAAAAGCTATTGAAAATGGAGTGATCGATCTTAAAAAATCCTTAGAAGGAACAGATGTTGAAGATATTAAGAAAAAAACTCAGAGTTTAGTTCAAGTATCTATGAAATTAGGTGAAGCAGTATATAAAAGCCAGCAAAAAGGTAATAAAGATGACAAAGGTACTGGTGGTCCGAAAGCTACTAAACCTGGTGAAAAAGATAATGTTGTTGATGCAGATTTTGAAGACGTAAAGGAAGATAAAGAAAAAAGCGCCTAAGATAATAAATAAGGAGACGTCCTGTGGCTAAAAGAGATTGTTATGATGTCTTAGGTATTCCGAAAGGTGCATCCAAAGACGATATAAAAAAAGCCTATAGAAAATTAGCACTTAAATACCACCCTGATAAAAATAAAGGTGATAAAGCTTCAGAAGAAAAATTCAAAGAAGCAAGCGAGGCTTATCACATTCTTTCAGACGATAAAAGAAAAGCAAATTACGACCAATTTGGGCATGCAGCATTTGAAGGTGGAGGTGGAGGTGGCTTTCAAGGCTTTGGCGGTTTCGACAGTTCGTCTTTCTCTGATATTTTCGAAGATTTTTTTAGTGACTTTGGTGGTGGCACATCGAGAAGAACAAGTAATAGGGGAAACGATCTTAGATATGATGTAAGTATTTCTTTAGAAGAAGCATACGAAGGAACTGAAAAGAATGTTAGATATACTACATATAAATATTGCAAATCCTGTTCGGGCAGCGGAGCGGCCAAGGGGTCTAAACCGATAAGATGTGATTATTGTTCTGGAAGAGGAAAGGTAAGAACTAATCAAGGTTTCTTTACTGTTCAACAAACCTGTCCGCAATGTAGCGGGTACGGCGAAATGATAAGTACTCCATGTAATAATTGTAGTGGTAATGGAAAGGTACAAGCAAACGAGAATGTGACGGTTAAAATTCCAAAAGGGGTTGATGATGGGACAAGAATTAGATTGTCGGGAAAAGGTGAAGCTGGATCAAAAGGCGGTGGAAGCGGTGATTTATATTTATTTGTTTCGATAGAAAACCATAATATTTTTAAAAGGTCAGATGAAAATCTGTACTATGAGATGCCAATCTCCTTTTCAGACGCGGCATTAGGATCTTCTGTAGAAGTTCCCTCAATCGATGGAGGCAAGTCTAAAATAAAAATTCCAGCAGGGACTCAACACGGAAAACAGTTCAGACTTAAAGGTAAAGGTATGCCTGTTTTAAGAAGAAGTGTTTTTGGTGATCTTTATATTAGAGTTGTTACTCAAGTGCCAACTTCCCTATCAAAAAGGCAAAAAGAGATATTAGAGGAGTTTAATGAGATTGAAACCAGCAAACCAGATCCAGTAATTAAAAGCTTTTTTGAAAAAGCTAAGAAATTCTGGAAAAATTCTTAAGCTGTATGGAAACTGACCAAATTATATCAGCAATATTTCTTATTGCAGTGCTAGCTTTAATCTTACCTGGTTTTTTATCCACTAATAATAAATTTAAACAAGTTTTAAATAATTTAACTATCTGGACTATAATTGTACTAGTGATTATTGTAGCAATTTATTTTATTAGATAATGAAAAAAATTAACTTAGCAATATCAGGCTGCATGGGAAGAATGGGTCAACAACTCATTAAGTCAGCAAATAAAAGTAAGGAATTTAAGTTGGTCTCTTTGACTGAAAATAGAAAAATAAATAAAAAAATTTTAGGAATTAAACCTGAACTTAATTCAATTGATGCTTTTAAAAAAGCAAATATAATTATCGATTTTACTATTCCTAAATGTACTTTAGAAATTCTTAAAATTGCAACTAAACAAAAAAAGAGGATAGTAATTGGAACAACAGGATTTACAAAGAATGAAGAAAAATTAATAAAAAGATATTCAAAAAAAATTCCAATCTTAAAAGCTGGAAATATGAGTTTAGGTGTAAATCTATTAATGTATTTGACTGAAATTACAGCAAAATCTCTTGGAGAAAAATTTTTAAGCAAAGTTTATGAGGTACATCACAAGCATAAGAAAGATTATCCGTCTGGAACTGCGTTAATGCTAGGACGGGGAATAGCAAAAGGCAGAAGAAAAGAGTTTTATGGTATGTTAGGTAAAAAATATTTTAATAAAAAAACATTTCCTTATGGGAATAAAATTAATTTTAATTCAATTAGAAGAGGAGAGGTTATAGGAGAGCACGAAGTCATGTTCACCAGTGGTAAAGAAGTTATAAAGTTGAACCATGAATCGTTTGACAGAGCTTTGTATTCTGAGGGTGCTTTGGTTGCTGCTAAATGGTTAATTAATAAAAAACCAGGCTTATACTCCATGAGAAATCTTTTGAACTTTAAATAAATTCATTGTGAAGACAGTAAAATTAATTTTCATTTTTTTCTTTTTAATTGGTTGTGCTACTCCTGAAGTTGTTAATGTTAAAGATCCTTTAGATGATAAAAAAAACTGTAATGAACTGGAGAGTTCAGTGGCTGAAGCGCAAAAGTTTAAGCGTGATGCATTATTTGAAAAAGAAAACACTGGAGGGAATATGGCAAGAATGATTCTTTTTTGGCCTGCGATGGCTACAACTTTTCATAATTCAGATAAGGCTATAAGAGCTGCAAACGATAGAACATTTCATTTGCTAAAGATTATGAAAAAAAAAAATTGCAAGAATATTGATTTAGTAAATTCAGAAATTTTAAAAAACTCAACTCAAACAATTGTAGGTGAGCTGAAAATGTTAAAAGATTTGTATAAATCTGGTGATTTAACTAAAGAAGAGTTTACGAAAGCTAAAAAAAAAGTTTTAGAAAGTGAATAATAAAAAAAAATCTAAAATCATCATAAAAATTTTAGATAAAACTTATCCAAAAGTACCTATTCCTCTTAATTATAAAAATACTTTTACTCTTTTAGTTTCTGTTTTACTTTCCGCTCAATGCACTGATGTTAACGTAAATAATGTAACAAAAACAATTTACCCAAATTATTATAAGCCTGAGCATTTTGTAAAATTAGGAAGAAAAAGAATTGAAAAATTAATTAAAAAAATTGGAATTTTTAGAATTAAAGCGAAAAGTATTTTTTTTTTATCTAAAACTTTAATTGAAAAATATGATAGTAGAGTACCCAAAACATATGAGGAACTCGAACAATTACCAGGTGTTGGCCACAAAACTGCTAGTGTTGTTATGTCTCAAGGTTTTGGTTTTCCAGCTTTTCCAGTTGATACGCATATACATAGACTTGCACAAAGGTGGGGTCTCACAAATGGCAAAAACGTAATTCAAACAGAAAAAGATTTAAAAAATATTTTTCCCAAAAAAAAATGGAATAGACTTCACCTTCAAATAATTTGGTATGGTCGGGAGTATTGTAAAGCTCGAGACTGTTATGGAATAACTTGTAAAATCTGTAAAAGCTGTTATCCAAATAGAAAAAAACCTGTAAAAACAAAAAAAGCTTAAATGAAAATCTTAGGAATAGGAAATGCAATCGTTGATGTAATTTGTAAAGTTGATGAAAAATTTATTGCTCAAAATAATTTAACAAAAAGCACGATGAAGCTTGTAGACGAGATGGAATTAAAAAAACTATTATCAAAATTAAAAATAGAGGAGACTGTGTCTGGTGGATCTGTTGCAAACTCAATAGTAGGTCTCTCGCAACTAGGAAACAAAGTTGGCTTTATTGGTAAAGTAAGTGACGATAAATTAGGTAATAAGTATGAAGAAGGTTTGAAAAGAGAAAATGTTAAATTTTTTTACTCCAAGAAAAAGGAGGTCATTCCTACTGGAACTTGTTTGATATTAATTACACCGGACTCTGAGAGAACTATGGTAACTTTTCTTGGTACTGCTGGAAAAATTAATGAAAATGACATTGACACAAATGCAGTTAAAAAAAGTGAAATATTATTTTTAGAGGGCTATCTCTGGGATGAGGGTGAACCAAAAAAAGCTTTTGAGAAGGCAATAAAAAAAGCTAACAAAGTAGCGATGTCTTTATCTGATTTATTTTGTGTTGAAAGACACAAGACTCATTTTCTTGATTTAGTAAAAAATAAATTGGATATTACTTTTGCAAATGAGCAAGAAATTATGTCTTTAATCAATGCTAAAGATATTAAAACAGTTATTAACTTCGCTAAAGAATTAAAAAAATTAATAATTGTGACACGAGGTGAAAAAGGTGCAGTAGCAATAAATAAAGAGGAAATTGTGGAATGTGTTGCAAAGGAAAATTTGAAAATTAAAGATCTTACTGGAGCTGGAGATCTTTTTGCTGGTGGATTTTTGCATGGACATGTTAATGGCAAATCGCTAAAAGAAAGCTTGGACATAGGGACTGAGATGTCTTCAAAAGTTATACAAATTATTGGAGCAAGAATTAATTAAATTATTTTTTTCTTCTTTTAAAGCTACCTTTACCTTTTTTTGGTTTAACTATTCTTTTTCGATATTTTTTGGAAAATAAGTCTAAAGCTATTTTGTTTCTTTTTTTCATAAGTAATATCCATTTTTATTATTAAGTATAAAATTATCGTCTAAAAATTTATCATTTATTTTTTTTCTTAGTCTATAAATATGTGTCTCAACTGTGTGGGTGTCAGCATCTGAGGAATAATTCCAAACTAAATCTAAAATATTGTTTTTGGAAACTGCCTGCTTTTTAGTTAAAAAAAGTTCAAGTAATTGAATTTCCTTTTCAGTAAGAATTACAAAATTCTCGTTTTTAATAAGTTTTTTTTCATTTTTATCGAGTAAATACGATTTTATTTTTATTGATGAATTTTTATTAAATTTTTTTTTGGCTGCAGAACTTTCAACAATGTTATTTATCTCTTTAATTGTAGTGGGGAGTTTCAAATAATAATCAAAATTTGCAATATTAGTATTTTTTGAAGAAACTAATATTTTAAAGCATTTTACCTTTTTAATTATATTATTAATATCATTTAAATTATCTTCATGGCAAATTATTCCATCAAAATTCTTATCCAGATCATCTCTCATATTTTTTTGATTTGAATTAAGATTAAATTTTAAATAAGCTTTGAGTTCATCTAATGATGACTTAAAGCTTGCTGGAGCTGATAAAAAAATATTCAATTTATGCATATAAATATTAATAAAAAATACCTTACTTTCAAAAATTTTAAAGTAAAATGTGCGATAGGTAAAAAAGGTATAGGATTAAAAAAAAAAGAGGGAGACCTTATAACACCAAAAGGATCTTTTAGAGTTAAAAGAGTTTTTTATAGAAAAGACCGTATCAAATATTTCGAAAGTAAAATTCCTAAATCTGTTATCCAAAAAAATATGGGTTGGTGTGACGATCCAAAGTCAAAATATTACAATAAGCTTATAAGACTCCCGTTTAGTTTTAGTTTTGAAAAACTCTATAGAAAAGATAACATTTACGATTTAATTTTAGTATTAAACTATAATATCAGTCCAATTAAGAAAAATAAAGGAAGTGCAATTTTTATTCATATTGCAAAAAAGAATTTTTCATCGACTAAGGGATGTGTGGCCATTAGAAAATTTGAGTTGATAAAACTAATAAAATATCTAAATAAAAGTTCTAAAGTAAATATTACCTAACTTCTTTTTCCAAATATCAAACTACCTATTCTTACAAAAGTTGAATTATTTACTACAGCATCTTCATAATCCGAAGACATGCCCATACTTAATTCTTTTAGACCCAAAGATATATTTAATTCGTTCATTGTTTTAAAATATTTTTTAGTATTATTATCGTTTGGAGGTATAACCATTAATCCTTGAATATCTAATTTTTTTTCATATATACAATAATTATAAAAATTTTCAATTTCACTGACAGGAATTCCAGATTTTTGAAGTTCATTTCCTATGTTAACCTGAATAAAATATTTAAGATTTTTACCACTGTTTAGTTCATAATTAGACAAAACGTCAGCCAATTTTTGTGTATCTAAAGAATGTATATAATCAAACAATTCACCTGCGTTTTTTGCTTTATTGCTTTGAAGTTTTCCAACCATATGAAGTTTTAAATGTTTTTTTTCCTTTTTTAATGATCCCCATTTCGCAGTTGCTTCTTGTACTTTGTTCTCTCCAAAATGTATGTGGCCATGATCAATTAAGGGCATAATATAATCTAGAGAAAATGTTTTGCTTACAGCTATAATATTAACAAGCCTTTTTGGGTTTAATTTCTTTATATTAGAATTTATTTTACTGAAACTTTCTACTATGTTGGTCATATGTTTGCGTTTAAAAAGAATTATTTTTTATTAATTGAAAGTACCAAAGATTTAGATTTAAAAAAGATAAAAAAACGTAGTAAATTTATTATTATTTATAGGAATAATAGTAAAAGAGAAAAAATATCAAAATTAATTGCCTTTAGAAAAGTTTGTAAAATAAAAGATATTCTATTTTACGTAGCTAATGACACACATTTAGCTGTAAATTTAAGGTCTGATGGAATTTATTTGTCATCTTTTAATAAAAGTTTCAAATCATTAAATCTTAAAAGATTTAAATTTAATATAATTGGTGCTGCACATAATGTAAGAGAAATTCATCATAAAAAATCTCAAGGGTGCGAGTACATATTGCTTTCTAGGCTATTCAAAGTGGAATACAAAAAAGAAATGAATTTCATGGGAATAAACAAATTTAATTGTTTTACAAAAAGATTTAAAAATCTTGTGCCTTTAGGAGGAATTAATATTTTGAATTTAAATAAAATAAAATCTATTAATAGTAATTCTATTGCAATTTTGACTGAAATAAAAAAAAAGCCGGCTATAATTAGCCGGCTTTTTTAAATTTGTTCTAGTGTTAATTAGAATGCCATTGCGATTGATAAAACTGTAACTTTCTCTTCTTTGCCTGCAGTATAATCTGCGTCAGAAGTTTCAGTTTGAGCTATACCAATAGTAGCACCACCAATTACATAAGCAGCTTGTAGTGATGTGATATCTGACTCTGTTTTAGTTTTCGTATCACTTGAAGCACCATCAGCTATTGCATTGTCCTTAGTTCCTTCAGACTTCTCTTTTGAATAAGAAATTGAAAGCTGGTCATTCACAGCAAATTCAATACCGTATGAATCTGTTTCATACATAGTGAAGAATCCATCTTTATTCGTCATTGCTGGCGCATAAAGTGATTTACCGTATCCAACTTTGAAGTTTCCAAATGCATATTTAGCGTAGTAAGCACCTGACTCTTCTTGTTGAGCTGTACCAGTGTCTCCTCCGCTTTCTGTAGCATAATCAGCACCAATGCTTAAACCATCTAGTGGAGTAGCATCAACTCTGTATTGAGTTAATTTGTTACCACCTTCAACAACAGGGTTAATTGCACCTGTATTTTTAAAGTCGTTACCACCTGTTTGGTCACCTACGTTCGGCACGTAACCAACTTTTGCGGAAAGACCAAATGGCAATACATCTGCTGGTGTGTGATATTGAATGTTTGCTTCTGAATCAACATCGTTACCATAGTTAATTGTCATTGTACCTGCATAGTCTGAACCTGTGCCTAACGCACCTACTCCCCATGCTAAGTTTGAGTGTAATGAACCTTCACCATCGAAAAATCCGATAGTACCCATCACCCATCGTTATTGTCAATGCAGCGTCATCTTGTGTTAAAGCACCTGCAGCACCTGGATCTAAGTCTAAGTGGTAGTTCCATGTAAAGCCGTTGTCCAATTCACCTGAAGCAGCAACTTTTAACTCGTTTGAAACACCAATACCTTTGTCCATAGCGTCATCAGTACCACCTATTGTGTAAGATGCTTTAGCAGAACCAGTTAAAGTAACTTCTCCTGCAACAGCAGCAAACGAAATAGATATAGATGAAACTAACACTAACAATGTTTTAGTTATGTTTCTCATTTTTTTCCTTTTGTTTCCTTTTGTCTTAAACTTTTAAATTTTTAACCTTACTTAAAATTTTTTTTTAATATGCCGGCTCATTAAAGAACCGGCATAAAAAATTTATCTAATTAAAACGCCATCGCGATAGAGAGTACTGTTACTTTTTCCTCTTTACCAGATGTATAGTCTGCATCAGATGTTTCTGTTGTTGCTACACCTACAGTTGCACCACCAATTACGTAAGCAGCTTGAAGAGTCGTAATGTCTGACTCTACGCTTGTCTTAGTATTTGAGCTTGCACCGTCTACGATTGCAACAGCTGTAATAGCATCAGATTTCTCTTTTGTGTAAGAAATCGAAAGTTGATCATTAACAGCGAATTCTACACCGTATGATGTAGTTTCGTAGTCTGTTACGTTACCATTTTTATCTGTCAACGGCACAGCGTATAATGATTTACCATAACCAACTTTGAAGTTACCTATTGCGTACTGAGCGAAGTAAGCACCTGATTCAGCTTCTTGAGCTGTAGCAGTTGAACCGTCAGTATTAGCATAGTCAGCACCAATTTTTAAACCGTCGATTGGAGCAGCGTCAACTCTATATTGAGTCATGCTTTGTCCAACTAAAGTTTTTGGATTGATTGCACCTGTGTTTTTATAGTCGTTACCACCTGTTTGGTCTCCGATGTTTGGTTGGTAACCAACTTTTGCGGAAAGACCAAATGGTAATAAGTCTGCTGGTGTGTGGTATTGTAAGTTCGCTTCTGAATCTATGTCATATCCGTATGAGATTGTCATAGTTCCAGCGTAGTCCGAACCAGTACCAAGAGCACCAATTCCCCATCCTAGGTTTGAGTGTAATGAACCTTCACCATCGAAAAATCCGATAGTACCCATGTCACCCATACCAATAGTTAATGCAGCGTCATCATTCGTTACAGCACCTGCAGCACCTGGATCTAAGTCTAAGTGGTAGTTCCAAGTGTAACCGTTGTCTAACTCACCTGAAGCAGCAACTTTTAACTCGTTTGAAACACCAATACCTTTGTCCATAGCGTCATCAGTACCACCTATTGTGTAAGATGCTTTAGCAGAACCAGTTAAAGTAACTTCTCCTGCAACAGCAGCAAACGAGATAGATATAGATGAAACTAACACTAACAATGTTTTAGTTATATTTTTCATATTTATCCTTATTGTTTAGTTATTAATTATTAATAAATAATAATGTTGAATTTTTATCTGATTAACCTGGTGAATGCAGATTATTCATGTGTTATCTAAGTTTTTTTCCCTAATTGTGACAATTATGCAACACATTTAGGGTCCAAATAACTTAATTTTTTGTCTTTTTTCATGATATTAAATAAAAAATAAAGTTTAAAATATCAAATGAAAATGTCGATAATTTTAAGATTTCTCCTAATAACTACAACAATTTTGGCCCTAACTTCATGTGGTATTTACAAAAAGGTCGATCAGAGGCAAATGCCTGATGGAGCTGCTGCAAAGGCAAGAAAGAACATTGAAGAAGGAAAGGGTACTTCGTTAGGTGGCATGATTGGAGTTGGAAATAAGGGAACTAACTATGAGTTTAGTACTTCAAATCCTTTGTGGAGAGCAAGTTTAGAAACTTTAGATTTTTTACCTATGTCAACCGTTGATTATTCTGGTGGAACGATCATAACGGACTGGTACACCGACAATGTAAAAGATGATAAAGCAATTAAAATCACTATAAGATTTCTTTCAAATGAAATTAGTGCAGGAAGTTTGAAAATAATAGTACATCAAAAAACATGTGCTGTACAAACCAATAATTGTAAAGTTAACTTATTACCTAATTCTAAAATAGGTAACGAACTAAATACTGTTATTTTAAGAAAAGCTTCTTTACTAGAAAAAGAAACTAAAACGAAAAAAAAATAAATCACAATGGAAAGAATAAGTTTTCAAGCTGTTGAAAAGAAATGGCAAAAATATTTTTCTAAAAATAAACTTTATAATGAAAAAGGAAAAAAGTTTTATTGTTTGGAAATGTTTCCTTATCCATCAGGTAAAATTCACATGGGACATGTTAGAAATTATACTATTGGAGATGTGCTAGCTAGGTATAAATTTTTAAATGGATTTAACGTTTTGCATCCTATGGGTTGGGATGCTTTTGGTTTGCCTGCTGAAAATGCCTCTAGAATAAATAATCTTCATCCTAAAACTTGGACTGAAAATAATATTAAAATTATGAAAAGCCAGCTCAAAATGCTTGGATTATCCATTGATTGGAACCTTGAAATTTCGACATGTGACAAAAGTTATTATAAACATCAGCAAGAAATTTTTATTGATTTTTACAACCAAGGCTTGGTTTCTAGAAAAGAAACTTATGTAAATTGGGACCCAGTTGAAAAGACTGTTTTAGCAAATGAACAGGTTATTAATGGAAAAGGCTGGAGATCAAATGCTATTGTTGAAAGAAAAAAATTATCTCAATGGTTTTTTAATATAACTAAATTTTCTGAAGAATTATTAAATGATCTTGAAACGTTAAAAGGTTGGCCAGAAAAAGTAAAGTTGATGCAAAAAAATTGGATCGGTAAATCTTTTGGTTGTGAAATAAATTTTGAAGTAGAAAATAAAAAAGAGATTATAAAAATTTTTACAACCAGACCCGATACAATATTTGGTGCAAGCTTTATTGCTTTGTCAGTAGATCACCCTTTGAGTAAAAAATTTAAAAATGATAATAAATTTTTAAGATTTAAAGAGAGTTGTAACAAAACTGGCACAACTGAGGAAGCGTTGGCTAATGCAGATAAATTAGGATTTAATACAGAATTATTTGCAAAACATCCTTTCTTACCAGATAAAAAAATTCCAATTTTTTTTGCAAATTTTGTATTAATGGATTACGGAACAGGTGCAATTTTTGGATGCCCTGCTCACGATCAAAGAGATTTTGAGTTTGCAACTAAATATAAATTAGAAATAATTCAAGTTGTTTCAGACGGGGGTTCACAAAACAATAAATTGCAAGAAGCTTTTACAGGAGAAGGAAAAATTATTAATTCTGATTTTTTGAATGGGTTGGCCGTAAGGGAGGCAAAATCAAAAATTATAAAAAAGATAGAAGAAAAAAAAATAGGAAAAAGTCGAACTCTTTTTAGATTAAAAGATTGGGGAATTTCTAGACAACGTTATTGGGGTTGCCCAATACCGATGATATATTTAGAAGATGGGAGTGTCGTACCAGTTGACAAAAGTGAATTACCAATTGAATTACCAGAAAAT
Organism: uncultured Pelagibacteraceae bacterium; assembly: GCA_902578315.1. Taxonomy (GTDB): domain Bacteria; phylum Pseudomonadota; class Alphaproteobacteria; order Pelagibacterales; family Pelagibacteraceae; genus Pelagilacustribacter. The sequence continues at coordinate 93,846 of CACHCL010000002.1, forward strand.
ATTAATTTAAATTCAAAGGGAAACCCTCTGGACGCGCATCCCGATTGGAAAAATACTGTACATAAATCAACAGGAAAAAAAGCTTTAAGAGAAACTGATACATTAGATACTTTTGTTGATTCATCTTGGTATTTTTTGAGATTTTGCTCTCCAAATCATAAAAACTCACCTTTTGATCAAGAAAAAATTAATTATTGGATGCCTGTAGATCAATATATTGGTGGGATAGAACATGCTATTTTACATCTTCTTTACTCAAGATTTTTTACTAAAGGTATATCTAAATTTAGCAAAGATATAAAATTTTCTGAACCTTTTAAAAATTTGTTTACACAAGGCATGGTCTGTCATGAGTCTTACAAAGATCAAAGTGGCAAATGGTTATATCCAAATGAAGTAAAAAAAATAAACTCAAATTCTGCAATTAAGAAATCAGATAACAGTAAAGTAATTATTGGTCCAGCAGAATCGATGTCAAAATCAAAAAAAAATACTGTCGATCCAGAGACAATGATAAATCAATACGGCGCTGACGCAGTTAGATGGTTTATACTTTCCGATAGTCCTCCCGAGAAAGATGTCCAATGGTCCGATACAGGAGTTGTTTCTGCAAACAAGTTTTTACAGAAAGTGTGGAATTTAAACTATTTAATTTCTAAAAGAGAGGAGAAAGATATAGATAAAAAAGTCGAAGTGAATTTTATTTCAAAAATTAATAGTTATATTTTTAAAATTGATAAGTCTATAAATAATTTTCGGTTTAATGTATCAATCGCACTCTTTTACGAAATTTATAAATTTTTAAAAGACAGCGTGAATACAAAAATAAGTAATAAGGTTTTTGTGAATAGTCTGAAAGACATTATGAAATTAATGATACCATTTATCCCACATTTAGCACACGAATGCTTAGAGTTACATAATTGTAAAAACTTTAATAATTGGCCGAAATTTAAAAAAGATGTTCTTGATGAGATAAAACTTGCCGTTCAGATAAATGGTAAAACTAGAGACATTATCACGATAAAAAAAGATTTAGATGAAAAAGAAATTTTTAATTACATAACTCTAAATTCTAAAGCCAAAAAATATCTGATTGATAAAAAAATTGGAAAAACGATATTTGTAAAGAATAAGATTATAAATTATATTCTTCCTAATTAAAATGAAGGTTCCTTCCTTAAAATTCTTAATAGTGATTTTTTTATTTCTAAGCGCCTGTGGCTTTAAAGTAGTAAAACAAGCAGATTTAGTTAATTTTAGAATTTTAGAAATTAAAGGAGAGGGAGATAAAAGGATAAATTTTAAGATAAAAAATAAACTAATTTCGTCAGCATCCCAAGATGAACGCAAACTTGTAAACATTTCTCTAATAACTAAAAAAAATAAAACAGTAAAAGAGAAAAATATTAAAAATGAAGTACAAAAATATCAAATTGAAATTAAGGTAAATGTTGAATTAAAACTTGTTGGTAGTAATTTTACTAAAAGTTTTTCGGTTTCAGACAGCAACGAATATAATGTTGGAAAGCAACACTCCATAACTCTTAGAAATGAAAAGAAAGCGATAGAAAGTTCGTCTAATAAAATCTCAGACGAAATATTAGATAAAATAATTGAAAATTTAAATGATATTTAAAAGTTACTTAGTAGAAAATAATATTAAAATTTTAGACAAAAAACTTGTATTATTCTACGGAGAAAACATAGGTCTAAAAAACGATTTTAAAAACAATTTACTCAAAGTCTTCAAAAATGATGAGATTATAAGATTAAATCAAGAAGAAATAATTAAAAATAAAAATAAACTTTTCAATGAGATAAACAATATTTCACTTTTTGAAAAGAAGAAAACCTTTCTAATAGAAAATGTTAACGATAAAATTTTGGAAATTTTAATAGAATTAGATATTACCGGTATTACTGACAATAAAATTTATTTGTTTAGCGATATATTAGACAAAAGATCAAAATTAAGAGCATTTTTCGAAAAATCTAAGAAGTATGGTGTAGTAGCATGTTACCCTGATAATGAAATAAGTATAAGAAAAATTATTCAAGAAAAGCTAAAAGAATTTAAGGGACTCAATCAGCAAACGATTAACTTAATTGTAGAGAATTGTAACCTCAATAGGGTAAAGTTAAATAATGAAATAGAGAAAATTAAAGCTTGCTTTCAAAATAAAATACTGGAAGAAGAAAAATTAATTAATTTGTTAGATGCAAGAATAAATAGCGATTTTGATATGTTAAAAAATGCAGCATTTGCAGGCGATTTAGAGAAAACCAATAAATTATTGAGTGATACAATTATGGAAGATGAAAAAAACGTTTTTTATTTAAATTCTATAAATCAGACATTGAACAGACTAATTCAAGTATGTGATATGAATGTAGGTGATATTGAAATAGCTATTAATCAATTAAGACCCCCTATTTTCTGGAAGGATAAACCAATTTTCAAAGATCAAGCAAAAATATGGCGTAAAGAAAAAATAAAAAAAATGCTTGATGAAACACATAAGTTGGAAATATCAATTAAGTCAAACGCACTTGTAAAAAAGAACATTTTACTTAAAAAAATTATAGTTGATCTTTGTTTTGCAGCTAATTCTTAGTTAATAAATTTGAAATCAAATCAAATTGTTCTAAGTCTTTGTATTCAATCACTACTTTACCCGAATTGTTTTTCTTATTCGATATACTGACTTTAAGCCCAAGTGCTCTCTGTATCTTTTCTTGAGCTTTTAATATGTTTGAGTCGATTGTTTTATTTTCAGTTTTATTTTTTTTATTCCTAATTAAATATTCAACTTTCCTTGCACTATAATTTTTGCTCACAATTTCTTCAGCAATACTTGAAGCATTAGAAATACCTATTAAAGGCCTTGCTTGGCCAGACGTCAAAGTGCCTTCTTCTAACATAGAAATAACATCTTTGGGTAAGGTTAAAAGTCTTAAAGTATTGCTAATGTGGCTTCGACTTTTTGACATTAACCTGGAAATACTTTCATGATCATATTTAAATTCATCGTTAAGTCTTTTATAACCTCTTGCTTCTTCAACTGGATTTAAATCATCACGTTGAATGTTTTCTACAATAGCTACTTCTAATGACTCTGCGTCACTTAAATCTAAAACTGTTACTGGTATTTCATGCAACCCTGCTCTTTGAGCTGCTAACCATCTCCTTTCGCCAGCTACAATTTCATATTTTCCTTTCTCCGATTTTTTAAGTCTTACTGCTATTGGCTGAATAATGCCATTTTTCCTGATAGAATTAGCCAATTCTTCAAGCTTTTCCTCTTTGAAATTTTGTCTTGGTTGGTATGGATTTCTACTTAAATCAGAAATAGCAGCCGTATTAGATTGGCTAGTTGCAGGTTTTTTTTCCTCGCGAGTAGTGTCTCCAAACAGTGCCGATAATCCTCTACCTAGGCCTTTCTTTTTTCCAGGATTCATGCGGCACTTTCAATTTGATTTTTTTTTAAAAATTCTTCGGCTAATTTAAAGTAAGATTTACTTCCGACACAATTTTTATCATATACTACACAAGGTAATCCGTGTGATGGCGCTTCAGATAAACGTACGTTTCTTTGAATCACAGTTTGATATACTTTTTCTTTGAAATAATTTCTTGCCTCTCTGTCGACTTCAGAAGAAAGTTTATTTCTTTTATCAAACATTGTCAGCAAAATACCTCTGATTTTTAGACTAGGATTAAGATTTTCTTTTATGCGATCTATTGTTTTTACAAGTTGAGTAATACCTTCTAATGCAAAAAATTCTGTTTGAAGTGGGACCAACAATTCATCTGAAGCGACCAATGCCATTATAGTAAGCAAGCTTAGAGACGGTGGACAGTCTATAAAAATATTATCGTATTTTTTTAATAGACCACCTTTCTTTAAGTTCAATATTTCTTTTAACACAAATGCTCTGTTAGAGTCATTTGCAGTTTCTACTTCAAGACCAGAAAGATTTACATGAGAGCCTATTAAATCTAAATTTTTAATATCAGTTTTCTGAATTATATTTTCAATATTAGTTTTTTTTATTAAAAGATTGTAAATATTTTTATCTTCATCATTATTGTTTTTACCCAGCCCAGTTGTTGCATTCCCTTGTGGATCTAAATCAACAACTAAATTATTTTGACCCATAATGGACAGTGAAGCAGCTAAATTTATAACGGTAGTAGTTTTTCCTACGCCTCCTTTCTGATTTATGATTGCTAGTGTTGTAGGTGATGACATTTACTTGTTAATCTCCATCAAAATTATTTTTGAATCTTTATTTGTCATGCTGCTTTCTAATTTATAAGGGTATTTTTTTGTTTTAAAAGAATTTTTTATTTCTTCCTGTGCATTTTGACCTTTTAGAATCATTAATTTATGGGGTTTTTTGGCGATTTCACGTGAAACTTGTATTATTTGGTCTAATTTTTTAAAAGCCCTGCAGATTATAATCTCAGAATCTATAACTTCATCTCTCACATCTCCTAAAACTTCTGCATTTAAACTCAGTTCCTTAATTACACTCGTTAAGAACCTTCTTTTTACTGGTGATTTGTCGTATAATTTCACGTGAAAAGCCTTATTTTTATTAAATATTTCAACTACTAGACCCGGAAATCCTGCGCCAGTGCCAAGATCAGCCATGGAACTGAGGTTAAAATCAATAAACTTAACCAATTGAGCAGAGTCAAGTATATGTCTATGCCAAATTTGATTTTCTGTGCTTTTAGCAATTAAGTTATAATTTTGATTTTCCTTTAAAACTAGATTTGTGAACTTTTTAAGTTTTTCAATTGAATGATCGCTAAAATTAAGTCTCTTTTTAAGAATATTTATGACTTCAAGCTGCTGCATCAAGCAGTGGCTTTATATCTAAGTTTTTTAATGTGCGAAAGAAGAATAATTATAGCTGCTGGCGTAACGCCATCAATACGAATAGCTTGACCAAGTGTTTTAGGCTTCACTTGGAGCAGCTTACTCTTAATCTCATTAGATAGACCGCTGAGTTTTGCATAATCTATACCGTCAGGTATGATAACGGCCTCGTCTTTTTTAAAAGATTCTATATCTTTGTCTTGTCTGACCAGGTAACCCATATAATGGGCGTCTGTTACAACTTGATTTTCAATAGACCTTGGAAAACTAGGAATATCAGGAAACACTTGCCTTATTTTTGACATATTTACTTTTCGCTGACCCATAATCTCTAAACAAGATCTTTTTACTCCATCCATAGCAATTTTAATATCATATTTCTTAGCTTGATTAGGTGATAGATAATTATTTTTTAGAATTGAATTAAGAGCCAAAATATTTTTTTTCTTTTCATCAAATATTTTTTTTCTTTCAGACTTCACTAAATTTAAATTGATCCCAAAATCAGTTAGTCTTTGATCCGCATTATCAGCTCTTAAAGTTAATCTATATTCGGCTCTAGATGTAAACATTCTATAAGGTTCTGTAACTCCTTTAGTAATGAGGTCATCAATCATAACACCAATATAAGAAGTTGATCGATCTAAAATAAACTCCTGTTGATTTCGAATTTTTAAAGCCGCATTAATGCCTGCTATCAGACCTTGTGCTGCAGCTTCTTCATAACCAGTAGTTCCATTAATTTGTCCAGCGAGAAATAAAGAATTAATTTTTTTGGTTTCTAATGTTGCTTTTAACTCCCTTGGATCCACATAATCATACTCAATTGCGTATCCAGCTCTCTTCATCACAACATGCTCTAAACCCTTGATTTTACGCAATATTTTAAGCTGAATCTCCTCCGGAAGTGAGGTTGATATACCATTTGGGTAAATAGTATTGTCCTTTAATCCTTCTGGTTCTAGGAATATTTGGTGTTTTTCTTTCTCCTTAAACTTAACAATTTTATCCTCTATAGATGGACAATACCTGGGCCCTACTCCTTTTATGTTTCCTGAATACATAGCGCTTCGTGAAATGTTATCGCTAATAATTTTATGAACATCATTATTAGTATAAGTCATCCCACATTTGATCTGCTTATTGTCGATCTTGTTCGTCAAGAAAGAAAAATAGTAATGATCATCATCAGCAGGCTGCATTTCTAAGTCATCGTAATTAATTGTATCACCATCAAGTCTAGGTGGTGTTCCGGTTTTTAATCTTCCAATTTGCATATTAAATTTTGCTAGTTGTTCACTTAAACCGGTAGATGGTTTTTCATCAAACCGACCAGCTGGTATCTGTGTTTCACCTATATGTATTAAACCATTCAAAAAAGTTCCCGTAGTAAGTATTAGTTCTTTAGTTCTTATTTCTTTACCACTCTGGCAGACGAATCCTATAACTTTGTTGTTATCAAATAAGAATTTTACTACTGGATTGGCTACGACCTCTAAATTATCATAATTTAATAAAATCTTTTGCATGTGTTCTTTGTAAAGAGCTCTATCTGATTGAGTCCTTGGTCCTTGTACTGCTGGGCCACGGCTTCTATTTAATAATCTAAATTGAATACCTGATTTATCAGCTACTACACCCATCACACCATCTAAAGCATCGATTTCTCTCACAAGATGCCCTTTTCCAAGTCCTCCTATAGCGGGATTACACGACATTTCACCAATAGTCTCTATTTTATGAGTAAAAAGAGCTGTATTTACGCCCATTCTAGCGGAAGCCGCTGCTGCCTCACATCCGGCGTGTCCTCCACCTATTACTACTACATCATAGCATTGTTTTGTCATGTTATGAATGTAAACGTCTAAATTAAGAATACAAGTAGTATTTTATTTACCGATACAGAAGTCTTTAAATATAGATCCAAGTATTTCTTCCACATCTACCTTACCTACGATACTACCAAGATGTCGTGTGGCCATTCTTAGGTCTTCTGCTGCTAATTCGAGGTCTTTGTTTTGATCCTTTTTAAGAAACTTATCAATTTCTTTTAAACAATCATTTAGCTTAACTCTGTGCCTTTCTCTAGTAATTAAAGCGCTATTATTGGACGTAAATTTATTGCTTAACTTAGCTTTAATCAAATCTATTAATTTGTCGATATTTTTATTATTTTTTACTGAAGCTAAAATTGTATCAACATTAAATTTATGATTTTGTTTATCTGAGGCATCAGATTTATTTAAGAGAATTATGGTATCTTTATTAATCATATTATGTATTTCTTCATTAATTTTTTTTGATGAATTATCGATGACTACTATATTTAAATCTGCTTCTTTTGATTTACCTAAAGCTAAAGTAATACCTTTTTTTTCAACTTCATTCTTTGCATCTCTTATGCCTGCGGTGTCTGCAAGAATTACTGGATAACCGTCTAAATTCAAATAGGTTTCTATAACATCTCTTGTTGTGCCGGCTTCATCTGAAACAATTGCTACTTCTCTTTTTGAAAGTAAATTTAATAATGATGATTTACCTGCATTAACTTCTCCTGTAATTGAAACTCTGAATCCGTCTCTAATTTTTTCTCCAACTTTATTATCCTCAATAACTTTAGTAATTTCTGAATGAATTTCTTTGATTGATTTATGGGCATCTTTCAGTACTTTTTCTGGAAGATCTTCTTCTTCAAAATCAATTTTAGCTTCTATAAAAGCAAGTGATTTTATTATTTTATCTCTCAAATCATTATAATAATTTGATACGCTTCCCTGAACTAATTTTATTGCTTGCTGTCTTTGTAGTTCTGTTTCGGAATGTATTAGATCTCCTATACTTTCCGCTTTTAACAAATCAATTTTATCATTTTGAAATGCAATTTTAGTGAACTCACCTGGTTCAGCTAGCCTGCAATTTTTTTGCTCTGACAGAACTCTCAATAGAGCGTTTATAACTGCATTACTGCCATGGATTTGTAATTCTGCTAGATCTTCTCCAGTATAGCTATTTGGCCCGGGAAACCACAATAATAGAGCCTCAGGATCTATTACATTGCCGTTGTTGGGGTCATAGAACTTACAGAAATTAACTTCGTTCGGGTTTATATCTTTAGACTTAGTCAAATTTTGACAAATCTTAAGTGTTTCACTGCCAGATATTCTAACGATAGCTATTCCAGAGGGTCCTCTACCTGAAGATAAAGCATAAATGTTCATTGAGTTATAATGATAAACCTCGATTAGAGATTATTTTACTGAATTTTTTTAATGTCTCGTTGTTCTTAATATTTTTTACAATTATTTCTTTAAATGGATCTAAATATCTATTTTGTTTAAAGAAGCTATGAGTAACATCGACACCTAAACTCATAATAGTATTTTCAGGTTTTCTACTATTATAAAAATCATTTAGGGCATAGCTATTTTTAATAGAAATACCTAAACCCACGTAATATTTTATAATCTCTTTTAATTTTTTTATATCCCTTAGAACTAGATTAAAACCCTGTCCGGCCACTGGATGTATAGTGTGCAGACCTTCACCAAGAATTAATATATTTTTTTGATGATACTGTCGTCTTAAACTTAGAGAAATAGGATACGACTGAATATTGCTAATTGTAATATCTTGTTTGTTTTTTAACAATTCTATTATTTTGTTTTTTACTAAAGTTGAGATTTTTTTGAAATTATTTTTGAAAAAATATTTTTTTACACTCCAAACAAAAGAGAAATAATTTTTTGAAAAAGGCAGTATAGCTAAAGGGCCTTCTTTTAAAAAGAATTGGCTTGTGTTAATTTTCTTAAAATTATGTTTTACATATCCTGTAATAGCTATTTCTTTATAATCTTTCTTGATAGATCTAATTTTTGTTATGTTATTGTAAATGTTAGATTGTCCTCCTATACAGAGGATAATCAAATCATAATTTTTTAATTCATCTAAGTTTTTTAAATCTTTTCTGATTAATTTAATTTTATTTTTTGAAATTTCTTTGAATAATACACTTTTAATTTTATCATTTTCAAAAACATACATTAGATTGGAGTTTGCTTCGTTTAAATTTAAAAAATTTATATTTTCTTTAGAGGTTTCGTAAAAAAGGTCAATTTTTTGTGAAGGCCAGAACAACTTTTGTTTCAAACTTTTAATATTTTGATTGATAAACTTATAATTTGTATCTGATATGGCAGTGGTCCTTTTATCAGCGTTTTTTATACCTTTTTTAGCTATTAAATTTACCTCTACACCTGATACTTTAGATAAAATTACAGCTGTCATTAAGCCTGAAAGACCGTCTCCGACAATGCATATTCTCTGTTTTATCATATTAAAATTTTTAACACTTTCATAAAAATGGTAAAAAGTACGTAATCGATTCGTAATGAATACAAACTTTTTAGATAGTGTAACAAATTTTTTGAAAAAGCGAACCTTTGAATTGCTAGGTTTAATCCTAGTTTTATCAAGTGTCGCACTCGCGATAGCTTTTACAACATATTCTCCTGAGGATCCTTCATTCATTTATGGGGATAGAAGTTTCGAGATCCAAAATTTTTTTGGGATTTATGGAAGTAGCGTTGCAGATTTTTTATTACAAAGTTTCGGTTTGGCCTCTTTTTTATTATTACTTAATTTTTTATTTTGGGGATTAGATTTAATAATAAAGAAGGAATTAAGAAGAATAATTTTAAAACTATTTTTAGTTGTAGCATATTTAACTGTTGGAACAGTTTTTATCTATTTAACATTCGATAATTCTTTTTGGTTAATTGATAATGGCAATTCAGGTTTCGTTGGAAAAATAACATATAACTTTATTAATACTTGGGCTCCGTGGATTGATAATACATATTCAATTTATGGACTGCTTTTATTAACTATTATTTTTTTTTCATTTTCAGCAGATATAAATTATAAAAAAGTATTCTCAGTAATTATTTCACTTTTTAGAAGAAAGCCTGTGGAAAATATTGAACCAGATTTTAGTAAAATTAATATTGAAGACCAGCCACAGACATTGGAAAAGCCACAGCAATCTTTTTCATTTGATACTGACACAAGTTTTCAAACAGAGCAAGTCACTACAAAAAATAAATATAAATTACCAGATATAAATTATTTAGAAAAAAATTTATCTAAACTTAGTTCTGATGGAAATAAAAATCGTCCTGACGCTGAGTTTATGGAAAAAATATTATTAGACTTTGGTATAGACGGAAAAATTAAAACAATAAATAATGGTCCTGTAGTAAGCCTTTATGAATTTGAACCAGCACCTGGTGTAAAGGTGTCAAAAATAATTAATTTATCTGAGGATTTAGCAAGAAATACTAGTTCAACTTCTACAAGAGTTTCCGTCATTCCTGGAAAAAATACTGTTGGAATTGAAATTCCAAACGAGGAAAGAGAGAGCGTATCACTAAGAGAAATTATTTCTTATGATAAATTTCAAAAGAAAGATGTAAGACTTCCGATAGCATTAGGTAAAAGTATTTCGGGAATGCCGATTGTTGGTGATTTAACATCAATGCCTCATCTTTTAATTGCAGGTACCACTGGTTCAGGAAAGTCTGTTTGTATTAATACTATAATCGTTTCGCTGCTATACAAACTAAGTCCAGATCTTTGTAAATTTATTTTAATTGATCCAAAAATGTTAGAGCTATCAACTTATGAAGGAATACCTCATTTATTAACACCAGTTATTACTGATGCTAAAAAAGCTACATCAGCTTTATCTTGGACAGTAAAAGAAATGAACAGCAGATATAAATTAATGAGCAAGGTAGGAGTAAGAAACATTGATGGCTATAACTCAAAGCACAAACTTAAAATGCCTTACATCGTTGTAGTAGTTGACGAGATGTCAGACTTAATGCTTGTAGCTGGAAAAGAAATCGAAAACTATATTCAAAAATTATCACAAATGGCAAGAGCTGCAGGAATTCATATCATCATGGCTACTCAAAGACCAAGTGTGGATGTAATAACAGGTACAATAAAAGCAAATTTCCCTACAAGAATATCTTTCCAAGTAAGTTCCAAAATTGATAGTAGAACCATTTTAGGGGAGCAGGGTGCCGAACAATTACTTGGAAAAGGAGACATGTTATTCATGTCATCAGCAAACAGAATAGTTAGAATTCACGGTCCATATGTTTCTGAACAAGAAATTGAGAAAATTACAAACTCATTAAGAGCACAGGGAGAACCAGATTATATGGAGGAAATTACTTCACAAGAAACAACGGAAAGCTCATTAACCTCTGGAAATGAAGGTGACGAGGATGAATTGTTTAATCAAGCCGTAGAAATTATTAAAGCAGAAGGAAAAGCCTCTACAAGCTTCTTACAGAGAAAATTACAGATTGGATACAATAGAGCTGCTAGAATTATTGATATGATGGAAGAAAAAGGTATTGTTAGTAAGGCAAATCATGTTGGTAAACGTGAAGTTCTTTAGAAAAACATTTTTAATCTCTTTTATTCTATTAATGACAAAGAGTTTATTAGCTAATGAAAAAGATCAAATTATTGCTCAATTAAATAACTTAAATTCTTTAGAATTTACATTTGATCAATTAATTAATGAAAAAACAGAAAAGGGTAGTTGTATTTTAGAGTTTCCTGGAAAATTAAAATGCAATTACTTTGATGATAAGAAGAAAGAACTAGTTATTAATAATAAGAGGTTAGCAATAACACAAAAGAGGTATAATAAGACTTACCATTATCCTATTTCAAAATCTCCATTCTTAAATATTTTATATAAAGATAAACTTTTAGAAATTGTGCAATCAGGGGAATTAGAGTTAACCGATGAGATAATTAAGCTTGTTTATTTTGGTGATAACAAAATTACAGTTTTTTTTGATAAAAAAAATCTGGATTTGAAAGGATGGGAGATTAAAGATCAATACAACAATAATATAAATTTCTCCCTTAACATTGTTGCTAAAAATGACGTTTTTAAAAAGGGCACCTTTAAAGTACCTGAAATAAACTAAGCTACAAAATCAATTTCTTCTTCTTTAAAAACTTCAAAGCCTTTGGACTTATAATTTTGTAATGCGTGTTTGTGGTCTAAACTACAAGTATGAACCCACATTCTACTAGGATTTTTTCTAGATGCACTAGCAATAGCATGATTTACAAGTGTTGAGCCAAGCTTCAAACCTCTGAATTCTTTTAGAACTCCTAGATTGATAAGCTCCACTTCATTTGATCCAGGATGATATTCTTGTTCGTAATATCCTACAAGATCTTCGCCTTTTTTAAGAACATGCGTTTCTAAATTTTTATTTGTAACATACTTTACCCATTCACTATCTGACCAAAGTAATCTGTCTCTCCAGTAATGATCTGCACCTATTTGTTTGTAGAAAAATCTGTTTAAGTGGAAATTATCTTCGTCATCCAAAATTATTTGGAAACTTTCTGGAAGATTTAAATCAACTGTTTTCGAAAAATCTTTAATTTCTAAAAAATATCTTTTTACTCTTGAAACCATCAACTTACCATCTTCCCGATCTTTTCACCTGCAAATATATGAAAGTGTAAGTGAGGCACCTCCTGTCCTCCATCACTTCCAATATTGGTTAAAGCTCGATATCCTTTATCTTTTGCACCCATCAAGTTTGCGACATAGGTCACTGCTTTATTTAACTCTACAATCTCTTTATCTGAAGCTTTGTTGTGGAAATCATCAAGATCAACGTATTCACCCTTAGGAATAACTAAAACATGTATTTTCTTTTGAGGATTAATATCATGAAAAGCTAAAACATGATCATTTTCATAAACTTTTTTACATGGGATTTCTCCTCTTAGAATTTTAGCAAATATATTATTTTTGTCGTAACTCATTTCTGTCTTTTCTTAAGTTCGCTCATCACATCTTCGATTTTTATGTTGTTAGCCTCTAAGTAAACCATTAAATGATAAACCACATCAGCAGCTTCGTGTATCTTATTTGAATTTTTTTCCACAGATTCTATTAATTCGCCTATTTCCTCTTTTACTTTTGCAACACTTAGGTTTTTATCGTTCAAAAGTTTATTAGTATAAGACTTATCTGGAGAAGAATTTTTTCTCTCTCTGATTGTTTTAATTAATTGTTCTAAGTTTTCAAACATTTTATAACCTTACTGATACATTTTTAGAATTCAAATATTCTTTAGCATCTTTGATTTTATATTCGCCATAATGAAAAATAGAAGCTGCTAAAACTGCACTTGCTCCACCTTTAACTATGCCGTCATATAAGTGATCTAGAGTTCCAACTCCACCGGAAGCTATTACAGGAATATTAGTGTTATTCGTAATTGTTTTTAATAAATCAACATCGTAACCAGATTTAGTTCCATCTTTATCCATTGAAGTTAATAAAATTTCTCCAGCTCCATTTTCTTCTACTTTTTTAGCAAACTCTACTGCATCGAAACCAGTTTTATTTCTTCCACCGTGTGTAAATACTTCCCATTTATTATCTGAAACTTTTTTTGCATCGATCGCAACAACAATGCATTGAGATCCAAATTTTTTTGAAGCTTCCTTAACAAAGTCGACATTTTTTACAGCAGCAGTATTAATTGAAACTTTATCTGCACCGGCTAACAATAAATCAGTAATATTTTGAATAGTTCTAACTCCACCTCCAACAGTTAAAGGAACGAAACATTCTTTCGCAGTTTTTCTAACAATATCAATAGTGGTTTCTCTATTTTCATTTGAAGCGGTAATATCAAGAAAACAAATCTCGTCAGCGCCACCGTCACTATAAATTTTAGCTTGTTCTACTGGATCTCCAGCATCTTTTAATTCAACAAAGTTAATGCCTTTAACTACTCTGCCATTCTTAACATCAAGACAAGGTATAATTCTATTCTTAAGCATCAATCTCCTTTGCTAAATCATCTAGTTTAATATCACCATCATAAATGGCTTTGCCAACAATGATACCTTCAATTTTATTATTGTTTAATTCTTTAGCTTTCTTAACATCGCTTATTGAAGAAACACCTCCAGAGATTACAACAGGACAATTAGAAAGCTCTGCAATTTTTACAGTCTCGTCTAAGTTAGGGCTAGTTTTCATTCCATCTCTATTGATATCTGTGTAAATTATTCGGCTTACTCCATAGTTATTTACTTCTTTGAGAAAATCTATGGTTTTAACATTCAAATTTTCTTTCCAACCTGACACAGAAAGATTCCCATCTTTTGCATCTAATCCTAAGGCAATTTGACCTTTAAACTTTTCACAAGACTCTTTTAAAAATTCTTTATTCTTTATAGCTCCACTACCTAAAATTACTTTTTCAACTCCAGCATCGATATACTGTTTGATGCTTTCATTTTTTCTCACACCGCCACCTATCTCGATTTTTAAATCACATTTGCTTACTATCTCTCTAATGATATCTAAATTGACTGTTTTACCAGTTAAAGCTCCGTCTAAATCAACAATGTGCAAGTTTTTGAAACCATGATCTCTATATTTTGCTGCCTGATCAACTGGTGAAGTTTCATATTCGGTTTTATTTTCGAAATTTCCTTTAATTAATCTTACGCATTTCTTGTCTTTTATGTCTATAGCAGGAAATATTTTCATTATAATTTTAAAAAGTTATCAATTATCTTTAATCCAATTTTGTCACTCTTCTCAGGGTGAAACTGTGTTCCAAATAAGTTATCTTTCTCGACAGAACAGACAATTTTAGATGAGTAATCAGTTGTTGCTGAAATAACTGATTTATCTTTAGGAATAAACTCATAACTATGAACAAAGTACATATGAGATTTATTTTTTATATCTTTAAATATTTTGCTTTTTTTTTGAATTTCGATTTCGTTCCATCCAATGTGTGGAAGTTTAAATTTTCCTTGTTGATTATCAATTTTAGAAACTTTGCCAGAAATCCAACCTAATCCCTTTGTTTCTGCTTCTTCATACCCAATATCTGCGAACATTTGTAAACCTACACAGATTCCTAATAACGGTTTCTTATTTGTTATTGCAAATTCATTAAGTGTATCAACTAATCCCTTAATTTGATTAAGAGAGTCAATACAGTTTTTAAATGAACCTTGCCCTGGTAGAACAATCTTGTCACTAAACTTAATTTTCTTGATGTCTGAAGTTACCTCTAGATTAACTTTACCTTTAGCCACCTCTGTAAAAGAATTTATGACAGAGCTAATATTGCCCGATTGGTAGTCAACAATTGTGACGTTCATCAATTTTAAATAGAGCCTTTTGTCGAAGGTATTGAGTTTTTAATTCTTTTATCAATTGCTAAAGCATCTTTTAATGATCTAGCTAAACCTTTGTAACATGACTCAATCTTATGGTGACTATTTTCACCGTAAATATTCTCTATGTGTAAAGTGACTCCAGCTGATTGTGAAAAAGCTTGGAACCACTCTTTAAATAATTCCGTGTCCATTTCGCCAAGTTTCTCGACAGGCAGATTTACTTTCCAGATTAAATAAGGTCTGTTTGATACATCTATAGATACTCGGCTTAAAGTTTCATCCATAGGAATCATTGTTGATGCATATCGTGTAATTCCTTTTCTGTTACCAGCTGCTTTTTTAATAGCTTCGCCGATTGCAATACCTGTGTCCTCAGTAGTATGGTGCAAATCTATATGTGTATCGCCCTTTGCTTTAACATCTAAGTCAATTAGAGAGTGCTTTGATAATTGTTCCAACATGTGGTCTAAAAAACCTATTCCAGTTTTTATCTTGTATTTGCCCTTTCCGTCTAAGTTCACAGCGACAGAAATACTCGTTTCTTTTGTTTTTCTTGTAATTTTTGCTTTTCTATTCATAAACTACGCTGATTTACCTCTGATATATATTTAATTGTTCATTTTATCAATAAATCACTATTGAAGATCTAAAATTAATCTCCACATATAATATCATGAATACAGCTGAAAAATGGCACGGTACAACGATTGTGTTGCTAAGAAAAGGCGGAGAAACTATCGTTGCTGGTGATGGTCAAGTAAGTCTTGGTAATACAGTTTTAAAGAGTAGAGCAAAAAAAGTTAGAAAGATTGAAAGCAGAGGTGTGATTGCAGGCTTTGCAGGTTCAACCGCAGATGCACTTACATTATTTGAAAGGCTCGAAGCCAAATTAGAAAAGCACGCTGGGAATTTACAGAGGGCTGCAGTAGAATTAGCGAAAGATTGGAGAAGTGATAAATTTTTGAGGAGATTAGAGGCTTTAATGGCTGTCGCAGATAAAAATCATAGTTTTATTATATCTGGTACTGGTGACGTTCTGGAACCTGAAGATGGAATAATTGGAATAGGGTCTGGTGGTAATTACGCACTAGCAGCTGCAAAAGTTTTAATCGAGACTGATATGAAAGCTGAGGAAATAGCAAAAAAAGCATTAAAAGTTGCATCAGATATATGTGTATTTACAAACAATAACGTTACAATGGAAAAAATTTAATGTCTAAATCAAAAAAAGAAGCAAATCTAAAATTAGTTAAAGGTTCTAAAGAAGATAGCTCTAAAGTGAGCGCGCTTTCACCTAGAGAAATAGTTTCTGAATTAGATAGATTTGTAATTGGTCAAAAGGAAGCGAAGAAGGCTGTTGCTGTCGCTTTACGAAATAGGTGGAGAAGACAAGCTTTAACCGATGAAATGAGAGATGAAGTATTACCAAAAAATATATTAATGATTGGTCCTACAGGTGTAGGTAAAACTGAAATTTCAAGACGACTTTCAAAACTAGCGGAAGCACCATTCATAAAAGTTGAGGCAACAAGATTTACTGAGGTTGGGTATGTAGGTAGAGATGTAGAACAAATTGTAAGAGATCTAATTGAAATAGCTATAGCGATGGAAAGAGAGAGAAAAAGAAAAGAAGTTAAAGCTAAAGCGGAACTAAAAGCAGAGGAGAAAGTATTAGACGCATTAGTTGGAAATAAAGCTAGTGTCGCTACAAGAGAAAGTTTTAGAAAAAGATTAAGAAATGGTGATCTTGATAGTAACGAAATAGAAATTGAAGTTCAGGATAATGCATCTGGAATTCAAAGTTTTGAAATCCCAGGCATGCCAGGAGGGAATGTCGGTATGGTTAATTTGGGAGATATCTTGGGTAAATCAATGGGTGGAAAAAAAGGTAAAAAGAAAAAAATGTCTGTTAAAGAATCCCACGGAATACTAGTTGCGCAAGAATCCGATAAAATGATCGAGGAAGATAAAATTATAAAAGAGGCAAAAAAAGCTACTGA
This sequence comes from uncultured Pelagibacteraceae bacterium, assembly GCA_902578315.1. Taxonomy (GTDB): domain Bacteria; phylum Pseudomonadota; class Alphaproteobacteria; order Pelagibacterales; family Pelagibacteraceae; genus Pelagilacustribacter. The sequence goes on from CACHCL010000002.1 coordinate 111,001, forward strand.
GGAAAATGGGATAGTATTTTTAGATGAAATTGATAAAGTTTCTGCAAGAAGTGATAGAGTAGGTGGTGATGTTTCAAGAGAAGGAGTTCAAAGAGACTTATTGCCCTTAATTGAGGGAACAACCGTAAGCACAAAACATGGACCTATTAAAACTGATCATATACTTTTCATTGCATCTGGTGCTTTTCAATTAGCCAAACCTTCAGATCTTTTACCAGAATTGCAAGGTAGATTGCCTATAAGAGTTGAACTGAATGCCTTAAATGAAGATGACTTTAAAAGAATTCTTAAAGAACCAGACAACAGCTTAATAAAGCAATATAAAGCTTTATTAAAAACTGAAGATGTAGATTTAGAATTTTCTGAAGATGGTATTGATATGCTTGCCAAGATCTCAGCAGAGGTAAATTCTTCGGTTGAAAATATTGGCGCAAGAAGGTTACATACTATAATTGAAAAAGTTTTAGATGATATAAGTTTCAACGCAACTGATAAAGCTGGGGAAACAATTACTGTAAATAAAAAATTTGTTCAAGATAATTTGGGTAATTTAGTTAAAGATACCGATCTATCAAAATTCATTTTGTAAGTTACGTAATTTTATTAATATCGCACCTTCGCCGCCATCTTTTAAGTCAGCTTCTTTTATAGATAAAATGTACTTTCTTAATTCTTCATCAGATTTAATAAATTCAGGTACAGAATATTTTAATTTTCCAAGATTTTTTGAAACATAAATATCTGACACATTTGTAGAGTGATTGCCTTTTCCGGTGATAAATAAAATCTCTTTATATTTTTTTTCAATGCAAAAAATTACAATCTCTTTTACTTTATTGTTAGCTTCATCCAAAGTAAAACCATGTAAATCAAATTTGAAACGATTTTTATTTCCACCTTTAACAGATTTAGTTTTATCTTTGTCGTAAATACCAGAGGGATTTTTAATATACTCGTCCCAGGCTTTTTTGTCTTCCTTGGAGAGTGCTATCTTTTTTTTCACTGACTGATAATTTCAGATAAATACCAGTTTGGACCTTTATGATTAATATTTTTAGTAAACTTCCAGCTATCAGTTACAAATTTAATTTTGTCTGGATTACCCTCTATAACTTTATCGTCTTTATCTCTCTTAACTGAAATTACTTCAGCAACAAATTTTACTGTTGCGAATAAATTATCTTTTATCTTGTCATATTTTTCAACGGAAGACTCTTTAACACCAATGAATGTAAATTCTGATTTTATATTATCTTTATTCCTGGCTTTTATAGCGTCAGAAAAGTTTGAAAACATTTTTGGTGACAGCAAAGCTTTCAGTTTAATTAAATCACCATTTGCAAAAGATGTCAGAATGCTTTCATAAGCTATTTCAGCGCCTCTTAAAAACTCTTTTTTATCTTTGCCCTCTAATGTATCTAAATTTTGTTCATTAGCTTCTGGATCCTGCTTTGGTATTGAAAATTTTTTTTCTGCGAAGTTAGGGTAAACTTTAGACTCATGCCCAGTTTTTCTACCTAATATGCTTCTTAATCTCAAGATTATGAATCCTGCGATCATGCCTAATAAAATAATATCTAAATATCCAAAACTATTACTCATAATTTGATAAATATACATGAATAATATAATTTTGTATCTGACAAATGAACACATTTTTATTGTTTTTTATTGGCCTACCCGCCCTAGAAATTTTCCTAATGATCAAGATTGGGGGAGAAATTGGAGCACTAAACACTATATTTTTAATTTTTCTTACTGCCGTTATAGGTGTTTACTACGCGAGAATACAAGGGATGCAAACTTTAAGGTCAGGTTTAGTCAACTTGTATCAAAACAAAGTGCCAATTTATGAACTGATATCAGGAGCGTCTATTGCTTTTGCGGCTTCACTCTTAATTATTCCAGGTTTTTTCACTGACTTTATCGGATTTTTATTATTGGTACCATTTACAAGAAATGTTTTATTTAAAACTTTAATTAAAGAAAAAAAGTTAAACAATCGTGAAGATATAAAAACTAATATAATTGACGGCGAGATAAAAGATGACAAAAAAGATTAGCTATAAAATAGTTGGCAAGTATATTAAAGACCTAATATTTAGCATACCTAATGCAAAGACTTTTTTTTTACTTTCTAAAAATATTGAAAATTATAAGGTTAATATAGATATTAGAAGTAAGCAAATTGACAAAAAAATAATTGAGATTCAAACCTCTATGAGTTTAACTCCTGTCAAAGAAGATTTTGATAAAATTAATACTAAGATTATATTTGCTACAATTATTGAAATCTCTTATGACGAAATTGAGAAAAAAGATATTGAAAAAATTATACTTATTGACGTACCAAATGAAATCTATGGTGAGCTTCGAAAAATATTTGTAAGTTTATTTGAGAGCTCTGGTTTTAAGAGTATTAAAATAAATGAAAGTGTAGATTTTCAAAAACTTTATAATTTGAGAAAAATTCAATAAAAATTTTTTTTAAGTTCCTTTTTCAAAAATTCTTTATGTGACTTAATCTCATCTTCTGAAATTTTTAATATACTCTTAAAGTAATTATCGTTTTTTTTTTCATTTTTATTTGAATTAATCGTGGACAAATTAAATTTAGGCTCTTTTACATCTAAAAGATTTATGTAAGCTTCTCTTAAAAGTTCACAATCTAGTAAAGCATTGTGCTTAGTTCTATTAGATAGATCAATGTTAAATCTTTTACAAAGAGCATCCAGTGAATTAGATGAACCTGGAAATTTATTTCTTGCAATATCAAGAGAGTCTATGACAAGTTTGGTATCTATTAATTTTTTTTTAATTCTACTTAATTCCCCATTTAAAAAACTTAAGTCAAATGGAGCATTATGAATAATTATTTTTTTTCCTTTTATAAAATCTAAGAAATCTTCAGCTATTTCGTTAAATTTTTCCTTATCGCTTAAAAATTCTTTTGAAAATCCATGTACTTGGAAAGCAGACTCAGGGACATCTCTTTCTGGATTTATTAATCGATGGAATACATTTCCAGTAGCTACTAGATCTTTTGTTTCTATACAAGCTATTTCCACGATCCTATGCCCGTCTTTAAATGACAATCCAGTAGTTTCAGTATCAAGAAATACTTCGTTCATATCTTTTAAATATATCTAATAATTTTATTTTGAAAATCTTTAGTTTTTTTTCATTAACAACTATATAATCACAGAATTGAGCTTTTGTTTTGTGATCAAGCTGTTTTTTATTAAGGGTCTCGAAAAATTTTGGGTTTCCTCCTTTGGCAACAAACCTTTTTATCCGAGTTTTTTTATTTGCTTTGATCAGGAAGATGATATCGAAATTTTTCATTAAATTACTTTCTATTAATAGGGGAATTTCAAAGAAAAGCAGTTTCTTATTTTTATATTTTTTTATAAATTTTCTCATTTCTTTTCTTACTAGCGGATGAATTATCTGTTCAAGTTTTGTCAGGTTAGAAATGTCTTTTGTTATTATCTTTTTTAAGGAGCTTTTAATATTTTTCTTTTCATCAATGTTAAATTTTTTTGAGAGAAGATTTTTGAAACTCTTTTTTTTGTAGAGTTTTTTGACTTCTCGGTCTGCAACAAATAAAGGGCCCTTATTTGCAGATAATATTTTACTTGCTGTTGTTTTTCCTGAAGCAAGAGAACCTGTTATACCAATTTTTATCATTTAAGTTTCGCAAATAAAATCTCAATTAATTTTTGATCTATTTCAGGGTTAACTTTATTCCATAAGTAGAATGCTTTTTGGCCTTGATATATAAACATTTCAAGACCATTGAATACTTTTATATCCTTTTCTTTCAAATATCTTAGTGTCTTAGTTTCTAATGGATTATAAATTGTATCGATGTAGATTAGATTTTTTTTGGTATCTTCAAAATTAAAATCAAACTCATCACCATTTTTGAGACCCAAACTTGTTGCATTTATAATTATGTCATAATTTTTAATTTCATCTTTCAAATTATTCCACTGAATAATATTTAAATTTTTAAATTTTTTTTTAAGAAATATACATTTTTCTAAAGTTCTATTAACTATAGAAATTTTATGAACATTTGATTTTTGTAGTGATAAAATTACTGAGGGCGAAACTCCTCCTGCTCCTATAATTAATGCATTCTTTCTAGAGGCATTATCAACTTCTTTTAGATATGCAGCTTGCATCCCAAAAACATCTGTATTTTCTCCTATGATAGTCTCTCTGGCATCCATAAAAATTGTATTAACAGAGCCAGTTATTTCTGCATCATTTACTAGCTCGTCTACATGTGAAACAATTTTTTGTTTAAAAGGCAGGGTTACATTTATTCCACTAAGATTACCTTTTTTAATTTCTCCTACTATTCCCGTTAATTCAGATTCTTTTATATCTAAAATAGAATAATGTGCGTCGATATTGTATTTTTCAAACCAATAATTATGCAAAACAGGTGATAATGAATGTTTTATCGGATTTCCTATTATCCCAAATTTTTTAGTCATTTTTATATTGATCAATATAGTTTAAAATTTCTTTTATTGGCAGACCCATTATAGAGTTATGATCACCTTTTATATATTCAAATAAATTCAATCCATTAGCTTCTACTTGATAAACTCCATAGGCAAGTAAAGTTTCTGTTTTAATTTTGCTTAAATAATTTGAAATTTCCTCATTTGTCAAATTTTTCATTTTTAACTCGGATGAATCAGTGTAGTTCCAAATCATTGAACCATTTTTTGATATACAGACTGAACTTATAAGATAGTGTATTGAGTTGTTTAGCTTTTTCAAAATTTCCAATGCTTCGTCTCTAGATTTTGGTTTATTTATCAACTCATTGTTTAATGAAATTACACTATCGGCTCCTAAAACAAGTCGATCTGGGTTTTTGTTGCTAACTTTAACAGACTTAATTTCTGCTAAATTTTTGGAAATCAGCAAGGGATTAGCTCCCTCAGCTAACAATGAAGATTTAACTTCATCTTCATCCACATTCGAAACCTTTACTTCACAATCAATTTTAAAATTATCTAAAATTTGTTTTCTTACTCCACTTTTGGATGCTAAAATAATTTTCATTTATGTTTTCTAATTTCGATTATCTTTAATATAGATGCTGCCGTTTCTTCTACAGATCTTCTTGTTACATCAATTACTGGCCAATTATTTTTTTTAAAGAAATTTTTTGAATCATCCACTTCTTTTTTTATAGATTTAAGATCAGTATAGTCCTTAAGATTAGTGTCTTTCATAATTGCAACTCTATTCCTCCTGATGTCAGCTAGTCTTTCAGGGTCAGCTATTAAACCGATTATGCAAGTTTTTTTGTTAAAATTTAATCCCTCTGGAAATTTTTGATTAAAGACAAGAGGAATATTTATGGTTTTAAATCCTCTATTAGCTAAATAGATTGATGTAGGTGTTTTACTGGTTCTGCTTACACCAAGTAAAATTATATCAGCATTTTGCAAATCATCAATTTTTTTCCCATCATCATGTGACATCGTGAATTGTATGGCTTCAATTCTTCGATAATAATCGTCATCTAATACATGCTGTGCACTTGGCTTGTGTATCGCTTTTTGATTTAAAAGCTTTGAAAAACTTAAAATTAAGTTTCCTAATATACCAAAACATGGAACTTTTTTGTTTTGACTTTGACTCGAAATATATTTTGCAAGCTTAGTTTCTACAATTGTGTATAGAATTAGAGAATTTTCGTTTTCTATGCATTCATTTATGATTTTATCAATTTGCTGTTCTGTTCTGACGAAAGCAAATTCTTTTTTTTCGTATTCAAAGTTAGCAAATTGGGATTTTAGAGATAAAAATATTCTATCTAGGGTCTCTCCAGTGGAGTCAGACACAAGATATACATTGTATTTTTCGTTCATATATTTGTTAATAAATAAATTATAAATAGTACTTTTCCACTTCTTTTAGGCTGTGGCTTAAAAAAATTAACATTAATTAACATTATTTAAACATTTTATCAGATGTTAATAATGTTGTTTTACTAATGTTTATAAGATTAATAAAGTCAGTTTAATACGTATTTTTAAGAAAACTTATTAAACTAGATATGTATAAAATATGTATAAAAAGTTATAACAATATTAAACAAAACCTAATACCTAACCAAGGTTAATAAAAACTTTTAAATATTTATGAGTAATCTTAAAACAATTTTATCTGGAAAAATTTCTTGTAAATCAATTTGGTTTATGAGACAAGCTGGAAGATACTTACCAGAATTTAAAAAAATTAGGTCTTCTAATAGCGATTTCATTAAACTTTGTTTAAACAGTAATTTAAGCTCTGAAATAACTCTACAACCTATTAAAAGATTTAACTTAGATTCAGCAATTATATTCTCAGATATTTTAATGGTCCCGTATGCATTAGGACAAGAAGTTAAGTTTATTAAAAATCATGGACCAAGGTTAAATAATTTTGATATTAAATATTTAAAAAATACTAAAGAAAAATTCTCAAAAAACCTAGCTCCCGTTTATAAAGCTATTGATATTACAAGAAAAAATTTAGATAAAAAAAAATCTCTCATTTCGTTCATTGGAGCACCGTGGACTTTGCTAGTTTATATGTTGAACATTAAAGATGTCGAAGGGAAAATTAATCTAAGTCTCTTAAATAATAAAAATTTTAAAGTAAATGATGTTATATTAGAACTTGTTAATTATTTATGTATTCACATAAAAAACCAAATCAATGCTGGTGCTGATGTTGTTCAAATTTTCGACTCTTGGGCTGGATTAATTCCACATAACGAAATTGAAAAATTTTGCTATTTACCTAATGCAAAAATTGTTGAATTTTGCAAAAAAGAAAAAATATCTAACATTTGTTTCCCCAAAGGAATAAAAGATAAATATAAGAAATTTAATGAATTTGTTAAACCAGATGGTATCAATATAGACCCTGAAATAGATCCAAAATGGGCAAAGGAAAAATTAAAAAATGTAGTATTACAAGGAGGTCTTGATCCCAAAATTTTACTAAAAACTGAGGATGAAATTATAAAAGCAGCGACCAAATACATTCAAACATTTAAAGATATCCCTTATGTTTTTAATTTAGGCCATGGTATACTTCCGCAAACTGATCCTGTTAAAGTAGAAACATTAATAAAGTTTTATAGGAATTTTGATGGATAGAGATCACCCAAAAGTAAAGTTTGGAAAAACCGGTGTCCTAATAATTAATCTTGGTACCCCAGATTCTACAAGCTGGTGGGATATAAGGAAATATTTAAAACAGTTTCTATCGGACAGAAGAGTTATCGAGGTCAACCCAGTAATATGGCAAATAATACTAAATTTATTTATATTAACTTTCAGACCATCCAAAACTGCACATGCGTATAAACAAATATGGTTAAAAGAGACTAACGAGTCTCCTCTACTGCATTTTACAAAAAATCAATCGGACAAACTTAGAAAGAAAATTGGAAATGAGAAAACAATTGTAGATTTTGCGATGAGATATGGAAACCCAAGCATTAAATCAAGGTTAAACAACCTAAAAGAACAAGGCTGCGAAAATTTGATTATTTTACCTTTGTATCCTCAATATGCAGCCGCAACTACAGCAACAGTTTGTGATGAAGTATATAGATCCTTGATGAAAATGAGATGGCAACCAAGTCTTCAGATTATTCCACACTATGAGAGTGAGCCCTTATATATAAATGCTTTAGTAAACAGTATTGAGAAAAAAATTAGTGAGATAAACTGGAAACCCGATTTAATTGTTTCGTCCTACCATGGCATTCCTAAATCCTATTTTGAAAAAGGCGATCCTTATCATTGCTATTGTCATAAAACCACAAGACTTATGAAAGAAAAATTTAAAAAGATAGAAATTCAAACTACTTTTCAGTCGAGGTTTGGGCCTCAAGAATGGCTAACTCCATATACCGATAAAACCCTAGAAAATTTGCCCGAAAAGGGAATTAAGAATTTACTAGTAATTTGCCCAGGTTTTGCCTCGGACTGCGTGGAGACACTAGAAGAAATAAATATTCAGGGCAGGGAAAGTTTTATTGATAAAGGAGGAGAAAATTTTGATACTGTTCCTTGTTTAAATGACAACGAAGATCATATCAATCTTTTCACTAAATTAATTAATAAATTTTTGTAAATGAACTTATATTTGTTTTTTAAATCTTTACATTTAATAGCAGTCATATCTTGGATGGCTGGCCTCTTATATTTACCAAGAATATTTGTTTACCATTCAGAAGCTAATCATGATTCACAAAAAGAAGTTTTTAAAATAATGGAACGAAAGCTTTACAATTATATAATGATGCCCGCTATGTTACTATCCTGGATCTTTGGCTTAGCTTTAATACATAGCATAGGTTTTTCGTCTTTTTCAGAATTATGGATGCAAATTAAAATCATATTAGTTGTAATTTTAACATTTTATCATTTTAGCTTAGGAAAATATCTTAATGATTTCGCATTAGACAGTAATCAAAAAACCTCAAAATTTTTTCGTATTTATAATGAAATTCCAACTATTATACTCGTTGTAGTTATATTTGTTGTAATTTTTAAGCCTTTATAATTAAGGGTTGATTTTTTAATAAAAAGTCCTATATTTAAATTCTCTTCTTAAAAAAAAATCACATGAATTTACAAGAATTAAAGCAAAAAAATCCTGCAGAACTAATTAGCGAAGCCGAAAAGCTTGGAATTGAAAATCCTAGCACATTGCGTAAGCAAGAAATACTTTTTGCTATTTTAAAAAAACTAGCTGAAAGAAATGAGCAAATCACCGCCACAGGAGTTCTAGAAGTGTTGCAAGACGGGTTTGGATTTCTTAGAGCCATAGAGTCTAATTATTTACCTGGCCCAGATGATATTTACGTCAGTCCTAGTCAAATAAGAAGATTTGGTTTAAGGACAGGCGATTCCGTAGAAGGTGAGATCAGAGGCCCAAAAGATGCTGAGAGATACTTTGCTCTTTTAAAAGTTAATAAAATAAATTTTGATGATCCAGATAAAGGAAAAAACAAGATCGCTTTTGATAATTTAACACCGCTCTACCCAAATGAGAGAATCAAATTAGAAGTAGAAACGACAAAAGTAGAAAAAAAACCTGATAATACAGCAAGACTGATTGATCTTGTAAGTCCTATTGGCAAAGGTCAAAGATCGCTTATAGTTTCGCCTCCTAGAGCAGGAAAAACAATCATCCTTCAAAATATAGCACAATCAATTACAGCGAATCATCCAGAGTGTTATTTAATGGTATTGCTAATTGACGAAAGACCCGAGGAGGTCACTGACATGCAAAGATCTGTTAAGGGTGAAGTAGTTGCTTCAACATTTGATGAGCCAGCCTCAAGACACGTAGCTGTCGCAGAGATGGTAATTGAAAAAGCTAAGAGACTTGTTGAACATAAAAAAGATGTTGTAATTTTGCTAGACTCAATTACTAGACTTGGAAGAGCATACAACGCTGTAATTCCTAGTTCTGGAAAAGTTTTAACCGGTGGTGTGGATGCTAATGCGCTTCAGCGACCAAAAAGGTTTTTTGGAGCAGCTAGAAACGTTGAAGAAGGAGGATCTCTTACAATAATTTCAACCGCTCTTATAGACACTGGTAGTAGAATGGATGAAGTAATCTTTGAGGAGTTCAAAGGTACAGGTAATTCTGAATTAATTTTAGATAGAAAAGTTGCCGATAAGAGAATTTATCCTGCACTTGATATTACTAGATCCGGAACAAGAAGAGAAGAATTGCTATTTGCGAAAGATGAATTATCAAAAATGAATGTTTTAAGAAGAATAATTAGCCCCATGGGAACAATGGACGGAATTGAATTTTTAATTTCAAAACTGAAAAATACAAAAAACAATTCAGATTTTTTCGATTCTATGAATAAATCTGCAAGTTAGTCTATTGAACAGTTTGATTGTCGAAGTTTACATTGTGCAGATAAAAACTAATAATATTTTCTAAATTATCAATTTTATCTTTTATAGTGAGAGATTCTAAAAGTTTTTGTTTTTCCTCGTTCGTGACAGGAGAAATCATTGAAAGTGTATTTATTCTTTGGGTTTTATCTAATTTTTCAAACTCTCTCCAATTTAATAATAATCCATTTTTTTTGAAAAATATTTTAGCTTTGTTCATTAAACTCTCAGTATTTTGTTCATCTGCGGTTTCTTTTAAATCTTGCTCATAATTCTTATAATCAACTTTGAATTCTCTATATAATTTTTTGTTATCTATTTCTTGTAAAATTTTGAACCTAGTTATCCCTGTAAGGTTTATAAGAATTCTACCATCATTACTTTTTTGTAAATCACTTATTTTTCCAAGACAACCGACCTTATAAACTTCATCTCCTTTTCTTTGAGATTGCACCATTCCCATTAGCTTATCTTTATTGTAAGTATCATTCACAAGGTCTAAATATCTTTTTTCAAAAATGTTTAGTGGAAGATTTGTTTTCGGAAAATAGATCACGCCACTAAGTGGAAAAACTGGAATCACAGCAGGAAAAGATTTCATAATTGTTATTATAATAAAAATTTCACCTTAGCGATAGTGACATTTTATTAAGGTTGACCACTCTAATAATCGTATACTATAATCTAGTAAATTTGCGGGCATAGCTCAGTGGTAGAGCGTCTCGTTGCCAACGAGAAGGTCGAGGGTTCAAGTCCCTTTGCCCGCTCCATTAAATATGAGTGATTTAGCAAATAAAAAATGTGTTCCTTGTGAGGGAAATATACCCGCTTTTGATAAAAGCCAAATCCACAAGTATCTTAAAAAAGTCGATGGATGGGATGTTAAAAATGATGATGGAAATTTTTATTTAATTAAAGAATTCTCTTTTAAAAATTTTAAAGAAAGTCAAAAGTTTATTAATAAAGTTGGCGATATTGCTGAAATTGAAAATCACCATCCAGATATATCTTTTGGCTGGGGCTATTGTAAAATTAAAATTTTTACTCACGCCATAAAAGGTTTAGCCGAAAGTGACTTTGTTTTAGCAGCTAAAATTGACAAAATTGATTAATGGTTAAAATGTCTTATTCCAGTAAAAAGCATTTTTACTCTAGCTTTGTTAGCTGTTTTAATAACCTCTTGATCTCTAATAGAACCTCCAGGTTGAACAATAACTTTAACACCTGCTTTAATTAAAGTTTTAATACCGTCTGGAAAAGGAAAAAAAGCATCTGAGGCAGCTATGGAGTCTTTAATCTTGTCAGCTTTAAATTGTTTAGCCTTCTCAATAGCAATTTTACAACTATCAAGTCTACTTGGCTGACCAGCGCCTATACCGATAGTAGAAAAATTATTACAGAGGACAATTGCATTTGATTTAACATATTTGCTTATATTAAATGCGTACTCAATTTCAGCTAGTTCCTTTTTAGTTGGTTTAAGTTTAGTGACACATTTAAGTTTTTTTCTATCTAGAATTACCTTGTCTTTATTTTGTATAACAAAAGACTTGTTAAAATTTTTAATTGAATAAACGTTTTTTAGTTTATATTTAGAAATATCTATCAATCGCAAATTTTTTTTCTTTTTCAAAATACTTAATGCCTCCTTATCAAAACCTTTGGCCACTATTACTTCGATGAAATATTTTGACATCTCTGATGTAATTTTTTTGTTTAATTTGTAATTACATGCAATCACTCCGCCAAAAGCACTAACCGGATCACAAGAAAGTGCATTTTTGAAAGAAACTAATGGGTTTTTATTTTTTGAAACACCACATGGATTAGAATGTTTTACAATTACTGTTCCAGCACCGCCCTTTAAAGTATCTAGCAATTCTAGCGATGAAAATATGTCACTATAATTATTAAAACTAAGTTCTTTGCCTTGTAATTGGGAAAATCCTAGACTTTTGTCGTTATAATCATTTACATAGATCGAGCACTTTTGATGGGGATTTTCACCATACCTGAGTTTTTTTAATTTTCTTCCAAAAATGGTTTTTCTTTCTGGGAATTCAATGTTCAATTTTTCATTAAACCAATTAGCTATCATAGCATCGTAATAAGCAGTTAAACCGAAAGCCTTTGATGACATGATTTCTCTAAAATTGAGACTTGTTTTACCTTTATACTTTTTTAATTCATCAATAAGATAAGCGTAATCATTTTTACTAGTTATAATTGCAACATTTTTAAAATTTTTAGCTGCAGCTCTAACCATTGTTGGGCCACCAATATCGATATTCTCTATTACATGATTCGGATTACTAGTTGTAGTCACTACTTTTTGAAATGGATAAAAATTTACCACAATCAAATCAATTGGTGGAAACTTCTGTTTAGACATCTCATTCCTGTGACTCTTATTTTTTCGGTCATGTAATATTCCCGCGTGTATCTTAGGATGAAGTGTCTTTACTCTTCCATCAAGCATTTCCTTAAAACCTGTATAATCTGATAACTCAGTACATTTGTAACCCAATTTCTTAATAGCTTTATAAGTTCCACCAGAACTAATAACATTAATCTTATATTTTTTGAAAATTTTCAGTAATGATATAATTTTTTCTTTATCGGAAACAGATATTAAGGCATTTTTGATTTTAAAATTCATTATATTTTTTTTTTAATTTCCCAATTAAAAGATTTATTTTTATTAACTAAATTACCAGAGATAGATATACAAGTATTATCTAGAATTTTTTTACCCCCTAAAAAAATACTTTTTTCGATTTTAAGAATTTCATCTTTAATTGTGAAAATTAAAGATTTATTCTTAGAAATTTGAATTAAAGCGCTATTACCACTCATAGTTTTCACAGCTGTAAGCTGAGGGTTTAGATGAAATCTTAGAACATATCTAATAGGTATACCATCACTTTTTTTTAAAATATGATCAATGCCTAACAATTTATTATCTACATTATCCAAATAAATTTCTCTTTTATGTATACAATTAAAATATTTTTCATATCCGTTATGTGATGCGGAACAACCAATTAAATTTTTTTCATTCTTAATGTTTATATCGTCTGTTTTAAAAAAATTATTTATTGAATTTCCAAATGTTCTATTAATAAATTTATTTCTCTCAAATTTGGTTATACTAGTATCATTAATAGTAAGCGTTGACTGACTTGCAGTAAGCCTACTTATCAACTCTGCTTTTGAAGAAATTTTTTTACCAAACCCGCAATTAGTAATAATTTTAACTCCATCCAAAAAATACTCAAATGATAGCGGGCCAGATTGATAATTTCTTGAGAAATTTTTTGCAGGAGGACTTCCAATATCTAAATAAAGTTCTTGTTGTTTAGACTTTGCATGAAATATTTTTCCAACTATGAATTGTTTGTCGATCTTTAAATTTTCAAGATATTTATCAAAGCTTTCTAAAGTGTTTTCAGATCCACCATTAAAAAGTGGGAGTTGATTTAATGGATTCCTTAATTTTTTTATGCATTTTAAACTTTTGTTAATTATGTCATCTAAAAACTCAGGTTTATATTGCTGGGCTTCCACAATACTTTCATGACAAAGCACAAAATACTTTGTAAAAAACATAAGATCATCAGGATTTCTAGTCAATGGAAATCCCTCACTGTCAAAATTTGACTTAATTAATTTTTCTAATTCTGAAATTGCGACTTTATAATTTTCTTCATACTCTTTAAACACAATACCTGAAAGAATTAAAGCAGTAAGTATTTCCACTTTTTTAGTCATATCCTTTTCAAATCGAAAATTTTTTTTTAAGTGGTTACATTGAACTATAATATTCTGAAAAAAATTTTTTTTAAAATCAAACGTCCCATTGTTAATTATTATATCAATATTCAGAATCCAACTAATGACCCTAGAACTCAAGGTAGATGTTTCCCAAATTCCTTTTTTGAATTTTGAATATTTAAACATCCAAAGATAAATAATTTTCTGAATATTTTTTGCATCTATTTTCCTGTCAATTAAATTCAACCATAAAAAATTATGATGATTTTCTATATTTTTATTCCTGCCTTTAAGCCAAAAATCATTTGGGCTTATCTCGTTGATTTTAAAAGACTTTTTTTCATACGAAGAAATTAAAGAGAGCAAGTATGGGTTAGGATTAAAATAAACTTGGACAGGTATTTTTGATTTCAAAGAATTGTTATAGTGGTTTGTAGTGAAATAGATCTTTTTTAAAAACTTTATTAATGTTATTTGAATAGCTACGAAATAATAATAGGCACCTTTAAAGCCAAACATCTATTAACTTTTTTTCAGAATTTCTATATTTTTTTTTAAATCACCTTTATTTTCTTTAAAGATAGTTGAACCTGAAACAATAATATTTGCACCAGCTTCCTTTACTAAATTACAATTCTCAAAATTTATTCCTCCATCAATTTCAATATCAATGTTTAATTTCTTTTTATCAATAATTTCCTTAATCTTCTTAGTTTTTTCTAAAACTTCTGGCATAAACTTCTGCCCTCCAAAACCTGGTTCAACACTCATGATTAAAACTAAATCGATTTCATCTAGATAATCTAAGATAAGATCAATACTAGATTTTGGTTTAAGAGAAATACCAACTTTTTTATTTTTTGCTTTTATTAATTCAATAGTTTTTGAAGTGTTCTTTGTAGCTTCAGGATGAAAGGTAATTATATCTGCACCAGCTGCAGCAAAATCATTTATAAATTTATCAACTGGGGAAATCATTAAATGAACGTCAAATGTCTTATTTGTTAAAGGTCTAAGTTTTTTAATAACCTCAGGACCGATCGTTAGATTTGGAACAAAGTGCCCATCCATAACATCTATATGAATATAATCTGCACCAGCTTTTTCTAAAGAAATAACTTCATCGCCTAATTTGCTGAAATCAGCTGATAGAATAGATGGTGAAATTTTGATTGGAACAGTCATTCCTTATATATATTTTAATACTTAACTTTGTCAAAAAATAAGCTTAATTAAACAGTTGATATAATTGTCTTGAAAAATCACTTTCTAATGGAAAAGCGAGCATTCCCCAGACATCATAACCCAAAATGTAAGGCATTGCATAGAATCTAAACAGATAAAAGAACCATGCAACATACAAAGCTATAAAGGGACCAAATAAAAAACTTGGAGTTATAAACTTAAATAAATTGATTATGGGATTAGTTGTTTTCACAAATATTCTCATGAAA
>CACHCL010000003.1 GCA_902578315.1 uncultured Pelagibacteraceae bacterium
TAATAAAATCAAGAGAAAATTAAGAAATAGAAAAAAGTTGAGAAAAGTAAATTTAAACAAACTCAGAATTTCTGTTACAAAATCTTTAAATCATCTTTCTGCTCAAATAATCGATGATGTGCAAAAAAAAACGATTGTTTCTGCATCTTCGATTGAAAAAGAAATTAAATTAAAAAAAATGAATAAAAAAGAAAAATCCAATTTAATCGGAGAAATTTTAGCTAAGCGTGCTAGGGAAAAAAATATTGATAAAGTTTATTTTGACAGAGGTTCTTATAAATATCATGGAAGAGTAAAAAGTTTTGCTGAAACCCTTAGAAAGAATGGATTGAAATTTTAATGACAGAAATTAAGAAAACAGAGAGCGATATTAAGGAAAAGCTTGTTGCAATAAATAGAATTACCAAAGTAGTAAAGGGTGGTAGAAGGTTTGGATTTGCTGCACTGGTTGTAGTAGGTAATCAAAATGGCTCAATTGGTATTGGCCAAGGTAAATCTAAACAAGTCCCAGATGCCATCAAAAAAGCGACAGATCTAGCAAAAAGAAGTTTAATAAAAATACCTTTAAAAGAGGGCAGAACTTTACATCATGACGTGACAGGCAAAAACGGATCAGGAAAAGTTTTTTTAAGAGCAGCACCTTCTGGTACAGGCATAATTGCTGGCGGGGCAATCAGATCAGTCTGTGAAGTTTTAGGTATTCAAGATGTAGTAGCAAAATCTTTAGGTTCTTCAAATCCACATAATGTATTAAAAGCATGTATAAATGGTTTAAAATCACAAAACTCACCGAAAATATTATCAGCAATTAGAGGTAAAAAAATTTCTGATATTATTATTAAAAGAGAGGCTAATTAATGCAATTAAATAAACTAATTAAAAGTAATAAGAGGAAAATTAGAGTTGGTAGAGGTATTGGTTCGGGAAAAGGAAAAACTTCCTCAAGAGGACATAAAGGTCAAAAATCAAGATCTGGTGTTTCTATAAAAAGTTTTGAAGGTGGACAAATGCCGTTATACAGAAGATTACCTAAAAGAGGATTTAAATCTGTAAAGGAAAACAAAATAGCAGCTTTAAATTTATCTAGTATTCAAAGAATGTTTGATAAATCTCAAAATAAATTACAAAATTCTATTGATCTTAAAATCCTTAAAGAAAAAAAATTAATTAATAAAAAATACTTAAAGCTTAAAATTTTAGGTTCCGGAGAAATTAAGAAAAATATTGAAATTATAGCTAATTTTGCCTCAAAAAATGCCCTAGAAAAAGTTCAAAAAGTTGGCGGTAAAATTACAATTACAAAGAAATAATTTTATATGTCCAGTGAAACTCTAAATACTGCAGGAGCCTTTAGTCAAGCTAAAGATTTAAAAAATAGAATATTTTTTACAATTCTAATTTTAATCATTTATCGTTTAGGAACTTATGTGCCTTTAGCTGGAATAGACCCTAATGCTTTAAAGGAAATTATGGCGTCAAGTCAAAAAGGACTATTAGGTATGTTTAATATGTTTTCTGGTGGGGCCGTTACAAGAATGGCAATATTTGCATTAGGAATAATGCCATACATATCTTCATCAATTATTGTTCAACTGCTCACAGGAGTTTCAGATTATTTTAAAAATTTAAAAGAACAAGGCGAGATTGGAAGGAAAAAAATTACTCAAATTACTAGATATGGAACAGTTTTAATAGCGTGTCTGCAAGGTTACGGAGTTTCTGTAGGATTAGAAAACGCAGGAAATCTTGTTATTGAGCCAGGAATTAAATTTAAAGTGATTACTACTATTTCTCTTGTTGCTGGAACAACATTTTTGATGTGGTTAGGAGAGCAGATTACTTTAAGAGGTGTAGGAAATGGAATTTCCTTAATTATTTTTTCTGGAATAGTAGCAGAAATTCCAAGAGCTTTAGCATCCACTTTTGAACTTGGAAGAACAGGTGCTCTTTCAGCATTAATGATAGTTGGCATATTTGTTTTAGTAATTTTTACTGTACTATTTATTGTGTTTTTTGAGAGAGCAATGAGAAAAATTCTAATTAATTACCCAAAAAGACAAGTAGGCAATAAAATGTATGGCGGGGAGTCTTCTCATCTGCCTTTAAAAATAAATACTGCAGGGGTAATACCAGCTATTTTTGCTTCTGCATTATTATTACTTCCGATAACTGTATCAAACTTTGGTTTCGCTGAGTCAGACACATTTTTAAAAATTTCATCTATGTTTACTCAGGGTCAACCACTATACATGTTACTATATGCATCAGGGATAATATTTTTCTCTTTTTTTTACACGTCAATTGTTTTTAATCCTAAAGAAACTGCAGAAAATTTGAGAAAATATGGTGGATACATTCCTGGTATACGACCTGGAGAAAGAACTGCGGAGTATATCGACACTATCCTTATAAGATTAACTACTGTTGGTTCATTATATTTAACGTTTGTTTGTTTAATGCCAGAATTTCTAATTGCAAAATATCCTATACCTTTTTACTTAGGTGGAACTTCAATTTTAATCGTAGTTGTTGTTGCAATGGATACAGTCACTCAAGTTCAGACAAGATTAATGAGCTCTCAATATGAGTCTTTAATAAAAAAAACAAAATTTGGTAAATAATAAGATTGAATGAACATAGTCATATTTGGACCTCCAGGTGCTGGTAAAGGAACACAATCTAAATTTATTGTAGAAAAATACAAATTACACCAACTTTCCACGGGAGATCTTTTAAGAAATGAAATCAAAAATAAAACAGCGTTAGGTTCTAAAATTTCTACAATTATGAGCTCAGGAGAACTTGTGTCAGATGATATAGTTGGAAATTTAATAGAAAAATTTGTTTCAAACAATACTTTTAAAAATAAGATTATATTTGATGGTTATCCTAGAACCATAATACAAGCAAAAAATTTGGATAATTTACTTTTTAAATATGATCAAAAAATCGATATTGTTCTCAAATTATCCGTAAGTCTTGAAACTGTTAAACAAAGAATTTTGGAAAGACAGTCTCAAGAAAAAAGAGCAGATGATAATGAAGAAATCGCAATAAAAAGATATAAAACTTATGAAAGCTCATCAAAGTCAGTCATTAGTTATTACAAGCAACGCAAATTACTTAAGGTTATAAACGGTGAGGCACCAATTGAAGAAATAAATATTGAAATTAGCGGGTTAATTGAGGCTATCAAGGGTTGACTTTAAATAATTACACAATATAAATACGCAGGAAACTTAAACTCATTTAATATATGGCTCGTATAGCAGGAATAAACATTCCACAAAATAAAGTCGTAAGTATTGCATTAACATATATTCATGGCATCGGTCCCTTTTCTTCAAAAAAAATATGTAAATCTTTAAATATTCCAGAATCTAAACGTGTAAATGATTTGAGTGAAGAACAGGTATTAAAAATAAGAGAATTTATTGATGCCAATTATAAGGTTGAAGGAGATTTAAGAAGAGAAGTTTCAGTTAATATTAAAAGATTAGTTGATCTAGCTTGTTATAGAGGTTCTAGACACAAAAAAAAATTACCAGTTAGAGGACAAAGAACTCAATGCAATGCAAGAACTCGAAAAGGGAAAGCAATAGCAATCGCAGGGAAAAAATTAACACCTCTTAAAAAATAAATAAGTATGAATAAATTAAAAGATAAAGATAAAAGTGAAAAAAAAAACGATTTAAAGAAAACCGAAACACCTAAATCTTCAAATTTAAAAAAAAAGAAAAAAATTAAAAGAAATATTACTTCAGGGATAGCATATGTTTATTCAACATTTAATAATACGATTATTTCTATAGCTGATGAAAGTGGAAACGTCGTTTCTTGGTCATCTGCAGGTGCAAAAGGTTTTAAGGGATCAAGAAAATCAACACCATATGCCGCACAAGTTGCTGCAGACGACGCTGGAGCAAAAGCATTTGAGCAAGGGCTGAGAACATTAACTGTTCAAGTCAAAGGGCCAGGATCAGGTAGAGAAACAGCACTAAGATCGTTACAATCAAGAGGTTTTAAAATTTTATCAATTAAAGATACAACACCCATGCCACATAACGGTGCGCGACCACCTAAAAGAAGGAGAGTATAAAATGCAAACTACGTCAAACATAATAGATAAAAACTGGAAAGCTTTAATAAAACCAAACAAGCTTGATATCAGTAGCAACGAAGATAAAACAATCGCAAAAGTAGTTGCCGAACCACTTGAAAAAGGTTTCGGGCAAACTATAGGAAACTCTTTACGAAGAATACTTTTGTCCTCTATTCAAGGAGCCGCTGTAACCGCGATACAAATTGATGGAGTTCTTCATGAGTTTTCTTCCATTAAAGGAGTAAGAGAAGATGTAACTGATATTGTTTTGAATGTAAAAAACTTAGCCATTAAATCTTCATCCTCTAATCCAAAAAAAATTATTCTAGATATTAAAGGTCCAAAAGAAGTAAAAGCAAAAGATATTACCTTAGTACCTGAAGTTGAAATTTTGAACCCAGAACAAACAATATGTAATTTAGATGAAAAAACAAACTTTCATATGGAATTAATGGTGAGTACAGGGAAAGGATATGTACAAGCCCCAAAAAATAAATCTGAGGATAGCCCACTTGGACTGATATCAATAGATTCTTTATTTAGCCCGGTGAAAAAAGTATCATTTTCAGTCGAAAATACTAGGGCCGGAAGCGCTTTAGATTATGACAAACTTGTAATGACAGTTGAAACAAATGGAACAGTAGATGCAGAGGACGCAATAGCTTATTCAGCTAGAATTTTTCAAGATCAATTATCAATGTTTGTTAACTTTGAAGATCCTCAAGAAGTTGTAAAAGAGGTAAAAGCTGCAGAACCTGAATTTAACAGAAATTTATTAAAAAGAGTTGAAGAACTGGAGCTTTCAGTGAGATCAATGAACTGCCTTAAAAACGATAATATTATTTATATTGGTGATTTGGTACAAAAAACAGAGCCAGAAATGTTAAGAACACCAAACTTTGGGAGAAAATCTTTAAATGAAATTAAAGAAGTTTTAAATACGATGTCTCTTTACCTTGGTATGGAAATACCTAATTGGCCGCCAGATAACATTGCTGAACTATCTAAAAAATTAGAGGAAAATAACTACTAATGAGACACGCAGTAGGTTATAGAAAACTTAATAAAACTAGCGAGCATAGAAAAGCTTTATTTAAAAATATGCTTAACTCTTTAATTAAGTATGAACAAATTATTACTACCTTGCCTAAAGCAAAGGAATTAAAGCCTCAAATTGATAAAGTAATAACAATAGGAAAAAAAAAAGATTTAAGTAATAAAAAAAGACTTTTTTCTAAATTACAAGATAAAAAATCTGTAACTAAAGTGTTTGGCGAACTTTCTAAGAGATACAGTTCTAGAAAAGGTGGTTATTCTAGAGTTTTAAAAGCTGGTTTTAGAACTGGAGATGATGCACCAATGGCAGTTATTGAACTAGTTGATAGAAACCCTGAAGCAAAAAAAATTGATAAACCAAAAAAAGCTGAAACAAAAAATAAAAAAAAAGAAACTCAGCCAGAGCCAAAAATAGCAAGTAAATAAATTAAGCCTTCATGCCTAAATCATATACTATAGATGATGAGTATCATGACTCGCGTCTTGACAAATGGTTTAAAAATAAAATTATTAATTTACCTCATTCTTTGTTTGAAAAAATACTAAGGCAAAATAAAGTTAAAGTTAATAAAAAAAAAACCAAATCATCTTATAGACTTCAAACTGGTGATTTAATTGAAATTTACGATATTTCTAAATTAAAACCAGCAAATAAAAAAGAAAAAATTAAATATTTACCTAAAAAAAAAGAAATAAGTACCTATAATGATTATGTAATAGAAGATAATGAAAATTTTATAGTAATTAATAAACCAACAGGAATACCAGTTCAATCAGGTACAAAATCATTTAAAAACATTATTGATATATTAAAGAATTCAAAATATTTTGAAAACTCAAAACCTTTCATTGTTCATAGATTAGATAAAGAGACATCTGGAGTTTTGATAATTGCTAAAAATAGAAAATATGCTCAATTATTTACTTCGCTTTTTAGGATAAGGAAAATACATAAAACTTATTTAGCGATAGTATATGGAAAAGTCGACAAGTCGATAAAGGTGATGAAAGATGATTTAATTTATTATGAAAATAATAAAAAAATTTTTCAGAAAGCTATATCAAATCTGAAGATAGTTAAGACGAACGAAGGCTATTCTTACTTGGAGTTGAATCCAATTACTGGAAGAAAACACCAATTAAGAAAACAATTACTTAAAATTGGATGTCCAATAATAGGTGACGATAAATATTTTTTAAATGATAGGAAAAGAATAAAAACCAAAAATCTTATGTTACATGCATATAAAATAAAATTCATGATTAATAATGTTCAATATAATTTCAAGGCTAAATACAATAACCTATTTGAAGATTTTCTTAAAAAAAATCTTTAAATACTGTTGATATTTTTAATAAAAATATTTGCTAAATTATTTTCAAATTTTTTAGGTTTTACAGAAATCAATTTAGAAAGAGAAGTAACTTTTTTATTATCTAAACCACAAGGAATAATTTTTAAATATTGATTTAAATTATTCGAAATATTTATTGAACAACCATGATAAGCTACCCATCTAGATACTCTAATACCTATTGCTGCAATTTTTTTATCTTTAACCCAAATACCTATATTTTTCCTATCGTTTTTTGACTGAACTTTAAAACTTTTTAAAAATTGTATTATACTTTTTTCTATTGAATTTATAAATTTTCTTATGTCCTTTTTCCTTCTGTTTAAATCAATGACAAAGTAAATAATTTTTTGTCCAGGGTTATGCAATGTAATTTTACCTCCTCTATTTGATTTAACTACTTTTATTTTTTTATCGATTATTTCTTTTTCGTTAAAACTTACACCGGCCGTATAAGTAGTTGGATGCTCCAAGATCCATAATAATTCTCTATTTGTACCATTTTTTACTTCCTCAACTCTTTTATTGAGATAAAGCATTGCCATTTTATAAGGTATTCTTTTTTTGCTAATTTTAATTTCTATACTCATTTAATTTGAATTTTATCATTATATAGACTATTAGTCTCAAAAAAACTTATAGAGGTATTTATGACTTTACCAAAATCACGAGAGGCAAAAAAAGTCAATTTGGATTTTAATAAAGAATTTATTACTACTTTTACGCAAAATATTGAGAATAGAAATGTTGAATTCATAAATCAAACTTTAAAAGACCTACATGAAGCTGATGTTGCTAATTTAATTGAAAATTTAAATCCCGACATAAGAAATAAATTAATTGAAATCGAGTCATTTAATATTGATCCAGAAATTTTTATTGAATTAAATGAATCAATTCAAAGTGAAGTTTTACAATTACTTTCTATAGACTCCCTTATTAAAATAATAAAAAGATTAGAGTCTGATAACGCAATTAAAATTGTTGAAAACTTACCAAAGGAAGTAAAAGAAAAAGTTTTAGAAAAACTTCCCCCAAAAGATAAATTTTTACTTCAAGAGGGATTAAGTTATCCCGAGGACTCTGCTGCAAGAATTATGCAAAGAGAATTTACAGCAGTACCAAGTAATTGGACTGTAGGACAAACTATAGATTATTTGAGAGAAGAAAAAGATTTACCGGAAGAATTCTTAGAAATATTTATTGTAGATAATGACTTTAAACCAATTGGGACTGTCCCATCATCAAGAGTATTAAGAACATCTAGAGATTTAAAAATGAACTCTATAATGAAAGAAATGCCAGTCTTAATTTCAGTTAATATGGATAAAGAAGAAGTTGGTCTTACTTTTGAAAATTATAACTTAGTCTCTGCGGGGGTAGTTAATAAAGAAAATAAATTAGTAGGTATGATTACAGCTGATGACGTTGTGACTGTTGTTCAAGAAGAGGCAGAAGAAGATGCTTTACGTTTAGCAGGTGTAGGTGATGAAGAAATTACCGATAGTGTTATGCTTAAAACAAAAAGAAGATTTAATTGGTTATTATTAAATTTATTTACAGCTTTACTTGCTACTTGGGTTATAAGTTTTTTTGGAGCTTCAATTGAACAAATGGTAGCTTTAGCCTTTCTTATGCCTATAGTTGCCTCAATGGGGGGAAATGCTGGGATGCAAACCTTAGCAGTTACTATACGCGCAATAGCTACTAAAGAATTATCAAAAAGTAATTTTAATAGAGTGGTTGGTAAAGAATTTTTGATTGGTATTTTAAATGGCATAATTTTTGCAATAATAACTGCAATAATAGTTCAATTATGGTTTAAAGAATTAAATCTTTCATTATTGATTGGTATTTCAATGGTCTTGAACATGATTGTTGCAGGATTGTTTGGAATTTTAGTTCCAGTATCATTAAAAAAATTAAATATCGATCCTGCTTTAGCTTCAAGTGTTTTTGTAACAACAATCACAGATGTTATTGGATTTCTTTCTTTTCTAGGATTAGGATCTTTTTATTTTTTAAATTAGATATTATCAATTAATCTTACTTTTTTAATGTAGTAAGCAAAGAACAAATTATATTTTTTATTAGTGTTTTTGATTTTTTTAAAACTTTTTATATTATAATTTTCTAAGTAGTCTATTTTATTTGCACCTAGTTTTGTTAATTCTTTTTTTATTTTATTAATCTTAAATAAACTATAATTTTTTTTTATTTTTTTTTTTAAGTTCCTGAGATAATAAAAAATATTAGATGCAATTTTCATTTGACTTCTGCTAAGATTTAAATTTCTTGAAGAACAAGCTACACCATTATTTTCTCTTATAGTTTTGCATTCAATTATTTTTGATTTAATTTCTCTTTTTTTGATGTGTTTTTTAATTAGATACAGCTGCTGATAATCTTTTTTTCCTAAAAAGATATATCTTGGTTTAATTATTTCTATAAATCTGTTTACTACATTTAAAACACCCTCAAAATGACCTTTCCTAAATTTACCACATAATTCTTTTGAAGATTTATCTAAAAAAACTTTGTTCTTAGTTCTAAACCCGTAAATGTCTTTAAACGTTGGAATATATAAGTAATCAATTTTCAATTTCTTAAGTAGTTTTATATCCTTTTTTATATTTCTAGGATAAGACCTAAAATCGCTTTTTTTATTAAATTGTTTAGGATTGACAAAAATAGAGACTAAAGTTTTAAACTTAGATTTTTTAGATTGTTTGATTAATGAAATATGCCCTTTATGTAATCCACCCATTGTAGGCACAAACGATATCCCTTTAGTTTTTAAAATCTCTTTCTGAAGGGCATTTTTATCTTTAAATATTTTCATTTCTATCAAGCAATGATAATAACTATTATAAGAATCATATGATAAAACAAGCCATTATTCCATTAGCAGGATTAGGGACTAGAATGCTACCTTTGACAAGTGTAATGCCAAAAGAGTTAATGCCCATCAATGGTAAACCAAATTTACAATATATATTAGAGGAATGTATTGATGCAGGTGTGAAAGAATTCATATTTATAATTTCAAAAAAAAAACTATCAATAAAAAAATATTTTTTTAACGACAATTTTTATAAAAAAATAATAAAAAAGAAAAAAGATAAAAGACTTATTGAAGAATTCAAAAAAATAAAAAGATATCAAAAAATGATAAAATTTGTTTATCAGAATAAACCAAAAGGTACAGGTGATGCAGTTTTAAGATGCGAGAAATACATTAAAAACAAATACTTTTTAATGCTTTTACCTGATGACTTAATCATAAGAAATAATTGTTCTAAAGAAATGATACGACTACATAAAAAAACTAATGGATCTATAATTGCCACGAAAAGAGTTGAAAGAAAAACAGTATCAAGATGGGGAATTTTATCAATTAAAAATAAAAAAAAAAGATATTTTCAGATTAAAGACGTTGTAGAGAAACCTAGCATCAAAAAAGCGCCATCAAATTTTGCAATTATCGGTAGATATATTTTGCCAACGAAAATTTTCGGTGAAATCAAAAAATTAAAACCTGGTCAAGGAAGAGAAATACATATTACTGACGCAATTAAAGGCTTAATTAAAAAAGAAAATAAATTTTTTGGAAATATTTTTATGGGCAAATATTTAGATTGTGGAACTTTAAGTGGATATATAAATTCAGGAATTCAAATATCTAAAGGGAAATAAATGAAATTATGCATGATAGGAACTGGTTATGTTGGACTAGTTAGTGGAGTTTGCTTTGCTGATATAGGTAACCAAGTTGTTTGCGTTGATAAAGATAAAAACAAAATAGATAAACTCAACTCTGGAATTTCCCCAATCTATGAACCAGGATTAGATGAACTAATAAAAAAAAATTTTACAGCTAAACGTCTCTCATTCACTACAAATATTGATAGTGCTATAAACACATCAGACATAATTTTCATATGTGTAGGTACGCCTACAAGAAAAGGATCAATAAAAGTTGATTTATCTTTTGTGTATAAATGTACAAAAGAAATATTAAAATATTCAAAAAGAAAAAAAATTATTGTAACAAAGTCTACTGTGCCAGTAGGTACAGGCGACGAGATTGAAAAAATTTTAAAAAGAAAGAAGAAACTTTTTACAGTAATCTCTAATCCTGAATTTTTACGAGAAGGTGAAGCAATACGAGATTTCAGATATCCAGATAGAATTGTAATTGGATCTAACGAAAAAAAAGCCTTTAATATTATGAAAAAACTATATACACCATTAACCAATAAGGGCTCAAAATTTTATACTACTTCAAGAAGAGGAGCAGAATTAATAAAGTATGCATCAAATGCTTTTCTTGCAACCAAAATTACTTTCATTAATGAACTTGCAAACTTATGTGAAAAGTCTGGAGTAAATGTAGAAGATATTTCACTAGGTATGGGCTCTGATAGTAGAATAGGTGGTAGGTTTTTACGTGCTGGACCAGCTTATGGTGGTTCGTGCTTTCCAAAAGACACTAAAGGTCTTGTATCAGCTGCAGAGAAATATAAAATAAATTTATCAGTTGTAAAATCAGTAATTAAATCTAATCAAGAAAGAGTAAATTTACTTACAAAAAGAGTTCATAAAATTTTAGGATCAAATTTAAAAAATAAAAAAATTTCTTTTTTAGGTGTAACATTTAAACCAAACACTGATGACATGCGGGACTCCACCAGCCTTAAAATGATACCCTATCTATGTAAAAAAGGTGCGAAAGTTAGATATTATGACCCATCTGGAGAAAAAAATGAGTTTAGAAAAATTAAAAACTGTAATTACATAAATAATATAAAATCTAATTGTAATGATGCAGATTTAGTAGTCCTACTCACCGAATGGGATGAATTTAAATCAATAGATTTCAAAAAGATTGTAAAAAATAATAAATTTAAAGTTTATGATTTAAGAAATCTTTATTCTGCCGAAGAAATGAAAAAAAATAAGATTAAATACTATTCTGTTGGTAGACCGAATACTAATTAATTTCAAAGATTGCATCAACTTCTACAGCAACTCCTAAGGGTAAACTATTCACACTCACTGCAGCACGCGTGTGTTCACCTTTTTTATCAAAAATTTTAGCTATAATATCTGAAGCGCCGTTAATAATTTTTGGTTGATTTTTGAAATCATCTGTAGAATTTACATAACCTGTTAATTTTACACAAGATTTAACTTTATCTAAATCTCCTCCACAAGCATTTTTAACATGTGCAACAATACTTAAACCACATCTTTCGGCAGCTTTGTAACCTTTCTCTAAATCTAAATCTTTTCCAATTTTACCTGTTATAAGTTTTGCATTTTCATCAATAGATACTTGACCAGAGATATATAATAGTTTTCCAACAATCTTAGTAGCAACATAAGCTCCAACTGGTGCTTTTGGTTCAGGTAAATTTATATTTAAACTTTTTATTTTATTTTCAATCTCACTCATTTTTTACCTTTTTTTTTAGTTTTATCGTATTCTTTTCTTTTTTCAATTAATATAAGCGCTTCTTCCATAGTAAGTTCATTTGGATCTTTTTCTTCTGGTATAGTTGCATTTAGAGATTTATATTTTATATAAGGACCATATTGTCCTTTCATAATTCTGACAGGTTTTTTATCTTCAGGATGTTCACCAAGATCTTTAATAAGTGAAGAAGAAATCCTTCCAGGTTTAGCTTCAGCAATTAATGTAATAGCTCTATTCAAACCAATTGAAAAAAGATCTTCAACATTTTCAAGTCTTGCAGATTTATTTTCACATTTAAGATACGGACCAAATCTTCCAGAATTTAATGTTATATCTTGACCATTTTCAGGATGCTGACCTAAAACTTTTGGAAGTGAACATAAATATTTAGCTTTATCCAAATCAACACTATCAACCTCAATTCCTTTTGGAATTGATACATTTTTGAGATGTTCATTTTCATTTTTTTTCTTTCTACCTTTTTTCTTTTTTGTTTCTAATTCCTCTTCTTCTTTTTCATATTGCAAGTAGGGGCCAAATCTACCATTTTTTAAATATATATCTTTACCTTTTTCATTTTGACCCAGTAATTTAGGCTCTGCTAAATTATATTGAGCTGCAGCTTTAGCTTTAGATAGAGGTCTAGTAAATTTACATTCTGGATAATTTGAACATCCTATAAAAGCTCCTCCTCTAAAACTATTTTTTAAACTTAATGTTCCTTCACCAGAAACACACGTTTTGTTATATAATTTGCAATTTCTATCAATGTTACCATCATTATTTCTTTCAAATATTAAAGCTCCTAAACTTTCGTTTAATAAATCTAATACCTCTCTTGTTCTTTTTTCTTTTACTTTTCCAACATTTTCGTAGAAATCTTTCCAAAAATTAGCTAAAACTTGAATCCATTCGATTTTACCACTAGTGATTTCATCTAGCTGATTTTCTAGGTCTGCAGTGAAATTATAATCAACGTATTTAGAGAATAATTTTTCTAAAAAAGCTGAAATTAACTTACCTCTGTCAGTTGGATTAAATCTTTTATTAATTAATTCGACATAGTTTCTTGTTGATAGTACCGAAATAATGCTAGCATAAGTAGAAGGTCTCCCTATGCCTAATTCCTCCATCTTTTTTACCAAACTAGCTTCAGAATATCGTGGTGGTGGATCTGTAAAGTGTTGTTCATCATTAAGCTTAAGAATACTAATTTCTTCACCAACTTTAACTTCAGGCAAAATATTCTTTGCATCTTCATCAGTTTCCTGAACTTGATACACTTTAAGAAATCCATCAAATTTTACTACTGAGCCGCTAGCTCTAAAGTTAATTTTATTGTCATTTGAAGAAATAATGATCGTATTTCTATTAAATTCTGCTTGTGTCATTTGAGATGATAAGGCTCTACTCCAAATTAATTCATAGAGTTTAAATTGATCTGCATTCACATATTTTTTGATATCAGAAGGTTTTCTACTTATATTAGTTGGTCTAATTGCTTCATGAGCTTCTTGAGCGTTTTTTGCTTTTTTTCCTGTGTAACTATTAGCTGTCTCTGGTAAATATTTATCACCATAATCGTCAGTAATGAATTTTCTAAAATCATCAATTGCCTCTTTAGAAATATTAGTTCCATCAGTTCTCATGTAAGTAATTAATCCTGTAGTTTCACCCTCGATATCTACTCCTTGATACAGTCGTTGTGCAATTTGCATTGTTCTGGACGCCCCAAAACCAAATCTCCCTGAAGCAGTTTGTTGTAAAGTTGAAGTTGTAAAAGGGGCTAGGGGGTTACGCCTAAATATTTTTGTATTCACATCTGCAATTTTAAATTTTGTTTTATTGATAACATCAACTGCTTTTTGTATTTTTTCTTTATTTTTAAAAGAAAATTTTTCAATTTTTTCTCCATTAAACAAACTTAATTTAGAAAAAATATTTTTATTATCTTTGTTCG
The DNA here is from genome assembly GCA_902578315.1 of uncultured Pelagibacteraceae bacterium. Taxonomy (GTDB): domain Bacteria; phylum Pseudomonadota; class Alphaproteobacteria; order Pelagibacterales; family Pelagibacteraceae; genus Pelagilacustribacter. The sequence continues at coordinate 13,953 of CACHCL010000003.1, forward strand.
TAAAGTCTGACGTAAGAGTCCAATATTCTTCTGGCTTAAATAATTCTATTTCCTTTTCTCTTTCAGTTATAAGCTTCAAGGCTACAGATTGAACTCTTCCTGCTGATTTTGATCCAGGTAGTTTAGTCCAAAGAATTGGAGAGATATTAAATCCAACAAGATAATCTAATGCTCGTCTAGCTAAGTAAGCTTCAACCAAAGGTAAATGAATTTGTCTTGGATTTTTTATAGCATCGAGTATTGCTTTTTTTGTAATTTCATTAAAGACAACTCTTTCCAAATTTTTATCTTTCAGCAACTTCTTTTTTTCTAGCACTTCTTTAACATGCCAAGCTATAGCCTCACCTTCACGATCTGGATCTGTTGCTAAAATAATTTTATCTGAGTCTTCAGCAGCATTTGTAATTTCTTTTAGATATTTTTTTGAAAAAGAATCAATTTCCCACTCCATTTGAAATTTATTTTCAGGATCGACCGACCCATTTTTTGAAGGAAGATCTCTTATGTGACCATAACTTGCTAAAACTAAATAATCTTTCCCTAAATATTTATTTATTGTTTTTGCTTTAGCTGGACTTTCAACAATTACTAAGTTCATTAATTGTTTATTTTCAAAATTAAACGAGTTTGTCAAATTTATTATTGAAAAACTAGAAAAGACAGTACTTATAACTTAATTTTATTTTCCGTAGAATTTTTAAGTCTTAAAATATTTTCTTTATGAGTATAAAGAATCATTACGAAAAATATAAAAAATATTAGAGCATAGTCATTTATCCCATAAAAATATGCATAAAGAAAAACTATTAATGTAGAAATCATTGAAGATAAGGATGCAAACCTAAATAATAAAGATAAGGAAACCCATGATATGCCGAAAATTAAAAAAAGTTTATAAGATAAAGCTAAAGTTACTCCAAGGTATGTTGCCACACCTTTTCCTCCTTTAAATTTTAACCAAATAGGAAAAATATGTCCGATGAAACAAATTAATGCAGATAAAGAGACTAAGCTTTCAAAATAAAATATTGAAATATAAACTGAAATGTATCCTTTTAATAAATCAAGAGCCAAAGTAGTTATTGCGAGAAATTTATTTCCCGTTCTAAGCACATTAGTGGTTCCGATATTTCCAGAGCCAACAGTTCTGATATCTTTTTTAAGAAATATCTTAGTTAACACTAATCCAAATGGAATGGATCCCAAAAGGTATGAGTAAATTGCTACAATAATTAAATCTATGTCCATTAGTTCGAATATACCACTTCGCCTTGAAGCAAAGTCATTTTCACTTTTCCTTGTAATTTTCTATTTTCAATCGCAGTATTTTTTGATTTTGATTTAAGTTCTTCAGCTTTCACTACCCATGGTTTTTCCAGATCAAATATACAAATATCTGCGTCCGATCCTTCTTTAAGGGATCCTTTATCTATTTTTAGTATCTTAGCTGGATTAATCGTTAAGCACTTAATTATTTTTTCCAAAGGCAATGATTCATTATGGTAAAGCTCTAAAGATAAAGATAGCAATGTCTCTATACCGATAGAACCTGTCGCTGCTTGTGCAAACGGAAGTCTTTTACTTTCCTCATCTTCAGGAATGTGATCTGATACAATTACATTAATGAGATCATTCTTTATTCCTTCTATTAATGAAAGTCTATCCTCCTCGCTTCTAAGAGGGGGAGATAATTTCAAAAAAGTTCTAAATTCTCCGATGTCATTTTGATTTAACGATAAATTGTTAATAGAAACCCCTGTGCTGAATTTTATTCCATTAGATTTATTTTTTTTAATAACATTAAGAGAATTTTTTGAGGAAATTTGATTAATATGATACCTGCAAGGAAATTCACTTAACAAAGATAAATCCCTTTCAATAATGATCTTTTCAGCAATATCTGAGACACCTTGTAAACCTAATCTTGTTGCCACTTCGCCCTGATTAATGCATGAATTTTTAGCTAATTCATAATCCTCGGCATGTTGCATAATCAGAACATCAATGTCTGAAGCATAGTTCATTATTCTAGACATCAATTCAGAATTTTGGATAGTTTTATTAACATCACTAAACCCAATAATTCCTCTTGCTTTTAACAAACCAAATTCAGTCATCTGATTACCCTCCATCTGTCTAGTTATCGATGCACATGGAAAAAGATTTACCTTAGCTTTATCTCTACCCCTTCTAATTATAAAGTCCACCATAGATACGTTGTCTATAACCGGCTTAGTATTTGGCATAGTTACAATTGAAGTTACTCCACCTGCCAAAGCTGCTTGGCTTAATGTTCTAAAATTTTCTTTATATTCAAAGCCAGGCTCTCCAACAAAAGCTTTCATATCAACTAATCCAGGAATAGCTACTAGGCCTTTCAAATCAATTTTCTCTGCTGACTCAGATGTATCTGATTTTTTTCCAATAGATTTTATTTTTCCTTTTTCATCGATAACTACATCTCCTATTTCATCCATCTTTTGAGATGGGTCGATAATTCTCACATTTGTCAAAATTTTTTCTTTCATTTATTTACAGTACAATTTTAAACATGCCATCCTAACAGCTACACCTAATTCAACTTGTTCTTTCACGAGACTAACATTTATGTCATCTGCTAATTTAGTATCAATCTCAACACCTCTGTTCATTGGACCAGGGTGCATTAGTAAAGCATCTTTTTTTGCAAACTTTAGTTTTTCTGGCGTTAGTCCAAAAAATTCGTAATATTCTCTCTTTGATGGAAGAAAAGATCCCTGCATTCTTTCATTTTGTAATCTTAACATCATAACAATATCACACCCATCTAATCCTTTTTTCATATCGGTAAATGATTTAACACCTAAATTATCTATCCCTTCGGGCATTAAAGTTTTTGGTGCAATGACATTTACTTCTGCACCCAACATATTCATTAAATAAATGTTAGACCTAGCAACTCTTGAATGAAGAATGTCTCCGCATATTGCAATTTTTAATCCCTCAATGTTACCTTTTCTATTAATAATTGTTAAAGCATCAAGTAAGGCTTGTGTAGGGTGTTCTCTCCTTCCATCACCTGCATTGATGACCGTACAATTTACTTTTTGTGAAAGAAGATTTGGTGCACCCGAGTCTTGATGTCTTATAACAATGATGTCAGGATGCATTGCATTTAATGTCATGGCAGTGTCAATTAATGTTTCACCTTTTTTTAATGCAGAGTTACCCATATTCATCGTCATTACGTCCGCTCCTAGTCTTTTTCCAGCTAAATCAAATGAACTCTGTGTCCTTGTAGAAGGTTCAAAAAATAAGTTTATTTGAGTTTTTCCCCTAAGGACATCTAGTTTTTTAGAACTTCCTCTGTTTAATTTTATAAAGGATTTTGCTTCGGTTAAAATCTCTTTTGCCTCGAGAACTGATAAATTTTGAATACCTAATAGATGTTTGGGAGTGTTTTTAACAGCTGTAACTTTTTTTTTAGTCGCCATTAAAATCAACTCTATAGGCCTTTTACTATATTATATCAAGTATTTTTTTTATGATAATAATCTAGAATCCCTTGAAGTATAAATTGAGCAGAATTCTCGTCTAATTTCTTCACTTTTTTTGATGAATTAATTGCTAAATCATTAGATAGATTAAAGGCTCCCTGGCTAGATAGTCTCTCATCCCATAAAGTGATATTTTCTGTAATATCTTTTGAAAGATTTTTAGCTAGATCTTTAGCTGATTGTGAAGAAGGCCCTTCCGTTCCATCCATATTAATTGGATTACCTATGACTATTCCGTCAATGTCATATTCTTTGACAATTTTCTTAATTTGATCAACTAGGTCTCTATAATTTTCTTTAATAATCGTGGTGTATGGCGTAGCTACAATTTTATTTTCATCTGATAGAGCTATTCCTATTCTTTTGCCGCCAGGATCAATACCTATTAATCTTGATTTTTTCTTGGTTTTTTCAATAAATACGTCAATATCGAGCATGAAATTTACCTAATTTGTGATAAAACACATTTAAATTAACTTATTGCACAAATGTCCTTAGATAAAGAGAAAATTAAACATGTAGCAAAATTAGCTCGAATTTCAGTTGATGAAGCTAAAGTAGATAGCTTAACCAAAGATTTAAACTCAATTTTCAAGTTTATTGAACAATTAAATGAACTGAATACTGATAAAGTTGAACCATTAACATCGATTTTAAACCAGTCTTTAAGATCAAGGAAAGACGAAATCAGTGATGGCAAGATAAGAGAAAAAATTCTTAAAAATTCTCCAAAAAAAAATGAGGAATTTTTTGTAGTTCCAAAGGTGGTTGAGTAATGAGCAATATAACTAATCAAAGTTTAAGTGAAATTTTGGAAAGTATAAAGTCTAAGAAGATATCCTCATTAGAACTTACACAGGCATATATAAAGAACATTGAAAATGCAAAAAAACTAAATGCTTTTGTAACTACAACATTTGATCAAGCATTAGAAAACGCAAAAAAATTTGATAACAAACCAAATAATGAACATCTTCTTAGCGGGATACCTTTAGCTGTAAAAGATTTATTTTGTACTGAAAATGTTAAAACTACGGCTGGAAGTAATATTTTAAATAATTTTGTTCCTTCATATGAGTCTACTGTAACAAAAAATTTATGGAACAATGGAGCTTTTTTACTTGGAAAATTAAATTGTGATGAATTTGCTATGGGTTCTTCGAACGAAACAAGTTTTTTTGGAAACGTTATTAATCCTATCGGAGATCATCTAGTTCCAGGTGGTTCTTCAGGGGGATCTTCTTCTGCTTTAGCGGCTGATCTTACTCCTGCAACAATTGGAACAGATACAGGTGGGTCTATTAGGCAGCCTGCATCATTTACTGGCACTGTAGGTCTCAAGCCAACTTACGGTCTTTGTTCGAGGTGGGGTATAGTTGCTTTTGCTTCTTCATTAGACCAAGCAGGACCAATGACTAAAACAGTAAATGATTGTTCAATTATGCTTGAAGCAATGTCTGGTTTTGATGAAAAAGACTCAACCTCAATTAATAAAAAAAAAGAATCATACTCAAAAAATTTAAAAGATAATATCAAAGGATTGAAAATTGGCATCCCTAAAGAGTATCGAGTAGATAATATGCCAAAAGAAATTGACGAACTTTGGGAAAAAGGAAAAAAAATATTAAAAGATTTAGGTGCTCAGTTAATTGATATTTCATTACCCCACACTAAGTACGCTTTGCCTACTTACTATATCGTTGCTCCTGCGGAAGCTTCATCAAATTTAGCAAGATATGATGGCGTAAGATATGGCTACAGATCACAAAAAGGAAAAGATTTGATTGAAATGTATGAAAACACTAGATCAGAGGGATTTGGTGATGAAGTAAAGAGAAGAATACTAATAGGCACTTATGTTTTATCGTCTGGTTATTACGATGCCTATTATTTAAAAGCCCAAAAAGTAAGACAATTAATAAAAAAAGATTTTGATGATAGTTTTACTAAAGTTGATGCTATTTTAACACCTTCAACACCAAGTTCAGCATTTAAGATAGGAGAAAAAACTAATGATCCTGTATCAATGTATTTAAATGATATTTTTACGGTGCCAGTAAATTTAGCTGGATTACCAGCCTTATCTCTTCCTGCTGGATTAGATAAACAGGGCTACCCACTTGGTTTACAATTGATAGGTAAAGCCTTAGATGAACAAAAAATTCTCAATATTGGTTACGCATTCGAAAAGAATTGTGGTTATAAAAATGAAATTAAAAAGTGGTGGTCATGAGCAAAGAAAAATTTGATTATTTTATAAATGGTGAGAAAGGGAAGTATGAAGTAGTTATAGGTTTAGAAGTTCATGCTCAAGTCCTTTCTAATTCTAAACTTTTTTCAGGCTCCTCAACTAAATTCGGAGCTGATCCAAACAAACAAGTAAGTTTAATTGACTCTGCTTTTCCCGGAATGCTACCAGTTATCAATGAGGAGTGCGTGAAACAAGCTGTAAGAACAGGCTTAGGTTTAAATGCAAAAATAAATAATTATTCAGTATTCGATAGAAAAAATTATTTTTATGCAGATCTTCCACAGGGCTACCAGATTTCCCAATATAAAAATCCTATTGTTGGTGAGGGAAAAGTTTTACTGGATATGCCTTATGGTTCAAAAGAAATTGGCATTGAAAGGCTTCATTTAGAACAGGACGCAGGTAAAAGTATCCATGATATGGATCCTTCAAGCACCTATGTTGATTTAAATCGTTCTGGAATAGCTTTAATGGAAATCGTTAGCAAACCCCATCTTCGTTCGCCCGATGAAGTAAATGCTTACATAAAAAAATTAAGAACCATTATGAGATACTTGGGCACATGTGATGGCAATATGCAAGAAGGTTCATTAAGAGCAGATGTAAATGTATCAGTAAGAAAAGTAGGTGATAAAAATTTCGGCACAAGATGTGAAATTAAAAATGTAAATTCAATTAAATTTATGCAAATGGCGATTGAATATGAGGCTAATCGACAAGTTGAATTACTAGAAGATGGAAAAGAGATAGATCAAGAAACAAGATTATTTGATACAAAAAAAAATGAAACAAGATCAATGAGGTCAAAAGAAGATGCTCACGATTATAGATACTTTCCTGATCCAGATCTTTTACCCTTAAAACTTGAACAAAAATTAATTGATGATGTAAAAAAATCTTTGCCTGAGTTGCCAGATAATAAGAAGGAGAGATTTATTCAAGAATATGGGCTTAACTCATACGAAGCAAACGTATTAGTTTCCGAAAAAGAAATCTCTGATTATTATGAGGAAGTTGCAAAGTTATCTGACAAAAAACTAGCAGCTACATGGATGATGGGTGATTTATTTGCAATGCTCAACGACAAAGGACTTAATATTTCTAACTCACCAATTTCTGCTAAAAATTTTGCTGAGTTAGTACAATCAATTAAATCTGGAGAGATTTCAGGAAGAATAGCAAAAGAAGTTTTCGAAATTATGGTTGAAAGCGGTGATAACCCAAAAAAAATCATAGAGTCAAAAGCCATGAAACAACAAAGCGATCCTAAAGAATTAGAGAAAATGATTAATGAAATACTATCAAAAAATAAAGATAAAGTTGATCAATATAAAGCTGGAAAAGAAAAATTGTTTGGTTTTTTTGTTGGACAGGTTATGAAATTATCTGGTGGGAAAGCAAACCCTCAATTGACAAATGAAATTCTAAAAAAACTTTTAAAAGGCTAATTATGCCTAAGAAATTAGATTTAACTGCAAATCTTGAAAAATACATTATTGATCATTCAGAATCATTAACTGATGTTCAGAAAGAGATAATTCAATATAATATAAGTCTTGGTGATCAACAGAGATTACAGATTTCAGTTTCTCAAGCACAATTTCTACAAACTTTAATTAAAATCTCTAATATTAAAAAGATTTTAGAAATAGGAAGTTTTACAGGTTTTAGCGCTTTATCAATGGCCTTAGCCCTTCCATCTGATGGTCTTCTAATTAGCTTAGATAAAAGTCCTGAATTCAGTATGAAAGCACAATCATTTTATAAAAAAGCAAATGAAAAAAAAATAAAGCAAATTGTAAAACCTGCTACTGAAAGCCTTAATGAATTGAAAGATTCAAGTCAAAGATTTGATTTAATTTTTATTGATGCTGATAAGGAAAATTACCTTAAATACTATGAAGCATCTATGGATCTTATAAATAAAAATGGACTTATTGTTATAGATAATGTTTTATGGCACGGAGAAGTAATAGATGATAGGAAAAACGATAAATTTACAAATATTATAAGGGAATTTAATACACATATTAAGAAAGATAGCAGAGTTGCAAAAAATATTATTCCAATAGGCGATGGACTTACAATTTGTATTAAAAAATAATGTATACAATTTTTGGTTTTTATAAGTTTAAAAAGATTAAATTTTTGAAAAAATATAAAGCTTTATTTCAAAAAGAAATTTTTAAAAATAATGTGAGGGGTACAATAATTTTATCAGCAGAGGGCATAAATGGAACAATTGCAGGCAAAAAAGATGATATTAGTAAAATAATAAAGATTATAAAAAGACAATATCGGTTGAAGGATTTTGATAGTAAGAATATTTCTGAGAGTCTTTTTCAACCATTCCACAAAGGTAAAATAAAAATCAAAAATGAAGTTGTTCCATTGGGTTTAAAAATAAACCCAAAGAATAAAACACTTAATAGATATGTTTCTGGTAAGTCATGGAATAAACTTATTTCAAATAAAGAAACTTTAGTTATAGATGCTAGAAAACCATTTGAATATGAAGTGGGCACATTTAAAAATTCTATAAATCCAAATATTCAAAATTTTAGAGATTTTCCAAAATATCTAAAAAAAGTCGATAAAGCTAAAGCTGTAGCAATGTTCTGTACAGGAGGAATTAGATGTGAAAAAGCCTCCATATTTTTAAAAAGAAAAGGTTTTAAAAATGTTTTTCAATTAAAAGGTGGAATACTTAATTATTTGAAAAAAACTGAGAAGAAAGACAGTCTATGGAAAGGAGAATGTTTTGTTTTTGATAATAGAGTATCTCTTAAACACAAATTAAAACAAGGAACTTACTCTGTATGCAGTGGATGTCGTATGACTTTTTCAATAAAAGATAAAAAATCTTACAAATATGAAGAGGGTGTTTCGTGCCCAAGGTGCTATGACACACTCTCAAATTCACAAAAAACAAGATTTCGTATGAGGCAAAATCAAATTAATCTTGCTAAAAAAGATGGAAGAAAGCATAAATTTCAAAAGGAATTTTAATTATGGATTTGACTAAAGGTTCAATTTGGCAACTCTTAAGGAAAGTGACTATACCTGCAAGCACAGGATCACTATTTCAAACTTTTTATAATCTAGTCGATACTTACTTTGCAGGTAGAATTTCACCAGAAGCGTTAGCAGCGATTGCAAAATCATGGCCAATATACTTCATAGCAATAGCTGTTGCGGTCGGTATTGGTGCAGGTACTACAGCTCTAATCAGTAATTCAATTGGGGCCAAAGAAGATAGAAAAGCTTCAATGTACGTTGCTCAGTCAATAGTATTAGCAATCGTAATTTCAATTTTCGTAACTTTATTTGGCTTAAATTTTTCTGATGAACTCTTGAGAATTATGGGCTCTACTGAAGAAAGTATAATCTTAACACGCGAATATTTAGATATTATTTTTTTTGGAGCTATCATTGTATTAGTTCAATTATCTTTGAACGGAACGCTAAATGCCCAAGGTGATACAAAAAGTTATAGAAATGTTTTAATTGTTACCTTTTTCTTAAATATTTTTTTAAATCCATTATTTATTTTTGGTTATGGATTTATACCAGCATTTGGAATTGCTGGTTTAGCTATCGCTACGCTAGTTTCTCAGTGTATTGGCTTAATATATCTAGCTAATAAAGTTTATTCCTGTAAATTAAAAAAATTTCTTTATCTAGAATGCTTTAAACCAAAAATTGAGTACTTAAGCTCGCTCTTCAAACAATCAGTGCCAATAATGTTTACTATGTTGATGATAATGTTTGGAGTATTCAATATTTTCTATTTTGTTGGTCAGTTTGGAGAATTAGCTACAGCGGGATATGGTACTGCTGTAAGAATAGAACAAGTTTTATTGTTACCAGTGATAGGTTTAAATACTGCTGTTTTATCAATTGCAGGACAAAATTTTGGAGCAAAAATGTATTTTAGAGTAAAAGAAGTATATGGAAAAGCTCTGATGTTTGGTTCAGGATTTATGATATTAGCAGGTATATTTGTTTATCTAACTTCAGAAATTATAATCTCTTTTTTTACTAATGATTTAGAAGTAATCAGGAGAGGAGCACTTTACTTACAGGTAGCAGCTTTAATTGGGCCCGTGTATCCAGTTTTCTTTATTACCTCTGCTTTATTCCAGGCACTCAAAAGACCAATTTTTAGTTTGTATATGACAATTCTAAGACTAACGTTAATTCCGTTTATGTCACTATGGTATGTCATAAATATAAGAAATGGTGAGTATCAAGATATTTTTTATACAATTTTAGTAACAAATTGGATAATGGGATTAGTTGTATTAACTTTTGTGCCATTCTTTTTAAAGAGAGTATTTAGGATCTCTTTTAAAAAATTATTTGTATTCTAGTTTATTCTCTAATTTTCTTACAAAATAAGACACAACTAAAATTAGCACCAGGTACTCTAGAATTAAAAATGTATAAATTTCTAAAGGCCTATAGGTAGTAGTGACGAGCTCATTAGCTTTTCTTGTTAAATCTCCTATCCCTATAATTGATACTAGAGAGGACATTTTTAAAACATAAACAAATTGGTTTCCCATTGCAGGCAAAACAACTTTAATTGCTTGGGGAAGAATTACTAATCTCATTTTTTTCCAAAAATCCATTCCAAGTGACTCAGATACTTCATGCTGACCTTTCGATATAGAATTAATACCAGCTCTAAAAATTTCTGCTTGAAACGCACTCTCACTAATAGTCAAAGCTATTATTCCAGAGACAAATGGTGAGAAACTTACTCCAATCATGATTGGAAGGCCATAATAAATCCAAAGAATTAAAACTAATAAAGGGATGGCTCTAACAATTTCTACGTATGTTATATTAAAATAAGTTAAGAATTTATTATTTGACAATGAAGGTAGAGCAACTATCAAACCGATAATCATTGCTAGAATTATTGAAACTACTGAAATATAAATCGTAGTTGTAATTCCGCTAATTAAAAATTTTAAATTAGTTAAACCATCTATATTATCTGGACTTAGTATATACCAACCCCATTCATAGTTTGAACTACATCCTTGAAGTAAAAATAGAATAGAAATTATTTTTAAAAATTTCACTAAATAACTATATTTGTAAATCGGATGTATTGAAACTTAAATTATAAGCTTTTTAGATCGTACTTTGCCAGTAAAGTTTTAAAAAATCCAGATGATTGTTTTTTTTTAATCCAGTTGCTGACATAATCATTCCATACCTTATCTCCCTTTGGAACCATCATGGCTAAAAATGCTGGATTTTTTCCTCCATCAGGAACTATAGCTAATTGGGGATATTTAATAACTAGTTTGTTTGCTTCTGTTGAACTTGTAATATTCCCATCAGCCCTTCCTGCTAAAACTTCTTGGAAATCCCTCGCTGGAGCTTCAACTGATTGAAGTTTTGATTTTGGAAAAAACTCTTTTGCTTTTTCTTCCTGAGACGTACCTAACGTTGTAGCTATTGTAACACTGCTATTATTTAGAGACTCCCAAGTTGAAAACTTTTTTAAATTCTTTTTTAAAACAAGCGGGACAGTTGCATACTTGTAATACGTAGCAGTAAACCCAGCTACTTCTGCTCTTTTTGGTGTTTTAGTTACACTTGTCGATATATCATATCTATCAGCAGTTATTCCTGCAACTATAGTTTTCCATTCTGCAGGCACAAATTTCACTTTTACGCCCAAATCTTTAGCTAATTCATTCATCACATCAATATCAAATCCTTTATACTTGTTTGTCTTTGGATCTTTCATTGACATTGGATCCCAGTCTCCTGTCGTACCAACTCTTAACTCACCACTTTTTTTGATTGAATCTAATTTAGATGCTGCTTGAGCACTTGTTGTTACAAGTAATACTAATAATACTGAAAAAATTTTTTTAATCACTCAACGTTCATAGCTAATCTCTCTCTTTTTTTCGATTTGCAATTTGACCCACTTAAACAATCTTTTTGAAAAAGGGTTGACTGAAAGGTAGTTTATCAGCTATAAAGAACAAAACAAGAACATTTATGAAGTTAACAATACCTTATTATTTACATAAAGTGGGAGCTGGTTTTCCTTCTCCGGCAACGGATTATATTGAGGACGATATAGATCTAAACTCTCATCTCATAACAAATGCACCAGCTACTTTCATCATTAGAGTACAGGGTAAATCTATGACTAATGTGGGCATATATGATGGAGATCTATTAATAGTAGATAAAAGTTTAAATCCAAAAAATTTCTCCACTGTCATAGCAAATATCAACGAAGAACTTGTAGTCAAAACTCTGGTTAAAAGTAAGGGCAACAACTACTTAACATCAGGTTCAAAAAACACATCGGATCGAATTAATTTAACAGATAATCCAGAAATAATAATTTGGGGAGTAGTAACATATGTCATACACAAACAGCAGTAGAAAAAAAGTTGCATTAATTGACTGTAATTCATTTTATGTTTCTTGCGAAAGATTATTTAATCCTAAAATACAAAATGTACCAGTCGTAGTACTATCTAATAATGATGGATGTGTAATATCAAGATCTACTGAAGCAAAAAAACTTGGAATAAGAATGGGAGAACCATATTTTAAAGTTAAAGATTTAGTTAAAAAGAACAACGTTCAGATATTTTCTTCAAACTATGCATTATATGGAGACCTTTCTAGACGAGTGATGAAAGTTTTAAAAGGTTTTACTGATAAAATTGAAATCTATTCTATAGACGAAGCATTTTTAGATTTATCGCATATCAAAGACGAACAAGTTGAAGAATACGGAAAGCAAATAAGAGAAAGAGTTTTAAAATGGACGGGAATACCAACAAGTGTAGGAATTTCAAATACAAAAACTTTAAGTAAAGTTGCAAATCATATTGCTAAAAAAAATAAAGCAGGAGTGATATTTCTAAAAGAAAATATCGATAATATACTAAAAAATTTTGATATTGCAGATGTATGGGGAGTTGGAAGACAGTTATCAAAGTTATATATTAAAAATGGAATAGACAATGCTTATAAACTAAAAAATATTTCAAACACATGGGTCAAAAAAAGTACTAATGTTTTAGGTGCAAAAACAGTAATGGAGTTAAGAGGAATTCCTTGCATAGATTTAGAAACTGAGGAAACAAGAAGAAAAAGTTGTTGTGTATCAAGATCGTTTGGAAAAAAAGTTGAGAGTTTAGATAAATTAAAAGAGTCTATAACTACTCATTGTTTAAATGCGGCAGAAAAAATAAGAACAGATAAACAAACTACGAGAGCTGTCACTATATTTATTAGAACAAGCCCATTTGATAAAAATAGAAAATACTATTCAAATTCTATTACTACTGAATTACCGGTGGCGACTAATAACAGTATTGAACTTGTAAAAACCGCGATTAGCGGACTAGAAAAAATTTATAAATATGGTTACTTCTACCAAAAAGCTGGAGTCATTTTATCGAAGCTTAGAGACGCGTCTGAAAAGGAGCTAAATTTATTAGCACCAATTTTAGAGAATAAATCTCAACCATTAATGAGAGCAATCGATTTTACCAATGCAAAATATGGACGAAATGCAATCAGCATAGCTCAAGCTGGCATAAGTAACGACTGGAAAATGAGAAGAGAACATTCATCTAGAATAGATACAGCTTCATTTGACTTCTTGCCTAAAATAAATATATAATTTGTACAAGGGGTGTCATAAAGACTGAGATCATACCCTAAGAACCTGACCGGTAATTCAGTGAGGGATAAATGAAAGATATATACCTATCAACACAAACAACGTTAATTATTATCCTAGTGGTAGGAGCTTTTTTTATCGCTTTAGGTTATATAAATTTAAAAAAAATTTCTGATAATAAAAGTCATATAATTGGTGATAGAAATGAGAGTATTTTTTCATTAACAACGAGTTTATCGGCATCTGCTCTGGGAGCTTGGATATTATTTGGACCAGCTTCAGCAGCTACCTGGGGAGGAATAGGGGCAGTAATTGGTTATGCGTTAGGTACGGCTGCACCTATGTTATTTTTATTAAATTTTGGACCAAAAATAAGGAGAGAATTTCCTCATGGTATGTCTTTAACTGAGTTTGTAAAAAGAAGATTTGGAACTGGTATTTTAAAGATAATATTAATTTTAATTCTATTTTATTTAACAATTTTCTTGATAGCCGAAGTCACAGCAATAGCTTTTTTATTAAATTTAATTTCAAAAACACCTTTATGGATTACATCTGGTCTAACTTTAATCATATGTCTTTTATATATATTAAGAGGAGGATTTAAGCTTTCAATTATTACAGATAAATATCAATTTTTAATAGTCTTAAGTATAATATTATTTTCTATATTTTTTATTTTAGGAAATTTAGAAATAAGTAGCTATGAGTTAATTAAAAAAAAATCTGAAAAACTTATTAGTAAAAATTACATCCCAAATTACACTGCAGGACTAACATTTTTTATTGCTGTAGCGGCAACGAATTTATTTCACCAGGGTAATTGGCAACGTGTATTTGCCGCAAAAAATAATTTTATTTTAAAAAAAAGTTTAATTTATTCATCAATTATTTCTTTTTTGATTGTTTTATGGATGGGGTACACAGGGCTTATATCTTTTTCAATCAACCCCGAAATTAAACCCGATTTAGCCTTTTTTAAATTAATGTTATTAAATGATAATATCTTAATAATTGTCTCTATTTTAGTTTTAGCAATAGCTTTAACATTAAGTACGATTGATACATTAATAAACGCTATTTCAAGCCTTATAATTATTGATGGAAAAGAAATTAATAAATTATTAGCTGGTAGAGAAATAAAAAGTAAAAGCAATAAATTAATTTTATTATTATGTGTGATTGTTTTTGTTTTTGCTTCTAAAGGCTATAGTATTTTATATCTTTTTTTATTCGCGGATTTATTATGTTGTGCGGCTGTTGTGACAATATTCTATGGTTTTTTTAAGAAAAAAATTAATACCAGATTATCGTTAATCTCAATTATTTTAGGTCTAAGTTCAGGATTATTATTTTTTCCAAGTCAAAATTTCAAATCAAGTTTATTAGTAGGCAATATTATACCTGTAGAAAATTTTAGTCCGATTATCTTATCAAACTTATTATTCATTTCATTTATCGTAGCTTTAATTATACCATTTGTAACAATTACGACTTACTCTTTACGTAATTCATTAAGATAAATAGACACAGCAACCCAAATTATAACGAAACCAAAAAACTTTTCCAAGTTTAGAATCTCATCAAAATAAGTTATTCCCAAAAGGAATTGAGATGTTGGAGTTAAAAATAAAATCATACTTGCTGGACCAATACCAATAATTTTAAAACCTAATGTATATAAAAATAGAGGTACTAGAGTCATAAAGCCAGACCAAAATAAATAAAAAGATAAAAGAGGTTCTTGATACGAAAAAATATTTAAGTTTAAATTTACTAAATAAATGAACAATATAATAGCGATAGGAGAAATTAGTAATGTTTCAATTAATAGACCTATATCTGAAGATACTTTGATTTTTTTTCTTATTAAACCATAAATACTAAAAGTAATTGCAACAGTTAAACCAATCCAAGGTAATTCACCTAATTTTAGTAAAAAGTAAAATAAGGAAACTACAACTAATATTACGGCTATAAATTGATTTCTATTAAGTTTCTCTTTCAAAAATACTCTTCCTAAAAAGACACTTATTATTGGATAGATATAATATCCTAAGCTTGAGTCTAATAATCTGTTTACACTGACGGAATAAAGCCAGGTTCCCCAATTTATACTTACCAATATACCTGATACAAATAGCAATAATTGATTTTTTCTCTTTTTGAAAACTTTAATAAATTCTGGCCATTTTTTATAAAAACTTGTTGTAAGAATTAAAAGAACGGCGGTCCAAATAGTTCTGTGAACAGTGAGTTCGATAAATGATGCAAAAGATACAAATTTAAAAAAAATTGTCCCTATAACACCCCACCAAAGAGAGGCAAAAGCAGCATAAAAAATTCCTGATAATTGTTTTTGTTGCATTACAAATTTGGTGCAATATAAGTTAATTTTCTTTATAAAGATACGTAAAGCTTGTGGTGAGATGGGTGAGTTGGTTTAAACCAGGAGTTTGCTAAACTTCCGTAGTATTTAACTATGCTACCGAGGGTTCGAATCCCTCTCTCACCGCCAATTAGTTAAAATAGCTATCTATTTGCACAGGTTCTTTTCTTAAAATATATTTATAAACATTAATGTTTTCTAAAACCCGTTGAACATAATTCCTAGTTTCCTCAAATCTTATTTGTTCAATCCAATTAATATAAGAAATTTGACCTTTAGAAGGGTCTCCATTCACTCTCCTCCAAGTTTTAACTCTATTTGGACCTGCGTTGTAAGCTGCAATAGCGAATGGGAAAACTCCGTTATAATCATTAAGTAATCCATTAAAATAATATGAACCAAGTTTAATGTTGTACTCTGGATCTGTTGTTAATCGACTTATACTGTAAGGTAGTTTTGCTTGTTTGGCTACAATCTTCGCCGTGTACTTCATTAGCTGCATCATACCTCTAGCTCCAGCCCAACTATTTGCTTTCCTATCAAATTCACTTTCTTGTCTGATTATTGCAAGTACGATTTCTTGTTTAGGCATCTGTTTATTATTTACAACTTTTGGAGTGGCAATAACTGGATAGTTATATTTATTTAAAAATCTTTTTTCATAGGATGCCTTTTTAGAGATTTGAATTGCAAAGTCGTATCTTTCAACGGATGTAGATAATTCTGCTGCTAAAACTTCACTTCCTTTTTCAATATTGAGATCAGCCAAATGCTTAAGAATATCTTTAGCATATTGGCTTGCATCAAGTTCATGTAATAGAACAACATGTTTTATAAGTTTATTTTTTTTAAACTCTTTTTCATAATCCTTGTCAAAATTACTCTCATCTTTAAGTTCAAAATTTCCTCCGGGATTAATTTTATTAAAAGCAAGTTGTCCATAATAAGTCATTGGAAATTTTGATGCCTCTGAAAAAAATCTATTTGCAGTCTCTTTTTCATTTAATTTTTCATATGACTCTCCAAGCCAATATGCTCCTCTAGCTAAACTAATTGGATAGCCGACATTATTGTAAAAATTTTTAAAATGATTAATTGCGTACTCGGGTGATTTTAAAAATGTTAAAGCTATCCAGCCAGATAACCATTCCGCTTCAGCAAAAGATGGGCCGGATGATAATGAGTGCTCACTAGCAACCTTATATGCAGTCTTATATCTTTTTTTGTAAATTAAACTTCTTGTAACACTTTCTCTCTGTTCCCACCATTTATCTGGTCTGATCATTTGTGTTTCAGTTTTATTCGCGTTTTGATATAAAATTTCTAAAGACCCGTCTAATCGTCCTCTTCGGTTTCTCCATCTCAACCTATCAAACTCTAAACCAGGATCTTTCTTTAAATATTGAGGCACCTTTGCTATTGCATTGTCTACACCATAAGAGTTACTCATTAATATCTGTCTTGCATTATAAAGTGCTCTTTGATCTGTTGGTAAATACTTAAGCATTCTTTTCAAATCCCAATATTTCCTCTCCCATGCTAAATAATCAGCTCTTTTTACATGATCATCTGAAGAGATAAATTTTTTAAATTTAGCCCTGTAATAACCCAAATCGTTTTTTCTTATTTCAGCAGTTATCCATCCTTCTTTAACTAATTCTTTTACTTTTTCCAGTTTTCCTTGTTCTAGATATGCCTCAGCTAATTTTATTTTACCTAAACCCCCTAAAGGAGGGTATTTTTCAAACCAGTTAATTATTGAGGTAGGTGAATTATTTCTTAAATATATTTTTTCTTCAGCTAAATATCTTATTCTGTTAATTCTTGGATAATAATCATTTTGTTCTATAAATTTTTTATACTCACTAAATGATGCACCATTTCTAGTAGTTTTAAGATGCATCCAAGTAATTAATTTTCTGAACTCACTATCTTTAACCTTTTGGGCACTTTTTAAAGCACTATTCCATTTTTTTTGTTTAATAAAATTAATTGTTTCTTTTGCTCTCTCAAAATCCTTTTTATTAAGAACTTTTGAAATTTTTACTTCTTTGGAAGAAACTTTATATGTAATTGGTTTTTTTCTAGGGTAAACAAATGTAGACGATACTTGTGTTTTAATTTGTTCTTTAGGCTCTGTTTTTATCTCTTTCTTTTTAGATGACTCTTTTTTTTGTTCATTTACGGTTGGCTTAGACTCAACCTTTTTTTCCAATAATGGTTTTGGCACAGGTAGATTCTTATTAATACTTTCTTGGATCTGTTTTTCAGATTTTTTAAAAATTGATGGTTTTTTTTGGGGTAATAAGAAATCAGTTTCAGCATAAACGATACTAATTTTTAAAAATGATAATAAAAATACTAGACTAATTAATCTATTAAGCATAAGTTTAAGGATATCTACCTTATAATGTTTTATGCTTAAAGGATCAATTGTTGCATTAATAACGCCATTTAAAGATGAAAATCTTGATGAGAGTACTTACAGGAAATTAATTGATTATCACCTAAATAATGGCACCAATGGTATTGTTCCTGGCGGCACTACAGGGGAGTCTCCTACTTTATCTCATAGTGAACACAAAAAAATTATCGAAATAGCTGTTAAGGAATGTAAAGGGAAAATACCTGTTGTAGCTGGCACAGGTTCCAATTCAACAGACGAAGCTGTGGAATTATCTAAATTTGCCGAGAAAGCTGGCTCAGATGCATTATTAGTTGTAACACCATATTATAATAAACCAACTCAAGAGGGTTTGTACCAACATTATAAAAAAATAAACGATAGCGTTGGCATCCCGATTATAATTTACAATATACCTTCTAGATCAGTGATAGATATGTCAGTCGAAACTATGAGTAAATTATACGAACTTAAAAACATAACAGGAGTAAAGGACGCAACTGGTGATCTAAAGAGAGTAGATCAGCAATTAAAAGCTATGGGAAAAGAATTTATTCAACTTACTGGAAACGATGATAATGCTTTAGAGTTTAACAAAAGAGGCGGAGTAGGTGCTATTGGAGTTACTGCAAATATAGCTGCAAAAATGTCTTCTGATTTTCAAAAAGCTTGTGAGGAAAAAAATGGAATGGCAGAGACGCTTGATAAACTTTTACAACCATTACACTCAGCATTATTTATTGAGAGCAATCCATCACCAGTAAAATATGCAGCATCACTATTAGGTATGTGTAATTCCTCAGTTAGATTGCCCCTAGTTGAAATTAGAGAAGAAACAAAAAAGAAAGTTTCAGAAGCGCTTAAAGTAGCTAAATTACTTTAATGAAACAAAATATAGCACCTGGAAGAAAAATAATTTGTTTAAATAGGAAAGCAAGTTTTAATTACTTTTTCTTAGAAACTTTAGAGGCAGGTATTTCTTTAAAAGGTTCTGAGGTGAAATCATTAAGAGATGGAAAAGGCAGTATAGCTGACTCATACGCCATTGATAACAATGGTGAATTATTTTTAATTAATTCCCATATACCTTTATATAGACAATCGTCTTACAATAATCATAACCCAAAAAGTGAAAGGAAACTTCTTTTAAAAAAAAAAGAAATAAATAAATTGATAGGAAGAATTAATCAAGAAGGATTAACGATTGTTCCTACAAAAATGTATTTTTTAAAAGGAAAAGTTAAAGTCGAAATTGCTGTTGCTAAAGGTAAAAAACTTTATGATAAAAGACAGGTAAAAAAAACTAGAGACTGGAATAGAGAAAAAGCTAGATTACTAAATAAAAATAATAAATGATACACCTAAATATTGGTTCTAATCTTAATTCAAATTTTGGCTCTAGGTTTGATAATATTTCTATTTGTATAAATTTATTGATTAGTTCAAAAGTCAAATTAATCAAAATTTCTAATTTTTACGAAACACCATCTTATCCAAATAACAATTTTTCAAAGTATATAAATGTTGGAGTATTATCTATTTATGAAGGCAATTATCAAAAACTTTTAAGAATCATAAAACTAATAGAAAAAAGATTAGGTAGAATAAAAACAAAAAAAAATGATCCAAGAACTATAGATATAGATATTATAGATTTTAATGGTTTAGTAAAAAAAACAAACGACCTAGTCTTTCCTCATCCAAGATCGCATTTAAGAAATTTTGTTTTATACCCTATATTAGAAATTGATCCTAAATGGTCACATCCAATTTTGAACAAAAATGCACAATTTTTAATAAATAAGTTAAGTCAAAAATCCAGGATAGAGATTACAAGATTACAGAAAAATGTTAATATTCAAATATGATTAATAATAATGAACTAATTGATCAAATAAAATCATATAATAGATTTCTTAACTCTGAGTCTCTCAACAAAGCTTATAGTTTTGCAATAGAGGCTCACCAAAATCAAAAAAGAGAGGAGGGCGTTCCCTATATAATTCATCCTGTTGCCGTAGCGAAAATATTAACAGAATTAAAACTTGATAGCGCAACAATTACTACAGGCTTACTACATGACACTATAGAAGATACTAATGTAACTTATGAGACAGTCAAAAAAGAGTTTGGAGAAGAAGTAGCTAATTTAGTTGAAGGTGTTACCAAAATTTCTGCATTAGAAGACAAAGCATCGATTGATTCAAAAGCAGAGAATTTTAGAAAATTGATTCTAGCAACGTCAAAAGATATCAGGGTTTTATTAGTTAAGCTTGCAGATAGACTTCATAATATGAGAACTATTCAATTTGTAAAAAATAAAGAAAAAATAATTAGGAAAGCAAAAGAGACTATGGAAATTTATGCGCCTTTGGCTGATCGAATGGGAATGAATAGAATAAGAGATGAACTTGAGGATCTATCATTTTCTGTTTTGAATAAACCAGCAAGAGATTTAATTGTAAAACGTTTAAATTTTATAAAAAATAACAAAGAAGATACTTTTAAATCAATTTCCATTGAATTAATTGAACTACTTAAAAGCAAAGGCATAACAGCTACAATAACAGGAAGAGAAAAAACTCCATTTTCTATTTGGAGAAAAATTCAAAATAAAAAAATTTCATTGGAGCAACTGACTGATATCATAGGTTTTAGAGTAATAGTTAAAAATATTGAAGACTGTTACAAGACATTAGGAATATTTCACAGTAAATTTTCAACGATACCTGGTAAGTTCAAAGATTATATCTCGACACCAAAAATAAATAACTACAAATCCATACATACAGCTGTAATTGGTCCAAAAAAAAATAGAATTGAAATACAAATAAGAACGCATGACATGAATGAATTTGCTCAAAGAGGCATCGCTTCACACTGGAAATACAAATCTTCTGAAAAATTTTCTGAATTGTCATGGAAAGAATATGATTGGTTAAGAGACCTTGTTGAAATAATAGAAGCAGGAACAAGTCCAGAGCATTATTATGAATTCACTAAATTACAAATGTTTCAAGAAAATGTCTTCTGTTTTACACCAAAAGGTGCTGTTATAAAATTACCTCAAAAAGCAACACCAATAGATTTTGCATACGCGGTACATACGAAAGTAGGTAATAGTGCAACCGGATGTACAATTAATGGCAGACAAGCTACTCTTCAAACAGTTTTAAAGAATGGCGACTTAATTTTTATTGAAACTTCAAAAAATGCCTCACCATCGTTACACTGGTTGTCTTCATCTGCAACAGGCAAAGCGAGATCAGCAATCAGGAGATATTGGCAAGATAAATCGACAGAAGAGACTAGTGAAACTAAAAAAAGCTATTCATGTACAATTGAAGTAGATTTGCCTCATAAACCAGGAGCTTTGGGTCACATCAGCTCTCTTATAGGCCTTAATAAAGGTAATATTATTAATATTGAAATGTTGAAAAGAACCACAGACCATCTCACTTTTTCATTTGATCTTCAAATAAAAGATTTGAAAAATTTTACAAACTTGATAAGTCAAATAAAGCAAAGTAACTTAAAATTTAAAATTGTTCGACATAAACAGAAAAAAAATGCTTTCATTAGAAGAATCTTTGAAAATTTTAAAAGAAACTAACGCACTTTTAGAGGGACATTTTGTTTTATCATCAGGGCTACATAGTCCAAAATATATCCAATGCGCTCAGTTAATGAGTAAGCCAGATAAAGCAAGTCAAATTTGTATTTCTTTATCAAAAAAAATTCAGGACGACCTTGATGATTTTGATATTATTTTATCTCCAGCCATGGGTGGTGTAGTTGTAGGATATGAAATAGGTAGGATCTTAAAAAAAGAAACTATTTTTGCAGAAAGGGTAAATGGAAAATTTACTTTAAGAAGGGACTTTTCAATAAAAAAAAATCAAAAAATTTTAATTATTGAGGACGTTATTACTACAGGAAAATCTAGTTTAGAATGTTCACAACTGGTAGCAGAAAATAAAGCATCGATTGTTGGTTTCGCTTGTATAATTGATAGATCTAACGGAAGATCGTTAATAAAAGAAAAAATAGTTTCTCAAGTAAAGCTCAATATACCTACATACAAAGAGAATAATTTACCAAAAAACTTGACATTGATAAAACCTATTAAACCTGGAAGCAGAAATCTCTAATGAGCAAAGTAAGACTTGGTGTAAACATTGACCATGTAGCAACAGTTAGAAATGCAAGAGGAGAAACTTATCCAAGCCCTTTAAGAGCAGCTTTAAAAGCCCAAAAGAGCAAGGCAGACTCTATTACTATCCATTTAAGAGAAGATAGACGCCATATTAACGATAATGATTTAAAATTGATAAAATCAAAACTTAAAATACCTCTTAACTTGGAAATAGCTGCAACAAAAGAAATGCTTAGGATTGCTTTAAAAAATAAACCATCTTTTATTTGTATAGTCCCTGAAAAAAGAAAAGAAATAACAACAGAGGGCGGCCTAAATTTAAATTATAATAAAAAATTTTTGAGAGAAATTATCAATAAATTAAAAAAAAATAAATCAAGAGTAAGTCTATTTATTGAGCCAAGTTTAAAAGATATAAAACGATCTAAATATTTAAACGCTGATTGTGTGGAAATACATACTGGAAAATTTTGTAATTTAGTGAATGAAAACAAAAATTATAAAAAAGAACTTAATAAAATTCGTAGTTCAGTTTTATTAGGAAATAGTCTAGGTTTAGAAGTCCATGCAGGTCACGGATTAACATACAAATCAGCAAAAATATTATCAAAAATTTCAGGTATTAAAGAATTTAACATAGGACATTTTTTAATTGGAGAGTCAATATTTCAAGGACTAGCAAATACAATCAAACAATTTAAAAAGATTATAAATTGATGAAAATATTTGGTATTGGAACAGATATAGTAAAAGTTAGTAGAATAAAAAAGTTCGTTAAAAAGAAAACTTTTATAACAAGGTTATTTAATAAACAGGAGGTTTTAAAATGTAAAAAAACCAAAAACCCCTCTAATTGTTTTGCTAAAAGATTTGCTGCAAAAGAAGCTTTTTCAAAAGCTTTAGGCACTGGAATTTCAAAAGGCATTAATTTTAATGAAATAGTAGTTTTAAATGAAAAAAATGGAAAACCATTCATTAAATTACTTAATAAAACTAAAAAAAATGTAGAAAAAAAATTTAAAAAAAAAAAATTCAAAATCTCTTTATCTTTAACAGATGAAGAAAAATACGCTGTAGCATTTGTAACTATTTCATCATGAAAAAAAATAAACTTTTAAAATCAGTATTTGAGAATATTAAAACTTTAATTGGAGCTATTATATTGGCAGTCTTAATTAGATCGTTAATTGTACAACCATTTTATATACCATCATCTTCAATGGAACCTACATTACTTGTTGGAGATAGAATATTTGTTTCGAAGTATTCTTATGGTTACAGTATTCATTCTTTTCCATTTAGTCCAAATTTTTCAAAAAAAAGATTTTTTTTTAAGGATCCAAAACAAGGAGATCTTGTAGTATTTAAAACACCTTCTGACAACAGAACTGATTATATAAAAAGATTAATTGGTTTACCTGGAGATGAAATTCAATTTATCGATGGAAATTTAATAATTAATGGAAAACAAGTTAAAAGAAATAAAATTAAAAATTCTGATCCGATAAGATGTGGAAGTTTCATATTTAATTCAACAACTTTTATAGAAACACTTCCTAATGGAGTAAAGTATTTAGCTTCTTATAATAAAGATGGAACTTTACAAAACTCAAAAAAATATAAAGTTCCCAAAGATCACTTCTTTTTAATGGGTGACAATCGAGATTGTTCAAAAGACAGTAGATTTCTAGAAGATGTTGGTTACGTAAAAAAATTAAATCTAGTAGGAAAAGCAAAGATTATTTTCTTTTCGAATGATACAAATAATGGAAGCTTACTTAAATTTTGGAATTTACATAAATCATTTCGTTTAAATAGAACATTTAAAAGCTTAAAATGATAAAATCAATAAACGAACTTGAAAGAATATTAGATTATAATTTTAAAGACAAAAATCTTTTACATAGGGCTTTGACTCATAAGAGTTTTAGTAATAATAAAAACAATGAAAAATTAGAATTTTTAGGTGATAGAGTTCTTGGTCTCATAATTTCCAAAGAATTAATCGCAAAATATCCTGAAGAAAAAGAGGGTATAATTGACAAAAAATATGCAAATCTTGTAAACAAAAAAACCTGTGCCGATATAGCAAAAAAAATAAATATCAAAAAATTTATTTATTTAGGATCATCACATAAGAATTTAGAGCGATCAGCGGATAAAATATTAAGTGACTGTCTAGAGGCACTCGTTGGTTCAATTTTTTTGGATGGGGGGCTAAAATCTTCAGAAAAATTTATATTTAAGTTTTGGGGATCATATATAGATAAATCAAAAATAACTCTTGTTGACTCCAAAACAAAATTACAAGAATACAGTCTTAAAAAATTTAAAAAATTACCTATGTATACCTTTTTTAAAAAAATTGGCCCTCAACATAAACCACTATTTAAAACCGAAGTTGAAATACCGCAATCAAAAAAAATTATAGGTATAGGATCTTCTAAAAAAAATGCTCAACAAAATGCAGCGGCCAAGTTGATAAAAATTTTAAAAATATGAATTGGGAAGATGAGTGCTATCTATTGTCAAAAAGAAAATTTAGAGAGAACGCAAACATAATTGATGTATTTTCACATTCAAAGGGTAAGGTATCTGGAGTAGTTCATGGCGGAAATTCTAGAAAAATAAGAAATTATTTACAAATATCAAACAAATTATTCATAGTTCACAATTCTAAAAGTGAAAACAAATTGGGATATTTTAAAACTGAGTTGGTAAAAGCAATATCTCCATTATACTTCAATGATAAAGAGAGAACTACTACATTAATTTCCATTTGTTCAATTTTAAAAATTCTACTTCCAGAGTCCCAACCAAACAAAGATATTTATAAATCCTTAGAAGAATTTGTAAATTCATTGGGTTTAGAAAATTGGATAGTAGTTTATATTTTCTTTGAATTGAGTCTTATCAAAAATTTAGGGTATGATCCAGATTTAGAAAAATTTAAGAAAAAAAATATGAATTCATCAAATACTTCTAAAATAAAAATTGATGAGTTTACTTATGATGTTCCAGATTTTTTAATCTTAAAGGAAATACCAAAAAAATTATCAAATCATTTGATAAAAAAATCTTTATATTTTACAAGAAATATAATACAAAATAAGTTTTTCATACCAAACAATTTACCTTTTCCTAAATCGAGAGTTTTATTGGAAAACTATTTTAATTGATTTTTTATAATTTTTGCAATGTCTATTGCAAAGTAGGTAACTATTGCGCAAGCCCCAGCTCTTTTAAAAGAGTTTACGCTTTCTAAAATTGCATCGTTATTTAAAATTTTTTTTTCAATTGCATTTTTAATCATACTGTATTCACCAGATACTTGATAAGCTAAAACAGGTACATTATAATTTCTTTTAATTTTATTAATAATATCTAAATATATTAATCCCGGCTTAACCATAACCATATCTGCACCTTCTTTGATATCTAATCCAACTTCTCTTAAAGCCTCTGATGAATTTCTAAAATCCATTTGATAAGTTTTTTTATCCGATTTTAGTTTAGATTTACTTCCTACTGCATCTCTAAAAGGGCCATAAAAATTAGAAGCATATTTTACGGCATATGATAAAATATTTACATCTTTAAAATTTTCCTCGTCAAGAGCCTTTCTTATTACTCCAATTCTACCATCCATCATGTCTGATGGAGCAATAATATCACATCCTTTTTTTGCATATAATAAAGCTTGCTTTACCAAAACTTTTATAGTTTCGTCATTATCGATTTTTTTTTTTATAATCACACCATCGTGACCGTGCGTAGTGTAAGGATCAAGTGCCACATCACACATGACACCAATTTTAGGAAATTTTTTTTTAATAAACTTAATGGCTTTACAAATTAAATTATTTGGATTTAAAGCTTCAGTTCCAAATTCATCTTTTTTGTAATTAGGAGTAAATGGAAATAATGCCACCATTGGGATTTTATACCTCTCAACTTCTTTTAATATATTTGATAATTTATCTACCGAGTATCTTTTCACTCCTGGCATTAATTTTATAGACTCAACTTTGTTTTTTCCCTCTCTTATAAAAATAGGTAAAATCAAATCTTTGTGAGAAATGTTACTTTCAGATACGAGATCTCTTATCCAAGTTGATTTTCTTAATCTTCTAAGCCTTAAATTAGGGTAAGATCCAATGATTTTCATGTAAAGTTCCGTAAATTTCTAATTTGATGCGACAAATATATTATTATAATTTTAAATAGTGTAATTTAATTACTAATAATGAGCAATATAAAACTAAAACAACTATTTAAAACTGTATGTATTGCCTCAGACCATGCAGGCTTTAAATTAAAGGAGGAAATTAAAAATCATTTAATTGATAAAAGAATTTCAATTTTCGATATTGGTCCTTTTAACAGCGAATCTGTCGACTATCCAGATTTTGCTAAAAAACTTGCTCTTCGAATTAAATCCAAAAAAAGTGAGGTTGGTATATTAGTTTGCGGATCAGGCACTGGTATGGCAATAAGTGCTAATAAAATCAAAACTATTAGAGCAGCTGTTTGCTATAATTTAAAGTCTACAAGATTGTCTAGACAGCATAATAATGCTAATATAATAGCATTAGGCGCAAGATTAATAAAAAAAAAGCTATCTTTAAAATTAGTTGAAACTTTTTTAAAAACTAAATTTGAAGGTGGTAGACATTTAAGAAGGGTAAAAAAAATTTAACATGTCAATAGCATTAAAGTTAAACAATTATTTAAACAGTTTCTTCAAATTAGATTTAAAAGAAGCTGATAAAGAATTATATAAATCCATCGAACAGGAATTCCTAAGACAACAAAATCACATTGAACTAATAGCCTCTGAAAATATAGTTTCAAATGCAGTATTAGAAGCCCAAGGTTCTGTTTTAACGAATAAATATGCAGAAGGGTATCCAGGGAAAAGATATTATGGAGGATGTGAGCATGTTGACATATCTGAAAATTTAGCAATAGAGAGAGCCAAAAAATTATTTAATTGTAAATTTGCAAATGTTCAGCCTCATTCAGGTGCGCAAGCTAATGGAGCAGTATATCTTGCTTTGTTAAAACCAGGGGATACAACTCTTGCAATGAGTCTTAACTCGGGAGGTCATTTAACTCATGGCGCTAAACCTGCTCAGTCAGGAAAATGGTTTAACGCACTCCACTATGAGGTAGATAAAGAAACAGGTTTAATTGATTATGATGGAGTTGAAAAACTTGCTGTTAAGAATAAACCAAAACTTATTATTGCTGGAGGAAGTGCATATTCAAGAATTATAGATTTTAAAAAATTTAGAGAAATTTGTGACAAAGTTGGTGCCTATTTTTTAGTAGATATGGCACATTTTTCTGGACTTGTTGCTGGAAATGCCTATCCAAATCCAACTGAATATGCTGATGTTGTCACTTCCACTACTCATAAAGTTTTGAGAGGTCCTCGAGGTGGAATTATTTTAACAAATAAAGAAGATTTAATAAAAAAATTTAACAGCGCTATATTTCCTGGTCTTCAGGGTGGACCGTTAATGCATGTTATCGCTGCGAAAGCAGTTTGTTTTAAAGAAGCTTTATCAGATGATTTCAAAGAATATACAAAAAATGTAATAAACAATGCTAAAGTGCTTTCTGAAAGACTTACTGAAAAAGGTTTTAAAATTTTTTCTGGTGGTACAGACACTCATCTAATGTTGATTGACTTAAGATCATTTGGAGTTACAGGAAAAGATGCTCAAGCATCTTTAGGTAGAGCAAATATTACTTGTAATAAAAATGGAATTCCATTTGATACTGAAAGTCCAATGATAACTTCGGGAATAAGATTGGGTACTCCAGCCTGTACAACAAGAGGCTTTGGTGCGAATGAATTCAAACTTGTAGGTGATTTAATTTATAAAGTTGTGGAGGGTCTTAGCAAAAATAAAGATGATAACTCAAAAGCAGAAAAGGAGGTTCAAAAAGAAATAATTGAACTTTGTTCCTTTTTTCCTATATATAGTAGTTAAAATATTTATGCTTTGCCCATTTTGTAGAGAAAAAGACACTTCAGTAGTTGACTCCAGACCAACAGAGGACGGAACAGCCATCAGACGAAGAAGGTTATGTGGTTGTGACAGAAAAGAAAGATTCACTACCTTTGAAAGAGTTCAGTTTCAAGAACTAACAGTTATAAAAGGAAATGGCAAAAGAGAACCATTTGATAGAGATAAGATTTCAAAATCAATTAGAATTGCAACAAGAAAAAGACCAATTGACTCTGAAACTATTGAAAAATTTATCTCAAAAATAGTGAGAAATTTAGAGGGTCTTGGTGAAAGCGAAATTCCAACTCCAACAATTGGTAAGTTCATTATGGAGGGTCTTTCATCATTAGATAAAGTTGCCTATGTTCGTTTTGCATCTGTTTATAAGAATTTTAAAGAGGCAAAAGACTTTGAAGAATTTGTGGGCAATATAGATGAAAACAAATCATAATTTCTATTCAAATCTTGCTTTTAGATTGGCTGAAATAAACTTAGGAAAAACAAAAAAAAATCCATCAGTTGGCTGCATTATAGTAAGAAATGATTCTGTGATCAGCTCTGGAGTTACATCTATAAATGGAAGACCTCATGCAGAATTTAATGCTTTAAAGAAAAAAATTAGTTTTAGTAAATCAAATATGTATGTGACTTTAGAACCATGTACTCATTATGGCAAAACACCCCCATGCACTTATATAATTAAAAAAAAAAAAATTAAGAATATATTTTATTCATTTTATGACCCCGACGAAAGAACACATAAAAAAGTTAAAAAATTTCTTAAAAATTCAGTAAAATTAAAAAAAATAGACATTGAAAATAAAAATTTTTACAAAAGCTATTATCTAAATAAAATTAATAAACTTCCTCTTATTGATGCAAAAATAGCTATATCAAAAGATTTTTTTACTATTAATAAAAGTTCAAAATGGATTACTAACTTAAGGTCAAGAAGAGTATCTCACTTAATTAGGTCAAAGTATGATTGTATTATTTCTACTTCAAATTCCATCAATAAAGATAATTCTTTACTTAATTGTAGAATTAATGGAATGAATCACATGATGCCGAAACTCGTAATAATCGATCGATACTTAAAGATAAAAAAAAAACTTAAATTATTTCAACTAACAAAAAAAAGAAAAACGACTATTGTTACTACCAGTAATAATCGAAATAAGATTTCTTTTTTAAAAAAAAAAAATATCAAGATTATAAAGCTAAGAAAACTTGAAAATAAAAGTGATTTTAAATTATTATTCAAAAAATTATTTATAAGTGGAAGTTGCAGAATT
Organism: uncultured Pelagibacteraceae bacterium; assembly: GCA_902578315.1. GTDB lineage: Bacteria > Pseudomonadota > Alphaproteobacteria > Pelagibacterales > Pelagibacteraceae > Pelagilacustribacter. Next base: position 43,685 of record CACHCL010000003.1, read on the forward strand.
TTGGTCGAGTCAGGTTTAGTTTTTATAATTAAATTATTTAAATTCAGACTAATTAATGATTTATATGTTTTTAAATCAAATACACTTTTAAAAAAAAACGGATACAATAATGTGAATACAAAATTTTTAAAAAATCTTGTTCTTAAAAACAGAATAAAAGTAAATCTTAAAAATGATAATCTTTATAAAATTAGGTTTAAATAATGTTTAATGGAATAATTTACAACAAAGGTGTAGTTACATTAATTAAGAATAACGCTAACAGTAAATTAATTGGAATAAAATCAAATTTAAAATTCAATAAGAAAGATGTTGGCTCTTCAGTATGTTGTAATGGCGTGTGCTTAACCTTGAATAAAGTTGAAAAAAAATTAATTTATTTCTATGTTTCTTCGGAAACGATAAAAAGATCTAATTTTAAAAATATTAAAAAAGGTCAAATAATTAATTTAGAAAAATCATTGGTTTATGGACAAAAAATCTCTGGTCATTTTACCCAAGGACATGTTGATGCAACTGCTAAAATCAAATCAATAAAAATTATAGATAATTCGTGGATATTAAAACTAAAAATTTCAGATAATAAATTTAATAAATATTTAGAGGAAAAGGCATCTATTTCAATAAACGGCGTGTCCCTGACAATTTCAAAAGTTTTGAAAAAAGAATTTATTATAAATATAATTCCTCATACCTTAAAACTTACAAATTTTAAAAATTTGAGAGTTAACGATTTAGTAAATGTGGAATTAGATATATTTGGAAAATATCTATATAAATATTCTAATTAAAATGTCAAAAAAAATATTTTCTAATATCCCAGCTATACTAAAGGATGCAAGGAAGGGAAAAATGTTTGTTCTAGTTGATGATGAAAATAGAGAAAACGAGGGTGACCTTGTTGTTCCCGGTTCAAAATGTAATTCTAATATAATAAATTTCATGGCTAAACATGGGCGTGGTTTAATTTGTTTAGCTCTTACAAAAAGACAAGTTGATAATTTAAAACTTCCTTTAATGTCTCAAATTAATAAATCAAGAATGCAAACAGCGTTTACTGTTTCTATTGAAGCAAAAAAAGGTATTACAACTGGTATCTCTGCTTTTGATAGAGCTAAAACTATAAAAGTCGCGATTAATCCTAATTCAAAAAAAAAGGATATCGTTTCTCCTGGTCATGTTTTTCCTTTGGTTTCCAGGAATGGTGGCGTCTTAGAAAGAGCTGGTCACACAGAGGCCTCAATAGATATTTCTAAACTCTCAAAACTTAATCCGAGTTCAGTAATTTGTGAAGTAATGAACGAGGATGGTAGAATGGCCCGTCTTGATGATTTAGTTAAATTTTCAAAAAAACATAAAATCAAAATTGCCTCTATAGCTGATTTAATTTCATATAGATTAAAAAATGAGAAACTTATCTATAAATTATTCTCTAGAAATATTTCACTTGGAAATAATTTAAAATACGTTTTAAGTATTTACAAAAATAAGCTTAATCATCACGAAAGTTTTGTGTTTTCAAACGGATTTTTCAAAGGTCAAAAATCTGTTCCAGTAAGAGTTTTATCAAAAAAGATTAAGAGAAGTGATTTACTGAAGGATAAAGAGATCAATAGGAATCTTAAAATATTATCCAAATTTAGAAATTTTGTATTAGTAGTAATTAATAATCAAATTAATAAAGAGAAACAAAATGATACTGATATTACTTTAAGATATTATGGAATTGGTGCTCAAATAATAAAGGATCAAAATGTAAAAAATATGATATTAGTTTCAAGAACTAAAAAAAAAATTATAGGCCTCGAAGGTTTTGGATTAAAAATTAAAAAACAAATTATAATTAAATGAAATGAAAAAAATTCTAATTGTAAACGCAAATTACTATAATCAAATCACATCCAAACTTGTGATTAGAGCTAAAAATATTTTGATTAAGAGTAAAATTAAGATACATATAATCACAGTTCCTGGAGTTTTTGAAATTCCTATTGCTATTCGGAAAAATATTAAAAAATATGACGGCTTTATAGCCATTGGTTGTGTTATCAAGGGTGCTACGCCACATTTTGATTTAATTTGCAGAAGTTCTTTCGACGCAATTATGAATCTTGCAATTAGTTTTAATAAACCTATTGGAAATGGAATTATAACTGCTTTAAATAAAAAACAAGCTTATGAGAGATGTGGAATAACAAGTTCTAATAAGCCGAATAAAGGTTTAGAGGCTGCAAAAGCAATTTTGTCGATATTTAAAAATGGAACAAAAAAAATTTAAAAATCCCTCTCCAAGAATAAAAATAGTTCAGAAAATTTATAACTCTTTGATGAACCCAGATTCGATAATAGAATATCCAAAAAATCAATATAAAAAATTTATAAAAGATGTTGTTTCAGGTACATTAGAAAGATCAGATTTAATAGAGGAGACAATCAATATTCATTTATTAAATGATATTGATTTAAAAAAAACAGATAGATTGCTGAAAATAATACTATTTGCAGCGGTATTTGAACTTTTATTTAAACACCAAAATCCCAAAAAAGTTATTATAAGCGAGTACTTATTAGCATCTGAATTTTTTTTGGAAAAAGTTCAAATTGGTTATTTAAACGCTATTTTAGATAAATTATCGAATGCGATAAGAAAAGACGAGTAAAAACGTTAAAAAATGAATTAATTAGCTTGCGTTTTTAATCCATTTTTGGCATTTATCCGATTAAATGACTAATTATTTAGAACTCCTTTATTTAATCTCTTTTACAGGTATACTTGCTGTAGCTTATAGCTACCTTTTATCTGGACAAATTATTTCAGCAAGTCCGGGGAATTCAAGAATGCAAGAAATAGCAGAAGCTATTCAAATAGGAGCAAAAGCTTATCTAAATAGACAATACAAAACCATTTCTATAGTTGGGATTTTAGTTCTAGCTATAGTAACATATTTTTTTAATTATTTAGTTGGATTAGGATATTTTATTGGAGCTTTTCTATCTGGTGTAGCAGGATACGTTGGCATGTTAATTTCTGTAAAGGCTAATGTTAGAACCGCTGAAGCATCAAGAAAAAGTTTACAATCTGGATTAACTATTGCATTTAAATCTGGCGCAATTACTGGATTGCTAGTTGCGGGTTTAGCATTATTAGCAATTACAATTTATTATATAATTTTAATAAATTTAAATGTTGAAAATAGAGAGATAATAAATGCATTGGTAGCACTAGGTTTCGGTGCGTCTCTAATTTCTATATTTGCAAGGCTTGGCGGCGGTATTTTTACAAAAGGTGCTGATGTTGGAGCAGATTTAGTTGGTAAAGTAGAGGCTGGAATCCCAGAAGACGACCCAAGAAACCCGGCTGTAATTGCAGATAATGTTGGAGATAATGTAGGTGATTGTGCAGGTATGGCTGCTGATTTATTTGAGACTTATGCAGTAACAATTGTAGCAACAATGGTTTTAGCATCAATATTTTCACCTCAAGATTACAATCTTATGATTTATCCGCTGGCGATTGGAGGAGCTTGTATAATTACATCGATTATTGGAACCTGGTTTGTAAAACTTGGAAAAAATAAAAACATTATGGGTGCTTTATACAAAGGTTTTATAGTGACAGCAGTTACATCTTTAATAATAATGTATCCAGTTACTAATAAATTAATAGGTTTATCAACCGGTTATACGAATAATGCTGGAGCTAGTTTTACAGGATTTGATCTATATATTTGTGGAGTAGTTGGTTTTATAATTACAGGTTTACTAATTTGGGTTACAGAGTATTATACTGGCACAGATTACAGACCAGTAAAAACTGTTGCAAAATCATCAACTACAGGGCATGGAACTAATGTAATTCAAGGTTTAGCTATCTCAATGGAAGCAACCGCAATTCCAGCTTTGATAATAGTTGCTGGTATTTTATATACTAACAGTTTAGCTGGATTATATGGCATAGCTATTGCTGTTACCGCGATGCTTGCTTTAACAGGAATGGTTGTAGCTCTTGATGCTTACGGTCCAGTGACAGATAATGCTGGTGGTATAGCTGAAATGTCTAAACTTCCTAAAAATGTAAGAAAAACGACTGATGCTCTTGATGCTGTGGGTAATACTACTAAAGCTGTTACAAAAGGTTATGCTATTGGTTCTGCTGGACTCGGAGCGTTGGTACTTTTTGCTGCATATACTGAAGATATAAAATATTTTTCTAACGTAAATGACTCTGCTTTAGCAGGAGTGAACGTTACTTTTGATTTATCAAATCCATTTGTTGTTGCAGGATTGTTGATTGGCGGTATGTTGCCTTATTTATTTGGATCAATGGGAATGCAAGCTGTAGGCAGGGCTGGTGGTTCAGTTGTAATAGAGGTCAGAAGACAATTTAAAAAAATTCCAGGAATAATGAAAGGTAAAAGAAAACCTGATTATGGACGATTAGTTGATTTATTAACAAAGGCAGCAATAAAAGAAATGATTGTTCCATCATTACTTCCAGTTTTATCTCCTATAATTTTATATTATATAATTTTACAAATCGGGGGTTTGGAGGCTGCATTATCATCTTTGGGAGCAATGTTATTGGGAGTGATTATAACTGGTTTATTTGTAGCTGTTTCTATGACAGCTGGAGGTGGAGCTTGGGATAACGCCAAGAAATATATAGAAGATGGAAACTTCGGTGGAAAAGGTTCAGAGGCGCATAAGTCTGCTGTAACAGGTGACACAGTAGGAGATCCGTATAAAGATACGGCTGGCCCAGCTGTAAACCCAATGATAAAAATTACTAATATAGTTGCTTTATTATTATTAGCGGTTATAGCGCACTAATTTTTATCTATTTCCGTACATTTTTGATTTTACACTAGATAAAAATCTTTCAACAAAGCTTTTTTGTGTTAGCTCGTTTTCTGTTTGATCCTTTGAAAATGAAATTTTTTTAATATCATTTTTATTCAAAAATCTTTTGTCCTTTAAAATTCCAAATTTATCAAAATTTAAAACTAGAATATTATTAGATTTCAGTACATGTTGACCTAATTTATGATATTGGCCTTTTGTCAAAACTCTTTCCACATAAAACCATTCATTTTCATTATTTATTGATTTAGAATGAGGATATCCAACTATTTTTAAAACATCGTTTTTATTTGATGAATTAAGTATTAATTTTTCTGATCTATTTTCCAAGAAAACTATTCCATGATTTAAGGATGGGTCTTGTAATTGACAATTATTTAAAATAATAAGAGCAAATAAAGTTAATATTTTAAAATGTTTAGTACCAAACAACATAATTCTGATTTGTATAACACATTACTTAAATTATCTAGGAATATTTTTTTTTATAAAAAAATTCAATTAAAGGACAACTTTGAAACTAGAATTTACCTTATGTTTATACATTTTTCAATCATGATGATAATTTTTAAAAAAAAGGGAAAAAAATTTAGCCAAGAGTCTTATGACGCATTATTTAATAATATAGAGTACAATTTAAGGGAAATGGGTTATGGAGATGTGGCAGTAAATAAAAAGATGAAAGATTTAAATAAGTTGTTGTACGACATTCTTTTAAAAATTGAAAAAACCAAAGATAATAAGTTTAAAATAAATGAGAAACTCATATTCAAGTATTTCGGTGAACTTAAATTAAACGATAACGTTAATTACTTTAAATTGGAGGAATATCTGATCAATTTTTATGATTTTTGCTTTGATATTTCTCCTGATAGTATGATAAGAGGTGCTTTAGAATTTGGAGAAAATTATGGCAGTACCTAAACGAAAAACGTCTATATCAAAAAAAAAAATGAGGAGATCGCATCATAAAATCTCCCAATTAAATATCATTGAAGATAAAAAGAGTGGAGAGTATAAATTATCTCATCACGTAGATCTTAAGTCTGGATATTATAACGGAAAAAAGATTTTAGATATTTAATAAAACTAATGACAAAAAAAATAACTATTGCAATCGATGCAATGGGTGGAGAGAATGCCCCAGATAAAACTATAGAGGGCGTAGGTCTTTTTATTAATAAGTTTAATAATAAAAAAGATTATACACTCAATCTTTTTGGTGACGAAAAGAAGATTAAAGAAAAATTAGAAAAATATAAGATTAATAACAACAATATAATTATTACTCACACTGACTCTGTCGTTTCAGATAAGGAAACACCAATAACAGCTGTAAAAAACTCAAAAAACACAAGTATGTGGAATTGTATTAAGTCACAATTAGACGGTGACTCTGATATAAGTTTATCAGCTGGTAACACTGGTGTATTATTAGTCATATCTAGAATGATATTAAAGATGATGGATGATGTAAGCAAACCAGCTTTAGCTGGTCTTTGGCCAAACAAGCTTGGAACGAATATAGTTTTAGATTTAGGAGCAAACATAGAGTGTACTGAGCAAAATTTAATTGATTTTGCAGAGCTAGGATCAGCTTTGTATAAATCTCTATTTCCCGAGGATAAAGCTAATGTATCTCTTTTAAATGTAGGTTCGGAAGAAATTAAAGGGACTGAATTGTTAAAGAATACTTCAAAAAAATTAGCTGAATTAAGTAATGAAAATAATTTTATTTTTAAAGGATATATTGAAGGTAACGAAATTATGAGTGGTAAATCAAATGTAATTGTAACAGATGGTTTTACTGGTAATATTGCACTTAAAACAGCCGAGGGAACTGCAAAATTTATAACAGACAATCTAAAAAAAAGTTTAAAAGAAAATTTGTTTTCAAAAATCTCAATAATATTTTCTTATTTTTCATTAAAAAAATTTCAAAAAAAATTAGATCCAAGGAAATACAACGGTGCTATTTTTTTAGGTTTGAATGGACCTGTAGTGAAGAGTCATGGTGGAATCGACAGTTTAGGATTTTATCATTCAATAGATTTATGCTATAAGATAGTTAAAGGAAATTTAATGGCTCAAATAAAAAATAATTTAAGTCATTTAAAAAATGGCAAAGGGTAATTTAAGACGTATTGATTTAGCAAAGATTGTATCCCAAAAAAAAGGATTTCCTCTATTATTTTCAAAAAAATTGATTGATAATTTGATAGATGTATTAATATTTTCTGTTTCCAAAAATAAATTAAACCTGAAAAATATTGGTACTTTTAATATAGTAAAAAAAAACAGTAGATTAGGCAGAAATCCTAAGACAAGGCAAGAATTTATTATTACTGCCCGTAAATCTATTAGTTTTAAACCATCAAAAACCTTATTAAAAAAAATTAACAACTAATGAAAAAATATGTTTCAATTAGTGAACTATCCAAAGAATTAAATTTAGTTAATCCTACAACTAAAAAACCCTTAAATTATGTTTTGAGATTCTGGGAGCAAAAGTTTAGACAGATTAAACCTAAAATAATCAATAAAAGAAGATATTACTCATTAGAACAGGTTCAGTTGATTAAATTAATTAATTTTCTTTTAAAAAATAAGGGTTTAACTATAAATGGTGTCAAAAATCTTTTAAATTCGAATATAAATAAACTTGACGATTACGATTCGCATAGTTTAAAAACTGATTATTTTAAAAAAAATTTAAAAGAAAAGTCTTTTAAAGTTTTGGAAAAAATTAAGAGATTAAAAAAATATGGCAAAAAAAACACACATTAAAGTTAGACTTGTACCAGAAAACAAACCGGATAGTAAGTTTGTTTACTATGCAAAAAAACCCACTAAGGGTGAGAAGGCTAAAGACAAATTGAAATTAAAAAAGTATAATCCTAATACAAGGAAACATGAGTATTTTGTTGAAAAAAAACTTCCTCCACATAGTAAATAATCATTTTTTTTTAAAGTTTCTAAACTCATAATCAATATAAGCTCCTATCATAGCCCGCCATATTCTTTGGGTGATTTTTGGATCTATTTTCTTTCTTTTAGACTTTTGGTTTATATTCTTTAATATCTTTTTTATTCTTTTTTTATCTACAATATCTTTTTTGTATCTTTTATTCTTTAGAACTTGATCGACCAAACCTGTTCTTTTTTTTATAAGATCTAGAAATAGATTATCGAGCTTATCTAATTTTTTTCTTATTCTGATTATATTTTTATAATTCATCGCGACATTATTAAATTACAGATCTCATAAAATGTATATATATTATTAGTGATGTTAAAAAAGGATAAATTAACAAATATTTTGTTTCAAAATTGGTTAACTTTAAATCTGATACTAGTTTTTTCAATGATAATTGTTGGAGGATTAACTAGACTTACTGACTCAGGTTTATCTATAACTGAGTGGGAGTTATTCAAAGGAATATTTCCACCTATGTCAGACACATCTTGGAATGACTACTTTGAGTCATATAAGAAAATACCTCAATATGAACTTTTAAATCAAAACATGACTTTAGATGAATTTAAAATTATTTTTTTATGGGAATATTTTCATAGGATTCTTGGTAGAATAATTGGTTTATTTTTTTTAATACCACTTATCTATTTTAATTTTTTTTCCAAAATAGAAAAAAAATATTTATTTCTATGTAATATCATTTTTATCTTAATTCTTGTTCAAGGTTTAATTGGTTGGTATATGGTACAAAGTGGTTTAGTTAATGATGTTACAGTTAGTCATTACAGACTTGCAATGCATCTCTTAACAGCAATTATAATTATAAGTTCAATTTATTGGTTATTACTAAATTTAAAACATAATAGAAATAAAAGTTTTTTTGATTTTAATAAAATAAATTCTCCTTTTATTATTTTAATTTTCTTAATATTTCTTCAAATAATTTTTGGAGCCTTTGTATCTGGACTTGACGCTGGTAAAATCTACCAAACTTGGCCAAAAATGGGTGACACCTTTTTTCCTAATGATTTAGTGATAATTAATTTTCTTAACATCGTAGATTTTGATAATCACTCATTAGTTCAATTTTATCATAGGGCTTTAGCTTACTTCATAACCATGTACATAACTATTACTGCATTTTATATTTTTTATAAAAAAATGAGAAAATTGTTTAAATACTTATTAGTTGTGTTTATATTTTTAGTTATTCAAATTTTACTTGGTATTTTTACTCTTATTAGTGGTTTAAATATTTATTTAGCTTCAGCTCATCAGATAAGTAGTATCTTATTAGTTTTTAGTACAATAAAACTTTATTATTTTTCAATTAAATAATTTGACTTTGCGATATAATCTTAGTAATTATCGCCAACAAATATGACGCCTTTTGTAAAAAAAAAAGATATAAAAAATAATTGGTATTTAATAAATGCTCAAAATTTAGCTGTTGGAAGGCTGGCTGCTTTTATTTCAAAAATTCTAAGAGGTAAAAATAAAACAACATTTAATCCACATATTGATAACGGAGATTTTGTAATAGTTACAAATATTGAAAAAATTAAATTTACAGGTAAAAAATTTTCAAACAAAAAATACTATAGACACACAGGTCATCCAGGCGGGATTAAAGAAATTACACCTGAACTTTTAACAAATAAAAATAAAGTTGAGAATATACTTAAATTAGCTGTTAAAAGAATGTTACCGGGAGGCCCATTAGCTAAAAAACAATTGACTAAATTAAAAATCTACAAAGGCGAGAGTCATCCTCATGAAGTTCAAAAACCAAAAACTATAAATTTTGATAAATTGAATAGAAAAAACTCTGTCATTTAATGGAAAATACCAACACTACATCAAAAAAAATCAGATTAGATTTTAAGGATAGTAAGTACGCCACTGGGAGAAGAAAAAAATCGATAGCCAAGGTTTGGGTAAAAAAAGGAAATGGTAATATCCATGTAAATGGTCTTAAAATGAATGAATATTTTAAAAGACCTGTTCATCAAATAATTGTAACAAGACCCTTGGAGATTTCTGAAGTTGTATCGAATTATGATGTGAAGTGTTCAGTAAAGGGTGGAGGACTTTCTGGCCAAGCAGGTGCAATTATTTTAGGTATTTCCAAAGCTTTAATAGAGCATGATGTTAATTTAAAAAAGAATTTGAAAAAAGATAAACTTACCACCAGAGACTCAAGAGTTGTCGAAAGAAAAAAATACGGTCACAGAAAAGCTAGAAGAAGCTTTCAGTTTTCTAAACGATAATCATTTAAATTTAAATTACTATAAGACAATGATATAAATTATTATGTCGTTAAAAAATAAATTAAAAATTGCTATTATTGGCGCAACTGGTTATACGGGACTAGATCTAGTTTTAATGCTATCTAGACATCCTAGAGTTATTATTAAAAATCTTTGTGCATCTAAAAACTTAGGTAAAGATATTACTTATTTTGACAAAAGAATTAAAAAACAACTACCTAAAATATCTTCAATCAAAAATATTAATTGGAACAATATTGATTTAGTTTTTTTATCTGCACCAAATGGTGAAGCTCATAAAATAATAAAAAAAACTTTTTATAAATATAAACAATTAAAATATATAGACTTATCATCTGATTTTAGAATTAAAGATCCAAAAATATATTCAAAGTTTTATAAAAAAAAACATGGAGCCATCAAACTTATAAAGAAATCTATTTATTCGATTAGTGAATTTAATAAAAATAAAATACTTAATTACAGAATTATATCTAACCCAGGATGTTATCCTACATCAATCCAACTTCCTTTAATACCGCTTATCAAAAAAAAATTAATTTATCTAAAAGATATAACCATTGACTCAAAATCTGGTTATTCAGGTGCAGGGAAAAATTTTAAAAGAATATTCAAACATAAAAATTTATATAAGTCTACATTTGCTTACAGTCCAAATAGTCATAGACACATGAGTGAAATAGATCAAGAATTTATGAAATATTCAAAACAAAAAATTAATTATTCTTTTAACCCACACTTGTTACCAACATTTAGAGGCATACTCTCTTCTATTTACCTAAAGGTAAATAAAAAATCATCAGCTAAAATAATAAGAAATGAACTTTTAAAATTTTATAAAAATTCAAAATTTATTAAGATATTAAAACTAAATTCCGCTTTAGGCTCTGGAAACGTTCTTAATACCAATAACTGTGAAATCTCGGTATGCCAAACAAACGTGAAAGATAAAATAGTTATTTTTTCTGCTATTGATAACTTGATAAAAGGCGCTTCCGGTCAAGCAATACAAAATATGAATTTAACTTTTAAATTTCCCGAAACTCTTGGCTTAAAATGAGGAAAATTTTCTTAATAATTTTATTATCTATATTAACAGGATGTAATAAACCCAAAACAGTTTTAATTTGTGGCGATCACGTTTGTGTAAATAAAGCTGAAGCTAAACAATATTTTGAAGAAAACTTATCTTTAGAGGTAAAAATAATCGATAAAAAAAATAAAAACAAACTAGATTTAGTCGAACTAAATATGAGAAAAACTCAAAATATAAAGAAAAAAGTTTTTATAAAACCCAAGACGCGAACTAATCAAAAATTAAAAACTTTATCAAAAAAAGAAATTGATACGATAAAACAAAAAATTAAAAATAAAGAAAAAGATAAATTTGTAAAGAAAACTAAAGTAAAAAAAGATGATAGGTTTGGTAGGGAAAAAAACAAAAAAACAATTAACAACTCTAAACAATTAAAAACTGATGTGTGTAAAGTTTTAAAAGAGTGTAATATCGATGAAATATCAAAATATTTAATTAAATTAGGTAATAAAAAAAAATTTCCTGATATAACAATTAGAGAATAATTTAATGAGAAAACTAAATATAGCAATAATTGGACTTGGTAATATTGGTAGTTATTTATTTACTTTTTTGAAAAAAAATAAATCAATTTTATCAAAAAAGAATAATTGTATTCCAAATGTTATTTATTTATCTGCCAGAAATAAAAATCGCAAAAGAGGTTTTAATTTTAACAAAAAACTTTGGTTAAATAACTATTTGGATGCAACGAAGAAAGAAAATGTAGATTTAATTGTAGAGCTAATTGGAGGATCGGATGGCCCTGCAAAAAAACTTGTTTTTAATGCTTTGAAAAACAAAAAACATGTGGTGACAGCCAACAAAGCGTTAATTGCTAAATATGGGGATCAATTAGCAAAAATTGCAGAAAAAAATAAAGTAAATTTAGAATTTGAAGCGTCAGTTTGTGGTGGAGTACCAATTATAAGATCTTTAAAGGAAGGGTTGATAGCCAACAAAATAAATAAAGTTTTTGGAATATTTAATGGTACTTCAAATTATATACTTTCTTCGATGGATAAGGAAAATAAATCTTTAAAAGAAGTTTTAAAAAATGCTCAAAAACTAGGATATGCAGAGTCAAATCCTAAAGCGGATCTTAATGGAGATGATGTCGCAGCAAAATTAAAAATCCTGTCATCTCTATGTTTTAATTCATTTTTGAATAAAAAGATCCATGTTGAAGGGATTAAAGATATAGATAAGGACGACATAAATTATGCTAAGAGACTTGGCTATAAGATTAAATTAATTGGTTATGCAGAACTTATAGGAAAAAATATCTTTCAAAGAGTTCACCCTACATTAATAAGAAATAGTTCTTATGTAGGAAGCATTGATGGAGTTTTAAATGCTGTTATCATAGACGGAAATCCGGTTGGTCAAAGCGTAATACAAGGCGAGGGAGCAGGCCCGGCCACAACAACATCTGCATTAATTTCTGATATTTCATCTATTTTAAGAGGAAACATTAAATTTCCTTTTTCAATATCAAATAAAGAAAGAAAAAACTTAAATTTTAAAAGTATATCAGAACGTTTTTTTTCCGCTTACTTTAGATTTAATGTAATTGATAAGCCTGGTGTTTTATCAAATATCACTCAAATTTTTTCAAGAAATAAAGTTTCTATTAAAAGATTAATTCAAGATCCAAATAAAAATAAGAGTTCATCATCAATTATAATCATAACTCATCCTTCAAAAGACAAATCACTAAATAAAATTATTCAAATTATTAATAAAAGATCTTATGTAAAAAAAAGATCTAAATTAATAAGAATAGATGACGTATAAATGTCAATAGATCAAAAATTTTTGAATTTATTCATTAAAGCCACCGAAAAGGCAGCAATTGGAGCCTCAAAGTTTATAGGTAAAAATGATAAAATTGCTGCTGATAAAGGCGCTGTCGATCCAATGAGAAGAGAGTTAAACAAAATTAATATGGAAGGTACAATAGTTATCGGGGAAGGAGAAATGGACGAAGCTCCTATGTTGTACATTGGCGAAAGATTAGGAACATTAAATGGACCTAAATTCGATATAGCAGTTGATCCATTAGAAGGAACAAAATTCACAGCAAACAATCAACCAAACGCTTTCTCTGTTATAGCAGTTGCAAAAAAAGGTGATTTATTATCAGCTCCTGACACTTACATGGAAAAAATAGCAATAGGATCAGATTTACCTAAAAATTTATTAGATATTGATAATGGAGTAGAAAAAAATATTCAAATACTAGCTGAAGCAAAAAGAAAAAAAATTTCTGAAATAAACGCATGTGTAATGAAAAGACCAAGACATGATGAAATCGTTGATATGATGAACAAATTAGGCGTGACTATAAATTTTATAACAGATGGTGATATAGCTGGTGTTTTGAGTGTAATAGGAGAGAAACCAAAAAACGATATTTATTATAGCACAGGTGGAGGCCCAGAAGGAGTTTTAGCAGCATCAGCGCTATCTTGCTTTGGAGGTCAAATACAAGGTCGTTTAGTTTTAAATGAAGAAGAAAAAATTAGAGCAAAAAAACTTGGGATTACTGATTTTGAAAAAAAATATAATATTGAAGATATGGTAAAAGGAGATGTTATATTTTGTGCAACTGGTGTAACAGATGGAGATTTAACAAAGGGAGTAAAGGACCTCGGAAATGAATTTGAGGTTACAACTTTTGCATTACATAAAAGTAAAAAGATCAACAAAATAATTAGAAATATATACAATAAATGATTTCAAATTCAGTAAGTAACAAAAACTGGATTTTTAAAAAATATGATGAACAAGATGTTATATTTTACAAAGAAAATTATTCTTTAGATGAACTAACATCAAAGCTTTTATCAATTAGAAACATTAAAAAAGAAGACGTTCAAGCTTTTTTAAACCCATCTATAAAGAATTTATTGCCTAATCCTGAAATTTTAAAGGATATGCAAAAATCAGCAAAAAGGACAATACAAGCAATTTCTCAAAAGCATAAAATTGGTATCTTTGGTGATTATGATGTTGATGGGGCTTCAGCAACAGCGCTACTTGCAAATTTTTTTAACTCAATAAATGTTACTTACGAAATTTATATACCAGATAGAAAAAAAGAAGGCTACGGACCATCTGCTGAATCTTTTAAAAAATTAATAGATAACGGAACTAAATTGATTTTCACTGTTGATTGTGGGACACTATCATTTGATGCTATTGATTTCGCATCTAATAATAATATTGACGTAATTGTTCTTGATCACCATCAATCAGAAATAAATTTGCCTAAAGCTCACTCTATAATAAATCCAAATAGGCTTGATGATAAATCTGATTTAAAATACTTATGCGCTGCTGGAGTTACTTTTATGTTTTTAATTTCCTTAAATAAAGAGCTTAGATTAATTGATTGGTTTATCAAATCAAAAATTACAGAGCCAAATTTACTTGAGTATTTAGATTTAGTAGCTTTAGGAACAGTTTGTGACGTTGTTCCTTTAGTTGGTCTAAATAGAGCAATTGTCTCACAAGGATTAAAAATTTTAAAATCAAAAAAAAATCTTGGATTGAAAACGTTATTTGATATATGCGATATCCAAAGCAAACCAAATGTTTATCATATCGGGTATCAACTAGGTCCAAGAATTAATGCTGGAGGTAGAGTAGGAAAGTCTTCTCATGGAGCAAATTTATTAATTAGTAATAATCCTAAAGACGTTTTCAAAATTGCAACCGAGTTAGATCACTTTAATAAAGAGAGGCAAATTCTAGAAAAGGACCTTATGGACAAAATTTTAAAGAACTTAGAAAATAAATCACATGAGTCAGTAATGGTCATTTTTGGAAAAAATTGGCATGAGG
This sequence comes from uncultured Pelagibacteraceae bacterium, assembly GCA_902578315.1. Taxonomy (GTDB): domain Bacteria; phylum Pseudomonadota; class Alphaproteobacteria; order Pelagibacterales; family Pelagibacteraceae; genus Pelagilacustribacter. The sequence continues at coordinate 58,737 of CACHCL010000003.1, forward strand.
GCGTGATTGGAATAGTTGCATCTAGAATTAAAGATAAATTTAATAAACCTGTAATAATTATTTCAATAGACGATAATGGCATAGGAAAAGCATCAGCTAGATCTGTTGTAGGTTTTGATATGGGTTCAGTAATTATTTCCGCTGTTCAAGAAAATATCTTAATTAAAGGCGGGGGACATAAAATGGCTGGAGGATTTACAATTAAAACTGAAAATGTTGAAAAATTTAAAAAATTCATTTTAAAAAAATTTGAAAGATTAAGTAAGAGCAAAATGAACATAAAACCTTTATATTTAGATAGCATAATAGCCCCAACCGCATTAAATCTTCAATTTTATAATAAGGTTAATACACTTGCTCCTTTTGGTTCAGGAAACCCAGAGCCAAAGTTTGTTTTAGAAAATATGAAATCTATTAATAATAAGATTATAAAGGATAAACACATAAAATCAGTCTTAGTTGGATTGGATGGATCTACAGTCAAATCAATAGCATTTAACTGCGTCGAAAATGAAATTGGAGCATATTTACTCGAAAAAAATAAAAAATTATTTAATATTGCAGGTAAATTATCCTTAAATGAGTGGCAAGGGCAATCAAATGTGGAGTTTATTATCGATGATATTTCTGTTAATAAGACACTCAAAAATACGGTCCCATCGTCTATCGGTTAGGACAGTTGGTTTTCATCCAACAAAGAGGGGTTCGATTCCCCTTGGGACCGCCAAAAACTCCAAAAACCATTGATTATCTTTACTAGAATATTTTAAAATATTATTTTACTGTGTCACCAGTGCGTCATGAGAAAAATTGAAGATAATTTTAACATAGAAAAATACCCTAAATGGGTTCAAAAAAAATATGACAATTGGTGTAAAGAAACAGCAATTAAAAACATAGATAAAAAATTAAAATTACAACAAAAAAGCAAGAGTGATTTCACTCAAGAGGAAATAGATGAAATAGTTGCTGATGAGATAAAGAATGTTAAAAAAAATCATGGTTGGAATTCATTTAGAGCATTATTGGCTTTAATGGGTTTAGACTGGTTGATTTCTCAATGATATTATTAACTAATTTTCTTCTCAAATTAAAAAAAAATTACAAACTTTTATTTTATTCATTAATTGCATCTTTAATAATTTTTTATATTCATCATGAATTTGTTTCATGGTCGTCCACTACTGGTAATACTAAATACATTACTCTTTCTTTTTTAATAAAGAATACTTTAATTTTTTTAATTATTTTATTTTGTTTATTATATATAGCATTTAAAAGAAAAATGTCTGACGATGGTTATAATTTAGTAAGAGAAAAAGAAATTAAAACAAAAGCAGAGATGTTCACAAGTAATAGAAAAAATAATGATGCGGCTCAAGATGATGCTTTTGACAAAGTAAGGCAAAAAGAAAATTTGAAAACTAAAGGTGAAAAATTATTAGAAAAAAAGTAAACTTTATTGTGTCACAAGTGAGTCCGTTCTTGCGTTATTTTTAAAAATCATTTAATAATATGATCTATTTTAATTAACAAAGAGGGGTTCGATTCCCCTTGGGACCGCCAATAAAAATGCATAAAATAGCAATTATAGAAAAAATTCACCAAGACGGAATAAATTTATTAAAAAATAATTCAGCCTTTGAGTTTGAAATAATCGAAGATACTTCTGAAGAAAATTTGATAAAAGTACTTCCTAATTTTGATGCTTGTACGCTTAGAGTTTCCAAATTAAATGAAAAAATTCTATCAAAATGTAAAAATTTAAAGGTTATATCTAGACATGGTGTTGGATATGATAATGTTGATTTAAATTATATTAAAAAAAACAAAATAACTTTATTAATAACTGCAACCGCAAATGCAGTGGCTGTAGCAGAGCATGTAATTTACTTGATGCTATCTATATCTAAAAGTATCAATCAATACGACCAGGAAGTTAGAATTGGAAATTTTAAGAAAAATGCATCTACAATAACTACTTTAGAACTTTTTAAAAAAGAGATTCTAATAGTTGGATTTGGAAGGATAGGACAAAGCTTAATCAAAAGATGTAAAGGTTTTGAGATGAAAGTAAAAGTATTTGATCCTTTTGTTAGTAATGAGATGATTGAAAGATTTGGAGGACAAAAAATTGAAAATCTCGATGATGGATTAAAAAATTGTGACTATGTTTCTTTACATGTTCCGTTAAATGAAAAAACTAAAAATTTAATTGATTATTCCAAACTTAAGAATATGAAAAGAGAAGCAATTGTAATCAACACTGCTAGAGGTGGAATTATCAACGAAAAAGATTTAGATAAAGCATTGAGAGAAAATATAATTTTTGGAGCAGGATTAGATGTTTTTGAAAATGAGCCTATAGATAAAACTAATCCTCTGCTTTCAAATAAAAAAGTTTTATTAAGTCCACATTCAGCAACATTTACGAATGAATGTAAATCTAGAATGTCTTTAGAAACAACTAAAAATATTATTGATTTTTTTGAAAATAAGATTGATAAATCTATGATTGTAAAATTATGATAGATATAAATAGGAAATTAAAAAATTTTGGTCCATTAGAAGTTTTAGTATTAAGTTCTATTACATATGTGGTTGTAATGTTATTATGGACAGCTTCAACAAGATCAGAAGTTTTACAAAAAGCAAACGATATAAAATCAAATCATAAGTCTGTGGTTGATTTCATTAATGATGAGGTAAATAGTTGCAGCTCAAATGAAGACGGTTCAACGTCTTGGGGTGAGAAATGCAATTCTGTTTGGAGTTCAGATAAAATCGTAAATTATGTGTTAAATAATATTGATCTAAAAAACCCATATTCAATTAATAAACCGTTAATACAAACCTCTCAAGATCCAAGAATTCAGGCCGAGGGTAAAGCAGGTCAATCTACAGATAAAGGTATAATTTTTGTTTCTTCAAATAATTTTGAGTCAGAGGCAGGCTCAGAATGGGTAGTTGGCACTTGTATAAAGTCACCTTGCGTAGCTGCGGGTAATAATGAATTAGTCTCTGTATACCGTTAATTAACAATTTTGAAACCGCATTGTTTTGCAGTTTTACTTAAATAATTAAAACCAATTTTTGCATATTCGAATGGATTTGCTTTAGCAGGATCTTGTTCTGCTTCTACTACAAGCCATCCAGAATAATTTTTTTTCTTCAATACATTTAAGAAAGGAATGTAGTCAATACATCCATCACCTGGGACTGTAAATGCCCCATCTAAAAATGCTTGTCTAAATGTTGCATCATTTTTTAGTGATTTTTCTAAAATATCTTTTCTTATGTCTTTGCAATGAACGTGAATTATTCGCTCGTAAAAATTTTCAACTAATTTAATAGAGTCACCTTGGGCAAACAACATATGTCCAGTATCTACTAATAATTTAACTGTATCCTTTGTATTTTCTATGAGTCTAGAGGTATCTTCCTCAGTTTCTATTACAGTTCCCATGTGATGATGATAAGCTAATGGCATATTTTCATCTATCATCATTTTACTAATTTCATTTATTGAATAAATAAATCTATTCCAATCATCTTTATTTAATTTAGGTCTTTTTGATAACGGTGTTATAGGATCTCCTTGAACGGAGTCTGTAACCTCAGCAAAAACCATGCAAGGTGCTTCACAATCTTTGAATAATTTAAGTTGTTTTTGCATAAGTTTAAATTCTTCTTTGGGTGATCTTTTTAATAGTTGAGCCCCATACCAACCTGAACATAATTTAAGGTTTTCTTTTTGAAGTTTAGGAATAAGTTCTTTCGAATTCATTGGAAATTTTCCGCCAGATTCAATTCCAGTAAAACCTGCCATACTTGCTTCTTTTAAACATTGTTCTAATGGAGTTTTTCCACCTAATTCAGGCATATCATCGTTACTCCATGCAATGGGTGCTATTCCTAATCTTATCGACATAGTTTTAAGAAAGTAATAATATTTTACATTATAAATAATTAACTTACAAAAGAATTTATGATCAATGTAGCACTTTTGGGCTTTGGTAGAATTGGGCAAATGCATGCTCAAAATATATATCTAAATAAAACGCTTAATTTGTTATATGTATACGAAAAGATTGATAAACTCAGAAAAAAAGCTAAGAGTCTTTATAATTGTAAAATTGAAAAAAATTATAAAAAAATATTTTCAGATAAAAAAGTAGATATTATTTTTATTTCTAGCCCTACAAATACTCATATCAGATTTATCGAAGAGGGTATCAAATACAATAAAACTATTTTTTGTGAAAAACCTTTAGACTTAAATATAAATAAAATTATTAAAACTTTCAAAAAAGTTAAGAAAAATAAATCTAAGATACAGATGGGGTTTAATCGAAGATTTGATCCTAGCCACCACTCAATTAAAAAAGATTTAGAAAAAGGTAAAATAGGAAGATTGGAAAAAATAATAATCACAAGTAGAGACCCAGCACCTCCTTCAAAGACTTATCTTAGATCTTCTGGAGGTATTTTCAGAGACATGATGATTCACGATTTTGATTTATGCAGGTATTATTTAAATAATGATGAAATTTTAGAAATAAGTTCATCTGTAAGCTCATTTGAGAATTTTTACAAAAAAATCAAAGATCATGAATTAGCTACTGTTACTATGAAATCAAAGAAAGGTGTTATATGTGTAATCACAAATTCTAGACATTGTTCATTTGGATACGATCAAAGGGTTGAATTATTTGGAAAAAAAGGAATGCTTTTATCAGGCAACCAAAAGAGGATGGCCACAGAGATATTTAATTCAAATCAATCCCATTCACAAAAACCCTTTTTAAATTTTTTTATTGAACGATACAAAGAAGCTTATAATTTGCAATTAAATGAACTAATTTCTCTTCATAAAAATAGAATAAAACCTAGATCATCTTTCAAAGATGGTTATTTAGCTTTAAAAATTGCTAATGCTGCATATCAATCTCTAAAGCAAAAAAAGATAATAAAATTAAAGTAATTTTTAACTACCTCTAGTTGTATGAATTTTTTTTCCTTTTGTATTTTAACAAATTTTTTGTTTTAATTGCGCAAAATTAACAAATAAATGAGGGAAATAATCATGAAAAAAATATACTTAACTGTTGCTGCTCTAATGAGCTGGGCAATGATGTCTGTAGCTGCTCTAGCAGTAGATATTATTGTTGTGTCTCATGGACAAGCAAATGACCCTTTCTGGTCTGTTGCAAAAAATGGAGTTGATAAAGCTTGTAAAGATATGAAAGTATCTTGCAAATACACTGCTCCAGCAACATTTGACATGGTAGAGATGGCAAAACTTATTGACAACGCTGTTTCTCAAAAGCCAAAAGGTATTGTAATAACTCTTCCAGATGCTGCCGCTTTAGGTAAATCTGTTAAAGCTGCAATATCTGCAGGTATCCCAGTAATCTCTATGAATTCAGGTTCAGACGACTACATGAAACTAGGTATTAGTGCTCACGTAGGTCAAACAGAGTTTGAAGCTGGCGTAGGTGGCGGACAAAAAATGAAAGCTGCTGGTGGTAAAAAAGCACTATGTGTTAACCACGAAGTAGGTAACGTCGCTTTAGATAGAAGATGTGCTGGTTTCAAAAAAGGCTTTGGTGGATCTGTAGACATATTAGGTACATCAAATGACCCGACTGAAATTCAAAAAGCTGTAGCCGCTAAATTAGGTGGTGGATATGACACTATTCTTACTTTAGGAGCTGGTCTAGCGGGAGAAGCTGCTCTAAAAGCTTTAGAGTCTGCTGGTAAAGTTGGAAGCGTAAAACTTGGTACATTCGATATGTCTCCAGGTATGCTTAAAGCTGCTGCTGCTGGAAAAGTTGAGTTCTTAATCGACCAACAACAGTATCTACAAGGTTATTTACCTATAGCTATCTTTTCTCAATATATGAGATATGGAACAATGCCAGCTGGTGTTGTTATGACTGGACCTGGTTTCGTTACTCCTAATAATGCTAAGGATGTAATTAAATGGGCAGCTCAAGGTTATAGATAAGAAAAATAATTAAAAGGCCTAGTGATAATTCACTAGGCCTTTTTTTTTAGGTTTTTTTTATATGTCTACAAAGTCTAAAAGTATTGAAACAAAAACTGATTTCAATCAGGATGAAAGACTCAAAAAAGTTTCTAAATTAAGGTTATTATTAAATAGACCCGAACTTGGTGCTCTTGGTGGAGCAATACTTGTCTTTATTTTTTTTGGTATTGTTGCTGGTGATACAGGAATGTTTAGTGCTTATGGAGTGTTAAATTTTCTAGACGTTTCTGCTAATCTCGGAATTATAGCAATTGCTGCTGCTATGTTAATGATAGGAGGAGAATTCGATCTATCTATTGGATCAATGATTGGGTTTGCAGGAATATGTATAGCTATTCCGGCAATTTATTGGGGGTGGCCACTATGGATGAGTATTATTTTTGCATTCTCAATGGCAGTGCTAGTAGGTTATTTTAATGGAATATTAGTGGTAAGAACAGGCTTGCCATCTTTTATCGTTACTCTTGCAATGCTTTTTATTTTAAGAGGTGCAACTTTAGCTATAACAAGATTGATTACTGGTCGAACTCAAGTTCCAGGCCTAAGAGTTTTAATCGAAGATGATCCTTTAGCATGGATATTTGCAACTGATACATTTAAATGGGTTTTTACTTGGTTAGGTTCGATGAATCTGATTGCATTGAGAACAGATGGAACTCCACTCGCCACAGGAATTCCACCGTCTGTAATATGGTTCATAGCCTTAGCAATCATTACAACATGGATTCTAATGAAAACAAGATACGGAAATTGGATATTTGCATCTGGAGGGGATAAAAATGGTGCTAACAATGTTGGAGTACCAGTTGGTAGAGTAAAAATAAGTTTATTTATAGGAACTGCAGTTGCAGCAACCATTTTTGCTACTATTCAAGTTTTAGATGCTGGTTCAGCTGATACAATGCGTGGAACTTTAAAGGAATTAGAAGCTATTGCAGCTGCAGTTGTTGGAGGCTGTTTATTAACTGGCGGTTATGGTTCAGCAATAGGTGCAGCATTTGGAGCTTTGATTTTTGGAACTGTATCAATGGGGATATTTTATACTGATGTGGATACAGACTGGTTTAAAGTTTTTTTAGGAGCAATGATGTTGATTGCAGTGATCTTTAATAATTATATTAGAAGAAAGGTAACGGAAAGCAAATAATGTCAGACTATTTAGTTCAATTTAACAACATAAGTAAATTTTTTGGAAAAGTAATAGCTCTTAAAGATGTGACTATGAAATTAAAAAAAGGTGAAATTATGTGTCTTCTTGGTGACAATGGGGCTGGTAAATCAACTTTAATTAAAACATTAGCTGGAGTGCATAGGCCTGATGAAGGTGAGATTATTGTTGAGGGAAAAAAAACAATATTTGACAGTCCTAAAGATGCATTAGATATGGGCATAGCTACTGTGTATCAAGATCTAGCTTTAGTCTCTTTAATGAGTGTAACAAGAAACTTTTTTATGGGAAGAGAACCAATGAAAGGTCCACCATTTTTCAAAACGTTTGATATAGAAAAAGCTAATAAAATAGCTGCCGAGAGAATGGGGCAGATAGGTATTGATGTTAGAGATCCATCTCAGGCAGTCGGAACGATGTCGGGCGGTGAAAGACAGTGTTTAGCAATAAGTAGGGCTATATACTTTGGTGCAAAAGTTCTTGTTTTAGACGAGCCAACTTCTGCTCTTGGAGTACATCAAGCTTCAGTTGTTTTAAAATATATAGTTAAAGCTGCTTCTCAAGGGTTAGCAGTAATTTTAATAACACATAACGTTCATCATGCTTATCCAGTTGGAAATAGTTTTACAGTATTAAATAGGGGAAAAAGTTTAGGTACATATGAAAAAAAAGATATTTCTAGAGAAAAACTTTTAAGTATGATGGCTGGTGGTGAAGAGTTAAATAAATTAGAGGTGGAGCTTCAGGAAATGAACAGATCCTCAGCTAATTAATGCAAATAGGAATAGATTTAGGGGCAACTAAAATAGAGTACGTTCTTCTAGACAATAATAATGTAGAATTAAAAAGAGACAGAATTCAAACACCTAAAGATTATGAAAACACAATAATTTTGATCACTGAAATAATAAAAAAATTAGAAAATAATTCTGGAAAATTTAATGTAGGCATATGTCATCCCGGAGCAGTAGATAAAACTACAGGATTAATTAAAAATGCACATAATTCTCAATGGCTAAATAATAAAAACTTAATAAAAGATCTAAAATTAAAAATAAATAATAATTTTCTTTCAGAAAATGATGCTAATTGTTTTAGTCTATCAGAGGCTTTTGATGGATCTGCTAGCCATTATGAAACTGTATTTGGCATTATATTGGGATCAGGGTGTGGTGGTGGATTAGTAATAAATAAAAAGATAATATCTGGGGCAAATGGTTTAGGAGGAGAATGGAGTTTAAATCAAATGCCACTTACAAATACACCAAACTTGAAATCAGATAAAATCTTAGATTTTTCAAATAGATTAGAAGGTTATCTATCTGGTAAATCAATAGAAAAAAGATTTAATGAACAATTTAATGAGAGCATTTCAGCAAAAGAAATTTTTAGCAGATATAGAAAAAAGGATTCAAACTCCATTTTATTTATAAACGAATATAAGGATATTTTAGCAAGATGTTTGGTATTAATAGTAACAACTCTTGATCCAGATGCAATTGTTTTTGGTGGTGGAATTTCTAATGAAATAGATTTTTTAGATCAAATTAAAAAAAAAACATCATCATTTATAAATGAACCTAATCTTAAAACAGTATTTTTAAAACCAAAGTACGGAGACGCAAGTGGTGTAAGAGGTGCTGCTATTTTGAGTAGACAAAGTTCTATTTAAGTATTGAATTAATCTCTGTATTTGAAAATGGCTTTGGTTTTTCACATTTAACAGAAATTATTTGTTTTTTATTATTTCTTGCAGACAAATGAATTGCCTCTATAATATTTAGCACGTGAAGAGATAAATTTCCGTTACATCTATGTATTTTCTTATTTTGGATTGAATATATCATCTCCGATAATCCAACACCTCTATAATTTGCATTAGTAGGAGACTCATTTGCTCTAGAACTTTGGGTTCTTATATTAATTTTTCCCAATGACATTTTGTTTGTTTGATGATTCTTCCATGCGCTACCTAATTTTTTACTGATTAAAACCGATCCACCAAACATATTTGGATCTGGAACTATCATAGAACCATTTTCTCCGTAAAGCTCTATGTGGTTCCTTAGATGAGAAATAACATCAAAAGATAAAGTTAATCTAATTATTGTGCCATTATGAAATTTTATAGTAGAAAAATAAGTTGTGGGACACTCCACTTTAAATTTTTTACCCTTTTTTGGTCCTATACCAATAGTACGCTTGGTAGCTCCTTTTGTGCTTATACTTGTTACTTCTTTAGCTGGACCCAATAAATTTACTAAAGCAGTTAAATAATATGGACCCATGTCTATGACTGGTCCTCCTCCTTTTTTAGCAAACCAAGGCTCTGGATTAGGATGATAGGATTGTATTCCTGGATAGGCAAATATACCTGTACCAAACTTCACTTTACCTATTACTTTTTGGTCTAAAAGTTTTCTTGCTTTTTGATTTCCTCCACCTAAAAAAGTATCAGGAGCGTTTCCTATGCAAAGTTTTTTTCTTTTTGCTATTTTAATAAGTTCTTTTCCATCTTTAAATGAAACCGCTAAAGGCTTTTCAGAATAAACATGTTTACCATTTAGTAATGATTTTTTAGCTATTAAATAATGTGCATTAGGTATTGTTAAGTTAAGAATAACTTGAATTTCTTTATCTTTAAGTAATTCATTAACTGAAGTTGAACTTATCTTATAAGTTTTTGCACACTTTTGAGCTGCGAATTTATTAATATCAGCACATTTAATTATCTTAAAATTATTGAAATATTTATGAGCTCTAAAATAAGTTTCAGCTATATGACCACAGCCAATGAGGCCGACTTTAAAAACTTTTTTCATTAAAAAGCTTATACACCTTTTCTTTGTTTTTTCTTCCCGTCTAGGTGTTCTTTTAGGGCTCTTTTATTTTCCTCAGTTGAAGGCAGTGAAAGAGTGGGGCTTTCCCAGTATGCGGAACCCTCTAACCACTGATAGCCATCCGTATGTATACTTATTACATATGTTTTCTTTGATTTTTTTGCCCTTTTAAAAGCCTCTTCTAGTTCAGATATTGAGTTAACTTGTTCTCCATCTGCTCCCATACTTTTTGCATGTGAGGCAAAATCGACCGGAACAAGATTTGGGGTTTTTGAGCTTTTTAATAAACAATTAAATTCTTTACCACCTTTGTATAATTGAAGTCTATTAATAACTGCATGACCCCCGTTGTCGCAAACAATGATGATCAATTTATTATTAGTAATTACTGAACTGTAAATATCTGAATTGTAAAGCAAATATGACCCATCCCCAACGAATGCTATAACTTCTTTGTTTGGATTTGCCATTTTAATCCCCAGAGCCCCTGAAATTTCATAACTCATGCAACTAAAACCCCATTCAGTTTCATGAGTATTTAATTCTCTAGGCCGCCATACTTGCACAACTTCTCCTACTAAACCACCTGCAGCAGTAACTGCTATATCTGACGGATCAGAATTTCTATAGATTGCACCAACTGCATGAGCATAGCTAGGTAATTTTTGATTAGTAGGACCACTTTCTTTGTCTACGTATTCGTTCCAACTTTTTAATTCTGATTGCGCTTTTTTATTCCAGCTTTCCTCTGCTTTCCAGCCTCCAAGGGCTAAAGATAATTCAGATAATGAAACCTTAGCATCACCGACTACAGCTTGTGCCATATGTTTATTTGCATCAAATCTTGCTGCATTTATAGATACGAGTTTAAAATTTGGATTCTCAAAATTTGCCCAAGATCCTGTAGTAAAATCTGCTAGCTTAGTACCTACTGCTATAGCCAAATCTGTTTTTTTTGCCATATTATTTGCAGCTTTACCTCCAAGACCACCGATTGGTCCTAAAAAATGAGAATGATCTCTTTTCATAGTAGAATAACCCATGACGGTTTGCGTTACTGGTATATTATGTTTTTTTGCAAAATCAGATAATTCAACCATTGCATCAGAGTAAAAAACTCCTCCTCCTGAAATTATTATTGGGTTTTTTGACGATTTAATTGCCTCAGCTGCTTTTTTTATTTGATAATCATCTGGACGCAGACGTCTTATAGAATGAACTCTTTCTTTAAAAAATTCCTCAGGATAGTCGAATATTTCGCCTTGGACGTCTTGACTTAAAGAAATACATGCAGGGCCACAATCAGCAGGATCAAGCATTACTTCAATCGCCTGAGGTAAAGTAGAAATTATTTGCTCAGGACGAGTAATTCTATCGAAGTATCTAACCACCGGTTTAAATCCATCATTTTGAGTAATCCCAGGATTATTAAAATGCTCAACTTGTTGCAAAACTGGATCTGGCATTCTATTCGCAAATGTATCTCCTGGTAAAAATAATATTGGAAGTCTATTGCTCATTGCAACAGCTGCTGCTGTAATCATATTAGTAGAACCAGGTCCTACTGAACTGGTTGCAATAAAAATTTGTTTTCTTCTTTTTGCTCTGGAGTAAGCTATTCCTGTAAGAGCCATATTTTGTTCATGATGACCTCTCCATGTAGGAAGTTCTTTTTGGTTCTCTTGAAGTGCTTGTCCTAAACAAGCTACATTACCATGTCCGAAAATTCCAAATGCACCAGGAAATAATGGTTCTTTCTTTCCTTCAATTAAGATTTTTTGTTTTGTAAGGAATTTAACAAGTGCATGAGCACAAGTAAGTTGAATGTTTTTCATAAATTCTTTATAAGATAGATAATTAACTTAATATATTCAATAACTATATATAATTTATGTACGAAAAATTTGGTCAGTTTATTGACGGTAAATGGCAACAATCATCAAGTGGTGAAACTTACGAAGTAATTAATCCAGCTACTGAAGAAATTATTGGTAAGGCGTCGAAAGCAAATAGTAAAGATATACAAAGAGCTCTTAAATCAGCAGAAAAAGGATTAGAGATCTGGAGAAACACACCACCCTGGGAAAGATCTAAAGTAATTAGAAGAATTTCAGAATTAATAAGAAAAAAAGTTGGTACTTTGTCTAAATGGCTTACTTTAGAAGTCGGCAAACCTTTATCTGAAGGAGCAGGGGAAGTAGGCGGTGCAGCCGATATATTTGAATGGAACTCAGAAGAAACAAAAAGAATTTTTGGTGAAATAAATCAAAGTCGTTTTCCAAATACAAAAATACATGTAATTTATCAGCCTGTAGGTGTGGTAGCTGCATTAGTTCCATGGAATTTTCCAGTTATTCTAGCATCAAGAAAAATTTCAACAGCTTTAGCTGCTGGATGCTCTGTTATAGTGAAACCTGATGTGATTACTCCAGGTAGTGTAATGGAAATAGTTGATATTTGTAAAGAGGCTGGTGTTCCTCCAGGTGTTATTAATTTATTATCAGGAGATCCAGCAGCGATTTCATCTGAATTAATTCAATCAGATATTATAAAAAAGATATCTATTACTGGATCAACTAGAGTTGGTAAAATTATTCTTAAGCAAGCCGCTGATAAAGTACAAAGAGTAACAATGGAATTGAGCGGTCACTCTCCATTCATTGTTTTTGATGATGTTGATTTGAATAAAGTAACAGATATGGCAATAACAGCTAAATTTAGAAATAATGGTCAAGTTTGTATATCTCCAAACAGATTTTATATTCATGAGAAGAAAAAAGATGAATTTGCTGACTTAATGGTTCAAAAAACCAAAAAATTAAAAATGGGCAACGGTATGGATAAGGATACTTTACTCGGACCTTTATGTACAAAAGAGAGGCTAGAGGGTGTTGAAAAATTGGTAGAAACGACTAAGAAAGAAGGTGGAAAAGTTCTGTTAGGTGGTAAAAGAGCTGCTAACTTTAACAAAGGTTATTATTACGAACCAACTATTTTTGATAATATAGAAGATAATTTTACAGTAATGAAAGAAGAACCTTTTGGACCAATTGTTCCAATTCTAAGTTTTAATAATTTTGATGAGGTTATGAAAAGAGCTAACGATAATGATTTAGGTTTAGCAAGTTACGTTTACACGACTGATTTAAAAAAAGCTAATCAAGCATCTGAAAAATTAGAAACCGGTTGTGTAGCAGTTAACACCCCGGTCGTAGCCGTTGCAGAGGCTCCATTTGGAGGAATTAAACAAACCGGTTATGGAAGAGAAGGCGGGTCTATGGCAATCAAGGATTATCTAAATATCAAATATACTCATTTTGGTATTTCATACGAATGAGAAAAAATAAATTAAAAGAAATATTTCAATCAGGAAAATCTGCTGTAAATGGTTGGTTGCAAATCCCCAACTCTTTTACAGCTGAATTAATGGCAAATCAAAATTGGGACTCTTTAACTTTAGATATGCAACACGGTGTCATAGATTATCCGAACGCAATAGGAATGTTGCAAGCTATATCTACTACTAAAGTTGTTCCTATGGCTAGAGTAAATTGGAACGAGCCAGGTCAAATTATGAAAATTCTTGATGCTGGAGCTTATGGAATTATTTGCCCAATGGTGAGCAATAAAATAGAAGCAGAAAATTTTGTTAAAGCTTGTATGTATCCTCCAGATGGTTATAGGAGTTACGGACCTATTAGAGGTTTAGTTTATGGCGGACCCGATTACGCGGATATGGCTAATAATGAAATATTAAAATTTGCAATGATTGAAACAAAAGAGTCCTTAGATAACTTAGATGAAATAATGAAAACACCTCATCTTGATGGAATTTATATTGGTCCAGCTGATTTAAGCTTAGCTATTGGACAAAAACCTAGTTTTGATAAACCAGATGGCGATCCGGTCTATGAGGTGATAATGAAAATTTTAGATCATGCAAAAAAAAATGGAATAATTGCTGGTATTCAGAACGGACAACCAGAATATGCTGAAAAAATGATTAAAAAAGGATTTCAATTAGTAACTATAGGATCTGATCAAAGGTACATGACTGGTGCGTCTAAAGCTGCTTTAAATAAACTTAAAAAAGATTCAAATAAGGATACAGGAAAAGGTTATTAAATAAAGATGACTTATCATGTATATATGCTCAAATCTTTGGGCAAAAAATCTGTAACATATGTTGGATATACAAATAATTTGAAAAAAAGAATCATTCTTCACAATAGTAGCAAAGGTGCAAAATTTACTAGAGGAAGAAAATGGAAACTAATTTATAAGGAAAAGCTTAATTCAAAAAGTGAAGCAATTTCTAGAGAATATTATATAAAGAATAACAAAACATTAAGAAATAAAATAAAAAATGAAAATCTCAATTCTTTTACCTTATAAGGAAAATTTTTCACCTGAGTATCCAGGCGCTGTATCTTTATTTGTTTATGAGACTTCAAAAATAAGTAAATACAAAAAATCGATTACAGTTTTCGGTAATACAAACTATTCTAAAAAATTCGATATTAGCTACAGAAATATTGAACTTAAAAAATCTATTCTATCTAGTCAAACAAGAAATTATGTTAATAAATTTATTAAATTAGAAAGAGAAATTAATTCCTCTATTATTGAAATACATAACAGACCTAGTTACGTTCATATACTTAAAGATCAAAACAAAAATAAGATTTACACCCTCTTTTTTCACAATGATCCTCTTTCGATGGAAGGATCAAAAACTATAGATCAAAGAAAACAGTTATTGAAGACATGCTATAAAATTATTTTCAATAGTTCTTGGTCAAAAAAAAGATTTCTGGAAGGTCTTGAAAATAAATTTATTAATAGTAATAAATTATTAATATTTTACCAATCAGCAAAAAAACAAAATTCTAATATTTTAAAAAGTAAAAAAAAATGGATTACTTTTGTAGGAAAGCTCAATAAAGCAAAAGGTTACGATGTTTTTGCAAAATCAATTGTTAAAATTTTAGATAAACATCGTGAATGGAAAGCTATTGTTATTGGTGATGAAAAAAGAGAAAAAATTCCCCTAGTTCATGGAAATGCAAAAATTTTAGGTTTCAAAAAACATAGTGATGTACTTAAAATATTTCAAAAAACAAGTATCACTGTAGCTTGTTCTAGATGGGAAGAACCTTTTGGCAGAACAAGTTTAGAAGCTTCTGCAAATGGTTGTGCTGTAATTATTACAAATAAAGGTGGATTACCTGAGACTGTTACAAATGCAAAAATACTAAATAAACTTAATATTAAAAATCTTACAAAAACAATAAATTATTTAATCAAAAATAACAAATACCGAAAATCTTTACAAAGTTTATCGATTAAAAATTTTTATTTAACACACAAATTTATATCTTCACTAATAGATAATTACAGAAGTGAAAAATTAAATATTAATAAAACATATTTTTTAAGAAAAAGAAAAAAATCTTTAAGAATCTTACATGTTACAAATTTTAATGAGCGGTTAGATGGAAGACTTTTTTTTAATACTGGTAGAAGAATAAATAATGGATTTATTAGACTTGGTCACAGTGTTTTAGGATTTAGCGACAGAGACATTCAAAAATATTATAAATCTTTTAGAGATTTAAAAGGATCAAAAATTCTTAATGATAAACTCAAAAAGACTTGTTATAATTACAAACCAGATTTAATAGTTGCTGGTCATGCTGATTTACTTTCTAAAGATCAAATTCAAGAACTTAAAGAAGAGAATCCTAACACTAAGTTTGCCCAATGGTTCCTTGATCCTCTAAATAAAAAGGGACCTGACTATGAAAGAAATAAAAACAGAATTTTAGATAAAATTGAATTAATGGATGCAAGTTTTATTACGACTAGTCCCTCTGCTTTAAATTTTTTACCGAAAAATTCTAGAAACTTTTTTATTCCAAACCCAGGAGACCATTCATTTGAAACTTTAAATAATTTCTCCAAATCGTGTAATATTGATGTTTTCTTTGCTTTGAGCCATGGAGTTCACAGAGGAGTTCTTAAAAGTGGAAAAACAGATGATCGAGTAACTTTTTTGAATAAGTTACAAACATTAACTCCTGACATTAAATTTGATATTTATGGAATCAACAAAGTTCAACCGATATGGGCTGATCATTATTTTAAAACTATCTCTAATGCTAAAATGGGATTAAATTTAAGCAGGGGAGAAGCCATTAAATATTATAGCAGCGATAGAATTACACAAATTGTTGGTAACGGACTAGTTTGTTTAATAGATGAAAAAACTAAATACAGGGATTTTTTTAGTGACAATGAAATGGTTTTTTATAAAAATGAAAGTGATTTATCAGAAAAGATTTTAAAGATTTCTAAAGATGAAAAGTTAAGAAAAAGAATTGGAAAAAATGGTAAAATTAAATATATGAAGTTTTTTAATTCCACAAATGTAGCAGATTTTATAATCAATAAAACATTGAATACAGAAAGTAAGAAAAAGTATTTTTGGCATAATTAATGTTCTCCATAATTATTCCAACTTTTAATAATTTAAAATATTTAAAGTTATGTATTAAAAGTATTAAAAAAAACTCTAAATTTAATCATGAAATTATAATTCACATCAATGAAGGTATCGATGGTACTTTGGAATATCTTAAAGATAAAGAATTTATTACTTCATACTGCAAAAAAAATTCCGGTGTTTGTGTTGGGTTTAACAAAGCAACAGCTTTAGCTTCAAAAAAATATATTGTCCTTGCTCATGATGATATGTATTTTTGCCCAGATTGGGATGTAGCCTTTTATGATGAAATTAAAAGGCATCCAGAAAATAAAGATTTTTTTGTATCTGGCACGATGGTTCAACCTTTTAAATCTTATTTAGAATTTGATTGCGGAAAAACATTAGAAGAATTTGACGAAGAAAAATTGCTTAAACACGTTAACCAATTAAAATTTGAGGATTATCAAGGAACACATTGGCAACCTTCATTAATTCCAAAAATTACATGGGATAAAGTAGGTGGTTTTAGCGAGGAATTTAGCCCAGGTTTGGGATCTGATCCAGATTTTAACATGAAGTTATGGAATATTGGTGTTAGATTATTTAAAGGATTGGGCAAGAGTAGGGTATACCATTTCTCATCTATATCACTTAGAAAGAAGGCGTGGAATAATGGTGCAAAAATATTTTTATTAAAATGGGGAATTAGTATTAAATTTTTTAAAAAATATTATCTTAAATCCGACACTCCATTTACCGGGCCTTTACCTGAGATTAATAAAAATCTTAAGTATTATTTTGATTTAATAAAATGTAAATTCGCTTATATTTTTCACTCAATTTTATCCAGAAAAAATGCTTAAATATTTAAAAGTTTTCTTAAAATCCCTTTCTCATAAAAAAATTTCATACTCATATGGTGCAATTGACTTATTAATTCTAAATATTTTTAAAAATCATGATAAAGGTTTTTATTTAGATATAGGATGTGGCCACCCGATAAAGAATAATAATACTTATTTATTAAGTAAAAAGGGATGGTCTGGTATAAATATTGACTTAGACGAAGAGAATATTTCTCTCTTCAATGCTTATAGGAATAAAGATTTTAATGTTTCTTCAGCTGTTTCAGATAAAGATGGAGAAACAGATTTATATTTTTATCATAATAAATCTTCACTGAATACAATTAATAAACAAAATGCAAATTTTCAGAAAGCTAAAATATCTGCTATTAAAAGAATTAAAACACAAACGATTAATAAAATTATCGAAAATTCCCCTTATAAAGATAAAAAGATAGATTTTTTAACTATAGATGTCGAGGGTTCAGAATTACAAATTCTTAAAAATTTTGATTTTAATAAATATACACCTAAAGTAATTGTAGTTGAGTTTTTAGACTTATCTTTAAAAAAATTGGAAATTAAAAATCTAAATGTATCTAATGTTATTAAATCAGAAATTTATAAACTTATAGTATCCAAGGGTTACACATTGGCAAACATACTTCATTCTGATTTAGTTTTCATTCAAAATAGTTTTAGAGATTAATTTTATATTTTAATTTTGTTCAAAGCATTATTTTTGAATAAGTTTGCTTCCCTTATGTATCTTCTTACCATTTGTGTTGTTTTATGACCTGTCATCGCCATAATACTTCTTTCATCTGCTCCAGACTCTGCCGCTACAGTTGCAAAACCTGACCTTAAACTATGTCCTGAAAAGTTTTGATTTTCAATTCCAGCTAATTTCAAACAATCTTTAATTATTAACACAACTGACTGATCTGTTAATCTATAATCAGATAGCACTGATCCTTTAGTGAATCTTCTAAATATAGGCCCAGTTTTTATTTTTGATAAAATTAACCAATTTTTTAAACTTGTAACAGGACAATATTTTGCGTTAGTGAAGTAGGGCAATCCTTTTATAAGACCTTCTCCAAATTGATCTGTTTTAGATCTTCTTAGAGTGATTTTTACGCCTTCTTCGACGAAATCTAGGTCTTCATAGTTAATAGAAATTAATTCTGTTCTTCTGAACCCGCCTCCAAAACCTATAAGTATAAGTGTTCTATTTCTTAATTTTTTTATTTTTTCTATTTTTTGTTCATCTATCACATTTATTATTTGTTTTAAGTGATTGATTAATATAGGTTTTTTTCCAATTTGAATGCTTCCTTTTTTTCTTTTTATTCCTAATAAGTTTTCGATAATAACAGGATGCTTTGTATCTAAATAATGACCTTTTAACTTATGAACTACCCCAATAGATACAAGTCTACGTCTTAAAGTGCTTATTTTAGAGTCAGCAGATAGATGTGTAAGGTATAATGATACAACTTTAGGTTCAGTTGGCATTGAATTAAATCCGTGTTTTGCACAGAAAGCAGCAAAATCTTTAAAGTCAGATTTATACGCTCTTAACGTGTTATTAGCCTTAGAACTTTTGAGGTTTTCGAGAGTTTCCTCATGAAGCTTTTTTACATCTGTTAATAACTCATTCATATTATTACTATTGATAACAATTAATTATCATTAGTAATATATTAAGTGATTTTAAATGTCAATACGTATAATTTTAAAACTAATGATTAAATTTATTCTTCCTATAGTAGTATTTATAGCTGCAGTTTACGGAATTTCCTACTTCTGGAGTAACTCAAGCTCAAAAGGTAAAAAAATGATAGCTTTAGGCTTAATAATAGCGTTTATAGTGGGCATATCTTTAACATCTTACCTGATTTTTGACTAATGAAGTTAATAGGTACTGAATTTCAGCTAAAAGTATGGGCTTATTTGAAGAAAATACCCCGTGGAAGCGTTAAAACCTACTCTCAAGTGGCAAAAGGTATAGGAAAACCGCTTGCTGTACGCGCTGTGGCTAATGCCATAGGAAAAAACCCGTATGCTCCCAAAATACCTTGCCATAGAGTTATAAGATCTGACGGATCGCTTGGAGGCTATTCAGGCAAGGGAGGCTTAAAAACAAAGAGATTTTTACTAAAAAAAGAGGGCATTAAGCTCTAGAATTGTTATTTGACGGGCGATCGGGTCTATTGACCCCTATTTCAGTGTTTTTTTTATCCACACACCAGTTAGTTGTACTCTGAAATGAATGATTCCAAAAAAAACACCCTCTATGGCCGTTTAAACGGTATATTCAGTAAACGCAAAGCTCGTAGAATACTTGTTTATAAAGGCTTTTAGAGTGTTCTAAAACACATAATTTTACTCAATTTTAGCTTATAGCAATTTATCATTTTATCGATTTTTATAATCAATACTTAATTTTAATACCTTTTTTTTCTTATTCATTATTTTTTCAATTAATAATAAGTATTATTTTTCAATGATTATTTGCTTTTTTTAACCAATATGTAAGTAGTACTTACTTATTACATAATTTATTGATTTAATTATTTAATGTAAATGATTGTAATTATTGGAAATATTTGAGGCTAATATATACAACAATGGGGATAGTTATAAATGACATTAGTGTGGAAGTCACTATAACGCTAGCAATACTATCGACTACCCTTTTCTCTGAATACATAGAGCCCACTAAATAAGTTAAAATAGCACTTGGCATAGCAGATTGAATTAAAAGCACACCAGCAGGTAATCCAGTAAGATTTAAATATTTAATTAAACCAAATCCAATTATGGGACCAATTATAATTCTTACGACGCTTAAAATAGATGCATTCAACCATGATACCACTTTTAATTTTGTCAATGCAATTCCTAAGGACATAAGAACCAGAAATATTGTAGCATAGGTTAATAAAAACGTGGTATTAACTACAAAACCAGGGACCTCCCAATCATAATATAAAACAATCACAGCCGCTATTATCCCGTAAATAGGCATATTAGTAATTAATATTTTCAGTGAAAAACTTTTCTTTGCTAAAAGAACTCCTAATGTGAAGTGAAGCAAGATAATTACTGATGCTATAGCTGAGGCAATACCTAAACCCTCTGTGCCATAGGCAAATAAGCAAATTGGTATACCCATATTACCAGTGTTTGGTAAAATTAATGGAGGAAGCTCACTCACAAAGTCATTTTTCATTAAAGCGAGAACGATTAAGCCTACTACAGCAAACCCTCCTATTATAATCAAAGCATAAGTAAAATATTCTACAAATGTTTCTAAAGTTACACCTGTTGATGTAATAGTGTAGAAAATCATTGCAGGTGTACCAACATTACCTGCCAATGTGGTTATAAAATCAGTATTAAAATTAGGATCTTTTTTACCAAGGTAATAACCTATACCAATCACAAAAAATACTGGAAGTATGACGTCTATCAGTTTGATATAGAGTTCCATTAAACTCTTACATCAGATTTTTGAGGTTTTCTCAACTTATTAGTATTGTAATTAATAGCAGTCTCGAACTCCATTAATCGCTTATGAATTGATCTAAGTTCTGTAATCCTTGTCCAATTATATAAAAATACAGAGAAAGCATCTTTAACTTCACCAAATGCGTTTACTACTTGCATCATAACACCTAAAGTGAACGCTGCAGTAAATAATCCTGGTGCCATTATTAAAAATGGGACTATTACGAATAATTGTCTATACCAAATAGCCCATAAATCAAAATATCCGTAGTGTAAAAATAGTTTGTGATAATTAAATTTTATACCTGTAAAAAGTTGTAAAATTGTTGGAGCTTGAACATAATTTTTTCTATCATCTTCGCCATAAACTAATTCTTTTCTAAATGCAGCTTCAACCTTTTGATTGTTATATTCCAGACCAGGTAATTTAATTCCGACTAGCCAACTAATAAGTATTCCACCCAAACTAAGAGTAAGCGCTACCCAAACTAATGATCCTGAAACGTTGTTTAAAAAAGGAACACTAACATTTGAAGAAAGAACCCATAAAATTGGAATAAATGCTATTAGTGTCATAATAGCTTTAACGACTTGCAATCCAATTGACTCTACAATTTTTGCAAAATTCATACAGTCTTCTTGAATTCTTTGAGATGAACCCTCTACTTTTGCCTCAGTAGCTCTCCAATAAGGCATATACGAAAACGTCATAGCCTCTCTCCATCTAAATGCCCATAGCCTTGTAAACCAATTAGTGAAAGCAAAAAGTGTTACGTAAGGAAGTGCTATATATAAAAACCTTTTAATTGACTCCCAAAACTCTGATATCTCACGTTTTTCAGCTGTTTGGAGAATGTCATAAAAATCCTTGTACCAACTATTGAAGAGAACATCCAAATAGGTTTGCATCACTAGCAAAGAAATAATAAAAAACCCTCCTCCGTAGGACCAATAAAACCATTTTTTATCTCTGAAAAAACTTCTCCACATATTTAATCTTTAATAAAATTATCTGCGTACGATTTTATAACAAATTCTTTCTTATTAGGTTCAATAATATTGTAAGATATATTATTTTTTTTAGCATATTCTATAGCTTTTTCTTTTGACGAAAACTTAAGAATAACTTCTTCAAGGGTATCCGTTGTTGTCTCCCACCCCATTAAAGGATTAATTGAGGGATCTTTAGTTATAAATTCTAATACCCAATTTTTAAGTTTGCCCCTGCCCGATTGCATCGCAGTTTTAGTAGGAATGTAAATTTTAGCTTTTTTCATCTTTATAATGGTCGGGGCGGCAGGATTTGAACCTGCGACCCTCTGGTCCCAAACCAGATGCGCTACCAGGCTGCGCTACGCCCCGAACGTCTGTTTTATAGGTTAATTAAGTGATTTTGGCAATTGAAAGATAGTCTCTATAGAAGTAAATAATACCAATGATACAGCATATTACAAAACCATTTAAATATTTTTTTAAACTTGAGGCTGCTTCTGGGTTAGTTTTGTTATTTGCTGCAATACTAGCTCTTATAATTAGTAATGGTAGTTTAAGCGAAATTTATTTTTCTACATTAGAAAAATATATCACGCTTGGTACTAAGGAATTTGGTTTAAAACTAAGTGTTCTTCATTGGATAAATGATGTTCTAATGGCTATATTTTTCTTTTTTGTTTCATTAGAGATAAAAAGAGAATTCATTCAAGGCGAATTGTCTAATCCAAAACAGGCTATGTTACCTATCATTGGTGCAGTCGGAGGAATGGCAGTGCCAGCATTATTTTATATTGGTGTTAATTATTCTGACAGCACAACACTTAACGGTTGGGCGATACCTTCAGCTACAGATATTGCTTTTTCTTTAGGAGTTTTATCGTTACTTGGCAAAAGAGTTCCGATATCACTAAAAGTTTTTTTGACCGCACTAGCGATTATAGATGATTTAGGAGCAATTGTTATTATTGCCTTTTTTTATTCTGGTAATATTGAAGCTAAATATTTAGTTCTGATGTTATTGTCTTTGATTTTTTTAATATTACTTAATAAGTTTAAAATAAAAAGTTTCATACCTTTTTTGATTGTAGGAATTTTTCTGTGGGATTTTACTCATCAATCGGGAATACATGCTACTATCGCAGGTGTTCTATTGGCTTTAACAATTCCTCATACAAAAAATAGAAGCAAAGAATCAATGTTGCTTAAATTAGAACATGGTTTGTCCCCATATGTAGCTTTTGGAATAATGCCACTTTTTGCTTTTGCTAATGCAGGAGTTTCTCTTGAAGGACTTACTTTTTCCACTTTGCTCAATCCTGTGCCTCTTGGAATTGTTTTAGGTCTATTTTTTGGAAAACAAATTGGTGTTTTTGCCTTATCATATATATCGGTTAAACTAAAATTTGCTGATAAACCATCTGGTTCAACATGGTTAGCTCTTTATGGAGTTTCAATATTAACAGGTATTGGATTTACAATGAGTTTGTTTGTTGGAAATCTAGCTTTTGCAAATAATTTAGAATATATGGACGGAGTAAAAATCGGAGTGTTGACAGGCTCACTTCTTTCTACTCTCTTTGGATATTTTTTACTGTCGATTTCTTCTAAGAAATGATCAATAAAGAAATTATTAAATTAGCTTCCAATACCTCAAATGTAGGTTTAAAGAATAAATATTCACATAGAATATCTTTAAAAAATTCAACATGTGGAGACAAAATTACTTTGGAGCTAGTAATTGATAAAGAAAAAATATGTTCAATGAGATACGAAACTGTATCATGTATATTTTGTGAGGCTTCAGCAAGTCTTCTATCAAGAAAAATTAAAAATATTAAATTAATTGATATCAAAAACGATTTTGTAACTTTAAAAAAAGTATCATTAAAAAAAAACGTCAAAATTCCTAAGAAATTATCTGATTTCAGAAAATTGCTTAATCGCGACAATTTTAATAGGTTTAAATGTATATTTTTACCAATTGATGCAGTAATAAAGGCTTTAAAGTTATGAAAAAAATATTCATTATTTTATTTATGTTCAGTTTTTTTTCAAAAGTTACAGCCGGGAACAATGGCACTGCTTATGATTATGAATTCAATAGTATTGATGGAGATATAATTAAACTAAGTCAGTACAAAGGAAAAGTCATTGTAGTTGTAAATGTTGCAAGTAGATGTGGCTACACACCTCAATATGAAAATCTTCAGGTATTATGGTCTAAATATAAAAGTAAAAACTTAGTTGTTTTAGGTATCCCAACTAATAACTTCAGACAAGAACCAGGTAATAATAAAGAAATAAAAAATTTTTGTGAAACAAATTTTGGAATTACATTTCCTATGACTGAAAAGACCAATGTAATAGGCAATAATTCGCATCCATTTTATAAATGGGCAAGAAAAGATTATGGCATTGGTGCAATACCGAAGTGGAATTTCCATAAAATAATAATTGGAAAAGACGGGAAAGTTGCTAAAACATTTTCTTCAATAACAAACCCATCATCAAAAAAGTTTTTAAAAGTCATTGATGAATTAATTTAATATCTAAAAGTTAAACCATCGTATGCCGGAAGTATATTTTTAGGTAGTTTCTTTTTTAATTCAGAATAATCTAAATCTGTATGTAAATTTGTAAGAATTGCTTTTTTAGGTTTAGTCAAATTTATTAAATCTAAAGCTTGATCTAAATTAAAATGAGATGGATGTTTATTAATCTTCAAACAATCTAAAATTAAATAGTTAAGATTTTTAAGATATTTCAAATTTTTTATAGGTACTTTATTACAATCACTAATATATGCAATCTTATCCATTACATAAGCCGTTGACTCAATTAATCCATGAGTTACATCAAACGCTTTGATATGTAATCTTGTATTATTTTTTCTTATAAAAAAATCTTTATTTATGATTTTAGCTTTCATAATAGGTTTATACCCCTGCTTTTCTTTAAAACAAAAACTGTAAGACCTTTTTAATGCTCTAATTGTTTTGCGACTACCATAAATAGGGATTTTGGATTTATTTTTCCAGTAAAATGGTCTCATTTCAAAAATGCCGGCTGTTTGATCGGCATGCTCATGAGTGTAAATAATAGAGTCAAGATTCTTAATTTTATTCTTAAGAAATTGGTATTTTATATCAGGGGAAGTATCTATTAAAACTGATAAATTTCCTTTTTGAATATGAGCACAGCATCTAGTTCTAAAGTTTTTTGGATTTTTACTTAAATTTCCTTTATAGTTAGTTATCCAGGGTGCTCCTAATGAACTCCCGCATCCTAAAATTGTAAATTTACTCTTCAATTTAATTTTCCAAACAAGTTAAAAAAATTATTAGTTGTAATGTTTGAAAACGTTTCAAAAGATATTTTTTTAAGATCAGATAAAAATTTTACTGTATGTATAATATAACTTGGCTCATTCGGTTTACCTCTTAAGGGCACTGGAGCAAGATATGGTGCGTCTGTCTCAACTAATATTTTATCATTTGGTATATCTTTAAAAGTATTAGCTAAATCTTGTGATTTATTGAACGTAACTACACCGCTAGCAGATATATAGGCACCTAAGTCTAATAACTTAAAAGCAAAACTTCTTGAACCAGTAAAGCAATGAATAAGTATCTTTGTTTTTTTTATTTTCAAATGCTTTCGTAAAATTTCAATAGTTTCATTTTCAGCTGATCTTGTGTGGACTATAAGTGGCAAATCTTTTTCTTGAGCAGCTGATATATGTTGCTCAAATGAATTAATTTGATCATTTTTTTCAGAATGGTTGTAATAAAAATCTAATCCAGTTTCACCAATACCAATAATCTTTTTATTTTGGTTAACTTTATTAATAATATCTTGACTTTTAATATTTTGGTGTAATTTAGCTTCATGGGGGTGAATACCGTATGTTCCATATACACTTTGGTATTCTTCAACAATTTTAAGTATTTTATCATAACTTTTATCTTCTGTTGAAATAGTGAGCATATACTTCACACCATCTCTATTCGCTCTTTCTATTGTTTTTTGCAAAGAGTTTGACATAGGTTCGTAAGTTAAATGGCAGTGAGAATCAATTATCATTTTCAATCTTTTTAAATAATATATCTAAACTTTTCAATTCAGAATTACAGTCTAAAATATTATCTTTTTTAATACTGTCTATTAGAATATCCTTATCAGATATATTTATTGTATTTAAAACTTTTTTAGTAGAAATCGGTATTATTGGGTTCAATAAAATTGAAATATTTTTAATTTGTTCCACAATTGTATATAAAATTGCATGCATTCTAGTTTGATCTTTTTTTTTGAAGGCCCAAGGCTCTGAGTCATTAAAATATTTGTTGGCTTCAAAAGAAAAATTAACAACTTTTTTAATATACTCGTTTAAATTTTGTTTGTTAATATATTCGACAAGTTTAGGAATGTTGTTTTTAATGTTATTAATCAGTTTTATATCATCTTCTTTCAAATCGACTTTATTTGGAATTTTATTATCACAATTTTTTTTTATAAATGCAAAAACTCTTTGACATAAATTACCATAATTATTGGCTAGATCATTATTGATACAGTTTTTAAGATTCTCCATTGAAATACTTCCATCGTTTCCTAATGAAACATCTTTAATCAAATAATATCTCAACTGGTCAATTCCATAATTTTCTATTATTTCAATAGGATCTAAAATATTTCCAAGTGATTTAGACATCTTCTTGTCATCTGAAAGTATCCAACCATGTCCAAAAACTCTTTTAGGTAATGGCAAGTTTGCAGCAAGTAAAAAAGCCGGCCAATAAACAGCATGAAATCTTAATATATCTTTACCAATTATATGGACATCAGCAGGCCAAAAAGATTTATACATTTTATCGTCAGTGTTGGGAAAGTTTAGTGCACTCAAATAATTTGTTAACGCATCAAGCCAAACATAAATAACATGTTTTTTATTTTCAGGAACTGGTATACCCCAAGAAAATGATGTTCTGCTAATTGACAAATCTTTTAAACCCTTTTCGACAAAACTTACTACTTCATTTTTTCTAGATGCGGGTAAAATAAAATCTTCATTCTTTTTATAATGATCTAATAATTTTTTTTGAAATTTCGATAATTTAAAAAAGTAGGACTCCTCCTCTACCCACTCGACCGTAGAGCCAGAAATTTTAGATATTTTTTTTCCATCTTTATCTTCGATTTCATCTTTATCATAATACGCTTCATCTGAAACTGAATACCACCCACTATATTTATCTAAATAGATATCTCCTGAATTAATCAGCCTTGTCCAAATTTCCTTTACTGATTTAAAATGTCGAGGTTCTGTAGTTCTGATGAAATCATTATTTGTTAAATTTAATATCTTAGTTAAAGATCTAAATGTTTCAGATATTTCATCACAGAATATTTTAGGTTCTTTTTTATTTTTCTCTGCTTCTTTTTGAATTTTTTGTCCATGTTCATCTGTGCCAGTTAAAAAATAAACATTGTAACCTTCTATTCTTTTAAATCTTGCAAAAATATCTGCTAAAATACTGGAATAAGCATGTCCCATATGTGGCTTACCAGAGGGATAATAGATAGGTGTTGTAATATAAAAATTCTTACTCATAAATATTTTTTTCTATAGAATTTAATAAACTATTTTGATTAAGGTTATAGACAAAAAAATTATCTATATTTTCTAGTATATTAAGTCTTTTATCTAATAAATTAGTGCTATTAACAAAATTATTCTTTAAATGTGACTGGAAATAATATTCAGATAAAAATATTAAAAGATCTTTAAAAAAAATATCTTTTTCTTTTTTATAAATTTTCAAAATAATCTTAACATTTTCTAAAAAATTACTCTTCAAATTCATTTTATTTTCACCAAAAAAATGATTGTACTTTAAATAATTACCGGGGGAGAGATTAACTAAATCCATTTCTAAAAATACATTTTGATTAAAAACTTTAATTAGAGAATTAATTATTTTCTCTTTCTTTTTATTATTGAATATAATCTTTAACTCTAAACATCT
This sequence comes from uncultured Pelagibacteraceae bacterium, assembly GCA_902578315.1. Lineage (GTDB taxonomy): Bacteria > Pseudomonadota > Alphaproteobacteria > Pelagibacterales > Pelagibacteraceae > Pelagilacustribacter. Next base: position 86,667 of record CACHCL010000003.1, read on the forward strand.
TGATTTTATAGTTGCTAAAAGATTTTTAGATTTATTATTAATTAATATAAAATGATTATTTATGCTTGGCTCCTCTATCAGCTTTAACAGTGCATTTAAACTATTTAAATTAAAAGAGTCGACATCATCTAGAATTATAAATCTTTTATCATTTATTATTGGAGTGTTAAGCAGCTTCTCTTTTAAAATTCTAATATCCTCAATTTTTATATTTTGAAAATCTGCTCCACGTAGATAAAAAATATTTGGGAATACATTGTTTTTGAATTGTGTATGAAAAGTGGTTTTTTCTAAAAAGACTTTATTTTTAAAATCATATTTATCACTGTCAAAATAGAAATGCATAAAATGGTTAATAAATGTGAATTTGCCAGAGCCCTTTTCTCCTGTAAGTAAAACGACTTTTGGAAACTTTTTTCCTAAAATTAATTTATTAAAGAAGTCAAAATTTTCATCAAAACCTAATAATAATTTACTATCAACTGGATCAAAAATTTTTGAGAAAATCATTATTTTTTTAGATATTTAAGAGTAATATTGAGAATTATTTTTTCTAAAGATCTGTCGTTTTTTGAGGAATCTAAAACGAAGTAGTTATTTTTATTTTTAGCTATTTTCAAAAATGAATTTTGTGCTTTTCTATAAAATGACTTGGAAAAATTGTCGTATCTATTTTTGGATTTTCTTTTCAAAAGTCTTTTCTTTGATGAATTGCTAGAAACTTTTAAAACAAAAGTAATACTGGGCTTGATATTTCTCAAGATGATTTTTTGTATATTTTTGATAAAATTTAAATTTACTTTTTTTCCATGGACTTGATATGCAATAGTAGAATCAATAAATCTATCACATATTACAACTTTTTTTTTTTTTAATGCAGGTTGTAACCTATTAACTACGTGTTCATTTCGAGCAGCTAAATAAAGTAATGTGTCAGTGTATTTGTCAAATTTTTCTTTTTTAGATTTTTGAAAATAATCTTTAAGAATAAGAGTTCTTATTAATTCTGCACTTTTTGTTCCGCCAGGTTCTCTGGTAATTAATGAGTTAATTTTTCTTTTTTTTAAATTATAAAATAATTTTTTACATTGATAAGATTTTCCACTGCCCTCTACACCTTCAAAAACTATAAAAAATGGTTTTTTTTTATACATCACCCCAAATCAGATAATTAATAGATGTGATTAGGCTTTTAAAAAAATTTACTTTCTTTATATCCTCAGCAGCATATAAAGGCAAAGACTTAAGTACTTCACCTTTATTAGATACAACTAATTCTGCTATTTTATCATTTTTTCTAATTGGAGCTACAATCGGTCCATCATATTTTAAAAAAACATTTAAATTACGAATATTCTTTTTACTTATCGTTATATAATAATCTTCTTTGCTAACAGCTTTAACCTTGCTATTTTTTCCAAGCCAAGTATCCAATTCAAAAGTGGTCAAGTTTTTTTTTGATACTTCAAACGTATTGGTATTTCTAAACCCCCAATTTAACAATTTTAAAGACTCTGAACTTCTTAAGTTTTTAGTATTAAAACCAGATGCTACAGCTATTAATCTTCTATCGTTTTTTTTCATAGAACTTGCTAAAGAATATTTTTCAACTGCCAAGTAACCTGTTTTAATACCGTCGGCACCTTTATTTTTATAAAGTAAGGGATTCCTGTTGCCTTGTTTAATTGGATCTCCTCCAGTTCTATCCCAAGTGAACGTCTTCTCTTTGAAAAGTTCATAATATTTTGGATAATTTTCAATTAAATATTTTGACATTAATGCTATATCTCTTACAGTTGAAATATTTTCCGGATCATTTATCCCAGATGAATTAGTAAAATTCGTAGAAGTCATTCCAATTTCAGAGGCTTTTTCATTCATCATCTCTGCAAAGTTTTCTTCACTACCAGCAATACCTTCAGCTAGCGCGACACAAGCATCGTTTCCTGAAGCTATAATTATACCCTTAAGTAAATCTTCAACTGTTACTTGATCATTAATCATAATAAACATAGACGAGTAACCACTTTGAGACAAACGCCAAGCGTTTTCAGATACTATAAATTCATCATCTAAATTTAATTTATTCTTTTTTAGAAGGTCAAAAGCAATAATAGAGGTCATAATTTTTGTCATTGATGCAGGATAGATTTGAGCATCTGCATCAAGTTCATAGAGAATTTCTTCAGAGTGATAGTCTTGTAATATTATTGTTCTAGCATCTATCTTGGGGTTTGCATAAGCAAAACTTACCAAATAAAAAAAAGTTAAAATATTAAATAAAAATTTTGTCATTAGTAAACGATGTTTAATTCTTCAAAACCTAAATTTTTTAATAGAATGTAGTCATTTTTCATTAAATTAATAGTATAATAAGGACCTGATAAAAGGTTATTTTCTTTATTACTTTTTTTGATTATTCTCAAATTTTTACTGTTGTAATTGGGTATTTCTTTAATGATTCTATTCTTAAGATATTCTGCTACTGTTTTTTGCGAGAAGGAACCTATTAAGATAAAAAATTTTTCCTTCTTTTGACTTTTTTTAAAATCTTTATTTTTAGAAATATTAGATATTTCAACAGAGGTCACAGGCGCATTAGACGGTAACTTTTTTTCTTCGTTGAAAATCTTAGCTTTTTTTGCAACAAAAGATTTATTTTTCTTTATTTCTGATATTTCAACAAAAGGTAATTCAGAATTAATATTTAATTTTTTTGCAACTTTTTTTGTGATTATTATTTTATAAAAATCAGGATATTCAATTTTTTTAGTATTTTTTAAAACCATAGACTCTTTTGTTTTTGGATTTGTTATTTTAATAAGAGAATTTAGTTTAAGTTCACTATTTGAAATTTGTAATTTAGTGTTATCTAATTTTCCTTTTATAAGATTATTTTCATAGTCATTATCGTTATAAATATAAGCGAAACCAGAAGAATTAAAAGGAGTTTTATTATATAATTTAGAGGATGTGGTGCACGAGACTAAAAAAAATAGAATAGAAAATAATAATTTAAATTTCATTTTTAAAGTCATCTTTTAATTTACATACTGCTAAAGCAAATCTTAAGGATCTATTCCATTTTAAAATTTTCTCATAATTATCAAAAATTATATAAGCAGGAGAGTAAGTTTCTGAATTTGGTATAATATCTTTATCTGGAATAATAATACCTACAGTAAAATTGTTTTTTACTCTTAAACTTTCAAAATTTTCTATATAATTTTTGAAAAAACTAATTTTCTTTTTATTTTTAATTTTTTTTGCAGAAGAATTAAGATATTTTTTGGGAATATTTTCTTTTAGGTTAATTTTTAAAAAACAAGGTTGATTTTTTTTCCACCCAATTTGATTTAAATAATTCGCTGCAGAGGCAAAAGAGTCTTCTGTTTTTTTAAGTTCGATAGTTTTATTGTTATTGTAGTCTATTGCATAATTTCTGATTGTTCTTGGCATAAATTGAAAGTTACCAAATGCCCCAGCCCAAGAACCAAATAGTGTTTCTTTTTCAATAATTTGTCTATCAACCAATCTTAATAAAATTAGCAATTCTTTTGTAAAAAATTCGCTCCTTCTCTTGTCAAAACTAAGAGTGGCTAGGGATGAGATTATATCCATCTTACCAAGATATTTTCCAAAATTTGTTTCAATTCCCATTAATGCTAATAATAACTCTTTTTCAATTTGAAATTCTTTTTCTACCTGGTCAATTATTTTCTTTTCTTTTTTGTAAAGAACTAAACCTTGTTTTATTTTTTTTTTTGATGTTCTTTTTTTTATGTATGTGAAAGTATCCTCATAAAATTCAGGTTGGTATCTATCATACTCAATTACCTTTGGTAAAAATTTTGCTTCGGACATTACCTCATTAACGACTTTTTTTGAAATACCACTCCCTATCGCCTCTTTTTTAAATTTACTCAACCAAAGATCAAAAGAAAGATCATTGCAGTATAAATTAGGTATTAAGGTAAAAGTAAAAATTGATAATAATGTAAATATTTTTGGCATTTTTTTAATTATCATATTTACTATTTATTAACTAGCATAAGAAACTTTTATACTTAATTATTGTTATTTATTTACTTTGATAGTAATAAATAGTGTCAACATTCATAGGAGAGGTGGCTGAGCGGTTGAAAGCACTGGTCTTGAAAACCAGCAACGGGGCAACTCGTTCGTGGGTTCGAATCCCACCCTCTCCGCCATTAAACTTTAAAGTTCTTAAAAATTTTTGATATAGGATTTTTTTCTATATCTTTTTCTTCAATGCTATAATTATAAAAGTTTAAAATAGTTAAATCCTCAAATTTTAAAAAATTTTCTAAGTTTTTGAGTTGAAGTTCATCAAATTTATCAATGTGTTTAATTACGAATGAACTCAATAAAATATCCATTTCTTTAGTTCCCCTATATGAAGCTCTGTATAAAAGTTTTCTTTTTAAAATTTCCAATTTTTCTGACATACAAAATATAATATATATTACAAAATGAATGATTTAAAAAAAGAATTTATTTTTCAAAAAGTAAATAAGCTTAAAGGTGTGGGTCTTCAATTATCAAAATACCTTAAAAATAAAAAGATTGATCAAATTAAGGACATTGTTCTAAATTTACCTTACTCAGAAACTGATAGATCTCAGATATGTAAGCTGGATAAGTTAGAAATTGGTAAAATTCAAACTGTAAAAATTAAGGTTAAAAAACTTAATTTCCCTAGAATAAGAAATTTACCTAATAGAATACTTTGTGAGGATGATACAGGTAAAATTGATATAGTTTATTTTAATAGCCGTGAAGGTTACTTAAAAAAGATCTTTCCTTTAAATAAATGGATTATTGTAAGTGGAAGGGTAAATTATTTTAGAAATAAATATCAAATAACTAATCCAGACTATGTAACTAGTGTGGAAAATCAATCTTATGTAGCTAAAAACATTCCTAAATATAATCTCACAAAAGGTATAAATGAAAAAAAGTATAGAATTATTTGTGAGCAAGCAATAAATAACCTTCCAAAAATAAGAGATTGGTTAAGTGATCAATTTATAAAATCAAATCGCATGATTGGATGGAATGAAGCAATAAGCCGATTACACAATTCAGATGATAGTAAAAATAATCAATCACATAGTTTTAGAAGACTAGTATTTGATGAAATCTGTGCAAATTTTATTACTCTTTCGAAAAATAGAAAGAGGATAAAAAGAAAAAAAATAGTGAAGTCTTTCAAAAAGATAAACTCTAGGAGAATAATTAAAAATTTACCGTTTGAGTTAACTAATGGACAAAAAAATGCTTTAGAGGAAATCAATAATGATATTAAAAGTAATGAAAGAATGTTTAGAATTATTCAAGGTGATGTTGGTTCTGGCAAAACCATTGTTTCTTTGCTTTCAATTGCTAATGTTATAGAAAGTAAATATCAGTGTGCACTAATGGGTCCTACTGAAATTTTGGCTAAGCAACATTTCACAACTGCCAATAAATTTTTTAAAAATACTGATATTAGAATTGGTTTCCTATCTGGAAAAACGGAATTTAAAGAAAGAAAATTAATTTTAGATAAATTGGAAAATGGCAAAATAGATTTGTTAGTTGGAACTCATGCACTGTTTCAAAAAAATATTAAATTTAAAAAACTAGGATATGTAATTATTGATGAACAACATAAGTTTGGTGTTAAACAAAGATCTGACTTAGCTCTTAAGGGTGGTGATAATTGCGATGTACTATTAATGTCTGCAACACCGATACCTCGAACCATGATGATGTCAATGTATGGTGATATGGATATTTCAAGAATTAAAGAAAAACCATCCTTAAGAAAAAAAATTAATACTTTAAGTAAACCCGAAAACAAAATTGATGAGCTTTGGCCATATTTAAAAAAACAAATCAGTATTGCAAATCAAATTTTTTGGGTTTGTCCTTTGATAGAACAATCTAGGTTTCTAGACTATTCATCTGCTAAAAAAAAGTTTGACATAATAAATAAAATTTTTCCGGGAAATGTAGGTTTAATCCATGGTTCAGTTGAAAAAGAGCAGAAAGAGGAAATTTTAAAAAGATTTCTTGAAAAAAAAATTTCTATACTAGTTTCAACAACAGTGATCGAGGTTGGAATAGATTTTCCTAATGCTAATGTGATTATAATTGAGAATGCTAATAAATTTGGCCTATCTCAATTGCATCAATTAAGAGGGAGAGTTGGACGAGGTGATAAACAAGCTACATGTATTCTTTTATTTAAGGAAAATAGTTTAAGTAAAAATGCAATCAAAAGAATTAAAATTCTTAAGCAATCTAATGATGGTTTTTTCATTGCTGAAGAGGATCTAAAATTAAGAGGATTCGGAGATTTGACCGGTTATCAACAAAGTGGTCTAAAAAATTTTAGATTTGCAGATCCTCTTTTGCATAAAGACCTTTTTAACTTAGCTGAAAAATTTATTTTACAAGTAGATAAAGATCTAAATGAAGATAAATACAATTTTTTATTAAAATTATTTGATAAAGCTGAAATAATAAACGTAAAAGATTACTAATTTATATTTGTCGTACCTGCTGAAACAATAAATTTTGAGGCTTGCTCAAAACTAACTTCTAAATATATCAAATCTTTTTTAGGAACCATCAATAAAAATCCACTTGTAGGGTTTGGTGTAGTAGGAACAAAAACATTAATTAAATCTTCATTCACTTTTTTTTTTATTAATCCCTCATTTTCTTTGGTGGCAAAACCTACTGCCCAAACACCTTTTCTTGGGTATTCGAGCAAAACAACACTTTTTTGTTTATTATCTGTTTTTGTCAAACTTTCTGTCATTTGACCGATAGCAGAGTAAATTGTTCTGAGTATTGGAATTTTTTTTAGAATATTATTAAATATTTCGAAAAATTTTTTTCCTAAGAAAGAAAGTGATATCCAGCCAATTAAAGTTATAAAAATAATTGCAACTAAAATTTCAAGTCCAGGAATATTAAATGGAAGATAGTTATTAGGGTTTATTTCTTTAGGAATAATATTCCCGGATATTCTTATAAAGAAAAGAGTTAAGTATAGAGTAATACCGATAGGAATAAGCACAACTACGCCGGCTATGAAATTATTTCTTATTTTTGAAAAAATTGATTTTTTTAAGTTTTTTTTATCCATTGTCAGGAATAGCTTGAATAAACTATAAATACTATTATTAATATAAAAATTGCAATTAATAATTTATTATTTAAGATCATGAATCATTATGTATAACATAAACAGACGAAAATTTCTTGGCTTATTTAGTTGTGGATGCTGTTCATTAATACTTCCATCATGTTCTACTGTGCCAATAACTGAACGTAAACAATTAAGTATAATTCCTGAGTATAGAATCAATCAACAAGCAGCAGCTGCATATGAAAATTTCAGAAAAAAAACTAAATTAATTACTTCTGGATCTAAACTAGAAGATATAAAAAAAATTGGAAAAAAAATGGAAAAAGCAGTGAGTGCTTTTTTTTTAAAAGATAGAAAAGACGATCCAACAAAAAACTTTGGATGGGATTATATACTTGTTGATAATGACAAAGTTGTTAATGCATGGTGTATGCCTGGGGGTAAAATCGCAGTTTACACCGGTTTATTGAAAGTAACAAAAAATATTGATGCTCTATCAATTGTGATGGGTCACGAAATAGCTCATGCAGTTGCAAGACACTCAGTCGAAAGAATGAGTCACGCAATGACAATTAATTTAGGTACTACAGTTGCTGATATTTTTTTAGGAGGTGCAATTAATAGAACTAGAAATACTGTTGGACAGAATACTGGTATGGATATATTTCAATTAGGTATAATGAATCCTTTTGGAAGAAAACAAGAAACTGAAGCTGATTATCTTGGATTAATTTTTTCCTCTTTATCTGGTTTTGATATTCGAGAGTCTGTAAATCTATGGAAAAGAATGTCTGAAAAGAATAAAGGTAAAGAGCCACCTGTATTTTTAAGCACTCATCCAAGCAGTAAAAAAAGAATTGAAAATTTGAATAGTTGGATTTCTGAAGTGATAATTAAATACCCACCAATAAAAATATAATTATTGGTGAGCCCTGATGGACTCGAACCATCGACACCCTCCTTAAAAGGGAGGTGCTCTACCAACTGAGCTAAGGGCCCTCAAAGACGACCTTTTATATATTAATTAATTAAAATTCAAATAATTAATCAAAATATTTTATATATTGCTTATAAAAATTTTTAAATGTGCCATTTTTGATATTTTTTCTAATTTCCCGCATAAATTGTTGATAAAAATATATATTGTTTAATGAAATTAACATTGATGCCAGCATTTCATCACATTTTATGAGGTGATTTAGGTAACTTTTTGAATATTTATTTAATTCCCTTATTTGACAATTCTTATCTAATGGACTGTTGTCTTTTTGAAATTTGGAGTTTTTAAGGTTAATTTTTCCCTCCCATGTAAATGCTAAACCTGTTCTTCCAGATCTAGTTGGCATGACACAATCAAACATGTCTATACCCTCTTTTACAGCTCCCAAAATATCGCCGGGAGTTCCAACTCCCATTAAATATCTAGGTTTATTTTTAGGTAAAAATTTTGTTGTTTCATTTAAAATTCTAAACATATCGATTTGCTTTTCTCCTACAGCTAAACCTCCCATTGCATAACCATCAAAATTAATTTCAATTAGTTTTTCTATACTTTCAACTCTTAGATCACTAAAAAGTCCACCTTGTGTTATTCCAAAAAGAGCTTTAGATTTATTATTACCAAATTCAATTTTGCATCTTTTTGCCCATTCGGTAGAAGTATTTATTGCATTTGATAAAATTTTTTTATCTTTGGTAAGCTTTGGGCAATCATCTAGAACCATCATTATATCAGAGTTAATAGACTTTTGTACTTGTATACTTTTTTCTGGACTTAAAATAATTTTTTTTCCATCAATATGGGATTTAAAAATAGCACCAAGTTTTACATCTATCTTATTAAATTTAGATAATGACATAATTTGGTAACCACCTGAGTCTGTTAATATTGGTTTATCCCAATTCATAAAATTATGTAAACCTTTAAATTTCGACAAAATATCAATACCTGGTCTTAATAATAAGTGATAAGTATTTCCTAAAATTATTTGAGTTCCAGTTTTTAAAATATCATCAGTATATATTCCTTTAACTGTACCTTGAGTGCCAACAGGCATGAATGAAGGAGTATCAATAAAACCTCGAGGGGTTTTCATTTTTCCAAGCCTTGCCTGGCCCTCTTGAGCAACTAACTCAAAAGTAAAATTATTTTTTAACATTCTTTTTATTTTGATCTAATAGAGATAATTTTATCTGGATTATTTACAGCACCAGAATTCGGGTCACCTTTTTTTATCTTATCAACAAACTCCATACCTTTAGTAACTTTTCCAAATGCAGAGTATTGTCTATCAAGATGAGGAGCTGACTCAAAGCATATAAAGAATTGACTGTTTGCGCTATCAGGATTTGCTGACCTTGCGGCCGATAAAACACCTCTCGTATGTGCAATGTCAGTAAATTCAGCTTTTAAATCTGGTAAACTTGAACCACCAGTTCCAGCTAAAGATAGATTAAATTCCGCACTATTTGAATTTCCGAATTTCACATCGCCAGTTTGGGCCATAAATCCCTCTATAACTCTATGGAAAACAACACCGTCATATTTTCCACTATTAGCTAGTTCTTTAAAACGTTTTACGTGATTAGGTGCTTTTTCTGGGTAAAGTTCTATCTCTACATCACCGTGTTGTAATTTAAGTATCATAATTTCTTGGGCCATAGATTTATGATTTACTAAACTAAATAAAATTATAAATAAATAAAAAAATCTTCTCATAAATATCAATTTTTTAACATTTTTGAAGCATATTTCGTTACAAATCTATCAATATTTCCACCTAAACTTGCAATTTCTTTTACAAATTTTGAAGAAATAATTTGATTTTCTACATCAGACATTAAAAACATTGTTTCAATCTTTGAGTTTAATTTTTTATTCATACCCGCTAATTGAAATTCATATTCAAAATCTGAAACAGCTCTTAAGCCTCTAATAATTGCTGAAGCATTGTATTTTTTGCAAAGCTCTATAGTTAAGCTTCCAAATGATATAACTTTTATTTTTTTTTTTGACAATTTTAAATCTTTAAATAGTGAATTGTTTATTATGTCTATTCTATTTTCAATTGAAAAATAGTAATTCTTATCGGAGTTGTTAGTAGCTGCTACAATAAGTCTGTCAAATATATTTAACGATTTTTTAATAACATCTATGTGACCATAGGTTATTGGGTCAAATGTTCCTGGGTAAACAGCAGTTTTCATTTATCGAATATTATCCTCTATCTTAATCACAGATACAACTTTCTCTGAACCCGATAATTTTTTTATCCTAACTCCTTGTGTGTTTCTACCTGCAATTCGGATTTCTTTAACAGCACATCTCATCATACTGCCTTTATCCGTGGATAATAAAATTTCATCTTCCTCACTTACAACTAAGGATGATGAGATGTTTCCATTTCTAGGAGAATTAATAATTCCTATTATTCCTTTTCCGCCTCTATTCGTAACCCTATAATCTCGATGAGATGATCTTTTACCGTAACCATTCTCAGAAACTGATAGAATATACCTCTCCAAAGCATTTTTAATTTTCTTATCTTTTTCAATAGTTTTTTGGTTTATTGAGGAGTTTTCTAAAATTGATAGAGAAATTACTTTGTCTTTATCATTCAATTTTATACCTTTTATTCCTTTTGAGGATCTTCCTTTGAAAAGTCTTAATTTTTTAGATTTAAATCTAATGCATTTGCCGAATTTCGTACTAAGTAAAACATCTTGTTCCTCTTTACAGATTTTAACTCCTATAATTTTATCATCTTGATCTAGTTTCATGGCAATTTTTCCACTATTATTAATATTTATAAAATCTTCTAATGAGTTTTTTCTAACGTTCCCGTTTGCGGTTGCAAATATTACAGTTAAATTTTTCCATTCATTTTCATCTTCAGGGAGTGGCATTATAGAGCTAATAGAGTGATGGCTTTTCAAAGGCAATATATTAAAAATTGATTTACCCTTAGAGGCTGATGTACCTTCAGGTATTTTATGTGCTTTAATTTTATAAACTAAGCCCTGTGTTGAAAAAAATAATACCGGTGTATGAGTATTTGCAGTAAAAATTTGAATTACAAAATCATCTTCTCTAGTTGATATTCCTGTTTTTCCTTTGCCACCTCTCTTTTGTGCTTTTAAAGAGCTCAGAGGTCCTCTTTTTATGTAACCTTGATTTGTAATATTTATTACTACAGACTCTTTTTGTATTGTTTCTTCTATATTGTAATTTAAAACAGCGTCAATAATTTTTGTCTTTCTGGGTTTTGAAAATTTGTCTTTAATCTTTTCTAGCTCATCAATTATCAAATTGTACAGAGCTTTTTTTGAATTTATTATCTTATTAAATTCAATAATCATTTTAGAAAGTTTAGAAATTTCAGACTCTATCTCTCCTATACCAAAAGCTGTTAATTTTTGTAATTTGAGTTCTAAGATAGCATTAACTTGTTCTAATGAAAGCTGGTAAGTTGAGATATTTTTCTTTTTTTCAATAAGGTGTATAATTTTTGTACTTTTTTTTATTTTTAATTTTTTATTTAAAAGATTTTTTTTTGCTGTTTCTGTGTCTCTTGAGTTTTTAATTATCTTAATAACCTCATCTATGTTTTCTACTGCTGCAGCCAAACCTAACAAAATATGAGCTCTATCCTCTGCTTTTTTTAAATCAAATTTTACTCTTTTAATAACTGTATCTTCTCTGAACTTTAAAAATTCAGATATAAATTCTTTTAAGTTTAAAATTTTTGGCTTGTTATCTACAATTGCTAATGTATTGAAACCAAATGAGCTTTCGATGTTTGTTAATTTGTATAATTGTCGTCTTATTGTTTCAGGTTCAATATTTTTTCTTAGCTCTATAACAACTCTAATTCCTTCTCTGTTTGACTCATCTCTTAAATCTCTTATACCTTCAATTTTTTTATCTCTAACTAATTGAGCTATTTTTTCTATTAATAAAGATTTGTTCACTTGGTAAGGTATAGATTTAATTATTAAAGTTTCTCTACCTCCTTTTTTTTCTTCGAACTCAATATCACCTCTAATTTTAAAAGAACCTCGTCCTTTATTATAGCCTTGTTTAATAATGTCTTTTCCAATAATTACTCCTCCGGTCGGGAAGTCTGGTCCTGGCACATGTTTCATCAATTGGTTAATCGTAATTTCTTTATCTTTAATATATGCGATGGTTGCGTTGATCACTTCTCCAAGATTGTGTGGGGGTATACTTGTGGCCATACCCACTGCTATACCACCTGCTCCATTAACTAAAATATTTGGGTATTGTGAAGGTAAAACCTCTGGTTCTTTTTCTGTTTCATCGTAATTACTTCTAAATTTCACAGTATTTTTTTCTAAATCTTCTGTTAAAAACTGTGAAATTCTCCCCAATTTAGTTTCAGTGTATCTCATCGCTGCTGGTGGATCTCCATCAATAGAACCAAAATTACCTTGACCAGAAATTAGCGGTACACTCATTGAGAATTCTTGAACTAATCTTACTAAAGCATCATAAACTGACTGGTCTCCATGAGGATGATATTTACCAATAACATCACCAACTATTCTAGCTGATTTTCTAAATGGTTTAGACCAATCGTAACCGCCCTTATACATTGCATAAATTATTCTTCTATGAACTGGTTTTAAGCCGTCCCTAACATCTGGTAAAGCTCTACTTACAATTACACTCATAGCATAAGATAAATAAGAAGAACTCATCTCATCTTGAACAAATATAGGTTTAAAGGACTTAGATGTTTCTGCTAAATTTTTTTGCATGAGGGATTAAAAAGGAATTTCGTCGTCCAAATCAGAACTGTCTTGATTTAAATTATCATTAGGAAGAGAACTTTTGTTTTCTGAAACTAAATTTGAGTTATTTGAGCTATTTCTACTATCTAACATTGTTAAGCTTGAATTGTAACCCTGCAAAACCACCTCTGTAGAATACTTGTCTTGACCAGTAGACTCATCTTTCCATTTTCTTGTGCTAAGTTGACCTTCTATATAAACATTGGCACCTTTTTTTACATACTGCTGAACCACATTTACCAAACCCTCATTAAAAATAACAATTTTATGCCACTCTGTTTTTTCTTTTCTCTCTCCACTAGATTTGTCTTTCCAAGATTGGCTTGTTGCTATACTTAATCTTGCTACACTTTTGCCATTTACCATTTGTTTTATTTCGGGGTCTGCGCCTAAACGACCTATTAATTGCACTTTATTTAAACTTCCAGCCATAATAATTTGGATATATTTTGATTTTTTATTGTTAAAACACTTTATTTTATATCATATTTAATAAGTAAATATAAGGTGATAATTATTTATAGGAAATAAAATGTTGAAAAAAATCGTTGTAAAAGGCGCTAAAGAACACAACTTAAAAAATGTTTCTCTAGAAATTCCAAAAGAGAAATTAGTTGTAATAACTGGCCTATCTGGATCAGGAAAATCTTCTCTAGCATTTGACACGATTTATGCAGAAGGCCAAAGAAGATATGTAGAAAGTTTATCTTCTTATGCAAGACAATTTCTTGATAAAATGAAAAAACCCAATGTGGATTTTATTGAGGGATTAAGCCCAGCGATATCCATAGAACAGAAAAATACCTCTAAAAATCCTAGATCAACTGTTGCAACAGTAACAGAGATTTATGATTATATGAGAGTTTTATTCGCAAGAGTTGGAATACCTTTTTCACCTTTCACTGGAAAACCAATCAAATCTCAACCGATCAGTGAAATGGTAGATAAAATTAAAAAATTACCAAAAAATAACACGATTTTCATATTAGCTCCAATTGTAAGAGGTAGAAAAGGTGAATATAAAAAAGAGATATTAAATTATAAGAAAAGGGGTTTTTCAAAAATAAAAGTTGACGGAAAATACTTAAATATCGATGAATTTCCTGATCTTAACAAAAAAATCAAACACGACATTTCAATAATTGTTGATAGAATTATTCTAAATTCAAACCTTGGTAATAGATTAGCTGACAGCGTTGAAACAGCTGTAAATTTATCTGACGGCCTATTAATAGTTGAATATGAAAATGAAACTTTACCTAAAAAATTTAGAAAAAGAGAGTCTATTACATTTTCATCCAAATTTTCATGTCCAGAAAGTGGTTTCACTATTGAAGAGATAGAACCCAGACTTTTTTCATTTAATTCGCCATATGGTGCTTGTGAGGAGTGTGAAGGTATAGGACATAATCTAAATGTTGATCCGAATCTTGTTGTTTCAGATCCAAAAAAAAGTCTTCAAGACGGCGCTATAGATCCTTGGGCAAAATCGACATCTTTGTACTATGCTCAAACTTTAGCTTCGGTAGCGAAGCACTACAAGATTTCAATGTCGGATTCTTGGAAAAAAATCCCAAAAAAAATTCAAGATATAATTCTGTATGGATCTGATGATGAAGAAATAAAATTTTCTTATGATGATGGTTACGAGTCATATACGACTAAAAAAAGCTTTGAAGGTGTTATTAATAACTTAGAAAGAAGATACCTTGAAACTGATAGTGAGTGGAAGAGAGAAGAAATATCACAATACCAAAGCGAAACTGACTGCGAAAAATGTAAAGGAATGAGATTAAAAGATGAAGCATTATGCATAAAAATAAATAAACTAAATATTAGCGAAGTTACTGAAAAATCAATTGATGAGGCACAAAAATGGTTCGCGGGTTTAGAAAGTTCTTTTAGTGAAAAAGAAAATAAAATTGCTCAACATATTTTAAAAGAAATTAATGAAAGATTAAATTTTCTTCTCAACGTAGGTTTAAATTATTTAACTCTTTCCAGAGAATCAGGTACTTTATCGGGCGGAGAAGCTCAGAGAATTAGGCTTGCATCTCAAATTGGATCAGGTTTAACAGGAGTCCTTTATGTATTAGATGAACCCTCAATTGGTCTTCATCAAAGAGACAATAAGAAATTAATTACTGCACTGAAAAAATTAAGAGATCTAGGGAATACCGTAATTGTTGTAGAACATGATATAGAAACAATGGAGAGTTCTGATCATATAATTGATATAGGCCCTGAAGCTGGTTTAAAAGGTGGTCAAATTGTAGCTGAGGGAGAAGTAAGAGAAATAATTAAAAATGAAAAAAGTATAACTGGAAATTATTTATCTGGAAAAAAATTTATTCCTATACCAAAAAAAAGAAGAATTGCAAAAAATGGAAGATTTATAGAAATAAGCGGTGCTAGTGGTAATAATCTAAAGAAGGTAAATTTAAAAATTCCCGTTGGTACTTTTACATGTGTCACTGGTGTTTCAGGAAGTGGTAAGTCAACCTTAATATTACACACTCTCTATAATGCGTTTAATTTAATGTTAAATAAAAATAAAAGTAGAAAAGTGCCAAAAGCTTTCACTGGTTTTAAAGGTACAGAATTAATTGATAAAATAATTGATATCGATCAATCGCCTATAGGAAGAACTCCTAGATCTAATCCTGCAACTTACACAGGTGCTTTTGGTCCAATTAGGGAATGGTTTGCTGGTTTACCAGAGTCAAAAGCTAGGGGTTACAAAGTTGGCAGATACTCTTTTAATGTAAAAGGAGGAAGATGTGAAACTTGTGAAGGAGATGGCGTTTTAACCTATGAAATGCACTTTTTGCCTGATGTTTTTATACCGTGTGATACATGCAAAGGAGCAAGATATAATAGAGAAACTCTTGAAATTAGGTTTAAAGGCAAAAATATTGCAGACGTCCTTGATATGACTGTAGATGAGGGTTGTGAATTTTTTGAAAATATTCAAAACATAAAGTCCAAACTAATAACCCTCAAACATGTGGGTCTCGGTTATATGAAAATAGGTCAGCAAGCAACCACTTTATCAGGCGGTGAAGCTCAAAGAATAAAATTAGCTAAAGAACTATCTAAGCGCCCAACAGGAAGAACTCTATATATATTAGATGAGCCGACAACTGGACTTCATTCTCATGATATAAAAAAATTATTAGAAATTTTACAAGCATTCACGAATACTGGAAATACAGTGGTTGTAATTGAACATAATTTAGATGTAATTAAAACTGCAGATCATATAATTGACATGGGTCCAGAGGGTGGAATCAATGGAGGTAAAATAATAGCCGAGGGTAGTCCTGAAAAAGTCTCAACTGTGAAAGAGAGTTATACAGGTAAATTTATTAAAGAAATAATTGGTACTGGGTCAATGAAAAAGACTGCCTAATTAACTTTTATATGCTATAAAGAATCATGACAACTATATTACAATCTTTATCAAAAACTGTTCATTTGTCTCTAGGTATAGCTATTTTGCTTTTACTAGGATTGCATTTTTTTGGTGATGGTTTTGCTTTTGATAGATATTTTTTTAGTTGGTTATTTAGATATTTACACGTATTGACTGGAATTATGTGGATAGGTTTATTATGGTATTTTAATTTTGTCCAAATTCCCTCTATGCCGAATATACCTGACGATCAAAAGCCTGCGATTGGAAAAGTGATAGCCCCAAAAGCTTTATTTTGGTTTAGATGGGCGGCATTAGGCACAATTATTACTGGATTAATAGTTTCTTATCTTCAAGGTTATGCCCATCAAGCTATGACTTTGGGAATCGGAAGTGGGGATCCAAAAACAACTGCTATAGGAATTGGAATGTGGTTAGGAATTATCATGGCTTATAATGTGTGGTTCGTTATTTGGCCAAACCAAAAAAAAGCTTTAGGTATTATTGAATGTACCCCTGAAGAAAAAACCAAATCTGCAAAAACTGCGATGCTATTTTCAAGGGCGAATACATTGTTATCTTTCCCTATGTTACTTTCAATGGTAGCTGCGCAAAATCTTTACTAAATTAAGGGACAATATTTTCTTCCTCTTTTTCTAATGTTTTGTAACTTACATTAAAAAATCTCAGTATAGGTGAAGCCACAAATATTGAGGAATATGTTCCAATTATTACTCCCAATATCATGGCAAAAGAAAAACCTTTCAAAATCTCACCGCCTAAAATGTATATTGAAAAAAGGGCTAATAAAGTAGTAGCAGAAGTTATAATTGTTCTAGCTAATGTTTCGTTAATTGATAAATTCGAAATATCACTAATAGTTATCTTATTATATTTCAATAAGTTTTCTCTAATTCGATCATAAATTACTACTGTATCGTTCATAGAATAACCAACGATTGTAAGAACTGCTGCTATTATAGATAAATTTATTTCTAGGGATAGCAAAGAAAAAATTCCCAAAGTAATAATTACATCATGAAATAATGCTATTATTGAACCTACGCTGAACTGCCACTCAAATCTTACCCATATGTAAAAAAGCATTGCAGCTAGAGCTAAAGATATCGCAATGACTGATGAATGCAGCAATTCAGAGCTTACCTTTGGGCCTACGTTTTCTACTCTTCTAAAATCAACCTCAGTATTTAAGTAATCACTTAAGGTTTTTTTAATTTCTGGAATAAGACTACTATTACTTGTATTTTTTTGTTCTACTTTTATAAGGTAATCTCCTTTTTTACCAAATCTTTTTACGTTTACATCTCCTAAGTTCATAGTTTTTAAAGACTCTCTTATTAAAGACGTATCTATAGATTTATCTGTTCTTAACTCAATTAAAGTCCCGCCTTTAAAATCGATACCATAATTCAAGCCTTTAAAAGCTATGAGAATTATACTTATTATAAAAATTATGATTGAAACAATATTTGCTTTTTTAAATTGTGATACAAAATTAATATTTTTAATCATTAAATCTTAATCTCTTTGTTATTATTTCTAAAAACTATTATTGAGGTTAAGTGTCTTGCTAAGAAATAAGCTGTAAAAAGAGTTGTAATAATTCCAATCCCTAATGTAATAGCAAATCCTTTTACTGGACCTGATCCAAAGGCAAATAATATAATCGCTGCAATTAAAGTGGTTATATTTGCATCTAATACAGTAATTTTAGCTTTTGAATATCCTGTATCAAACGCATGGATAATTGATTTTTCAGTTTTTAATTCTTCTTTAATTCTCTCAAAAATTAATACGTTAGCATCTACAGCCATACCCACAGTTAAAATAATTCCTGCTATTCCAGGCAAGGTTAAAGTTGCTTCCAAAATTGTTAATACACCTACTAACATCATCAAGTTTGCAATTAAGGCTGTATTAGCAATCAGACCAAAAATTTTATATTTGTAAAACATAAATAATATTACCAGAATAAATCCTACTACTAATGAAGTAATACCTGATTTGATCGAGTCTTCGCCTAAATCAGGTCCCACAGTCCTTTCTTCGACTACCTCAAGTGGTGTTGGTAAAGCACCTGATCTTAGCAATAAAGCTAAATCAGTAGCCTCTTGAAAAGAAAAATTCCCTGAGATCACCCCGTTTCCTGAAGTAATTGGTTCATTTATACTAGGCGCACTAATGACTTTTCCATCTAAAATTATTGCTAATCTTTTTCCAACATTATCTGTTGTTGCTCTTCCAAATTTTTGGGCACCTAACCTATCTAAAGTAAATGAAACTGTTGGCTCATTTTGTTGATTTTTTATACTTGGTTGTGCGTCTACAAGATTGTCACCACTCATTACAATTCTTTTACTTACAATAATATTTTCACCAGTTTCGGAGACCAATTCATCGGTTCCAAACTCTGAGTTTTCCTTTACTAATCTAAAATTTAATTGTGCGGTTTTACCAAGTAATTCTTTTATTCTCTCGGGGTCTTTAAGACCTGGTAATTCTACCAATATTCTTTTTTCACCTCTTTGCAGGATAGTGGGTTCTTTTGTTCCCACGTCATCAATTCTGCGTCTGACAATTTCAATAGATTGTTTTAGTGCTGCATTATTAATCGATAATAAACCAAATTTTGAAAATAATACCTCTATATTATTATTGTCCATTTTTTTCAAATCTAATTCATGAGACCTATAATTTTCTATGTATGGATTTACTAAATTATTCTTTTTTGAAAAAAAAACTAATTCAAATTTATCTAAATCATCGACTTTAAAATTAAATGAAGAATTGTTTATCTCAAAATTTGTAAATTTAATATTATTTTCCTTTAGAAGTTTTTTTATTGGTATAACCTTAGATTGAATTTTCTCCTCAACAAGTAAGTCAGAATTAATTTCTAACAATAGATATGATCCACCTTGTAAATCGAGTCCAAGATTTACCTTCTTGTCAATTATTAAATTATTCTTATTTTGGAGGTTTAAAAATGAGAAAATTGATATAGTAAAAAAAATTAAATAAATTAAAAGGATATTTATTTTTGAAAAATTTAACACAAAAAAGAATTATTTTTTAACTTCTTCTTTTTTTAATAAACTTGTAATTGTCGATCGTATAATCTGGACTTTCGTGCTATCTCCAATTATCACTTCAATTCTATCATCTTCCATAACACGGTCAACAACACCTATAATGCCTCCAGATGTAATAACTTCATCTCCTCTTTTTAAGGACTCGACCATAGCCTTATGATCTTTTACTCTTTTTTGCTGGGGTCTTATTAAGAAAAAGTAAAAAATAACAAAGATTAGTATTAAGGGTATAAATTGTGCAATTCCTTGTCCGCTCATTCAGAAATAATTATAGGAAATATATTAAATTAACAAGTTAAATTTTAATCAAATATTATCCAAATTATTCATATATTTTTTTAATACATTTGGAATTGTAACAGAGCCATCTTCATTTTGATTATTTTCTAATAACGCTATTATTAATCTTCCAACAGCTAAGCCAGATCCATTTAATGTACTTACAAATTCATTGCCTTTTTCATTTTTAAACTTAGCTCCCATCCTTCTAGCTTGAAATGATCCACATGATGAACAACTTGAAATTTCCCTATATTTATTTTCTGATGGTATCCAAACTTCAATATCGAATGTTTTTTCAGCACTAAATCCCATATCGCCGGTAGACAGCAAATTTATTTGAAATGGTATCGAAAGTTTTTTTAAAATACTTGTGGCACAATTCAACATCCTATCAAGTTCCGAAGCACAATCTTTTGGTTCAACTATACTCACTAGTTCAACTTTATAAAATTGATGTTGTCTAATCATACCCTTTGTATCTTTGCCGTAGCTTCCTGCCTCTTTACGAAAACAAGGTGTAGACGCTACAAATCTTTGAGGTAGTTCCTCTTTTCTGATTAATGATTTTCTTACTAAATTTGTTAATGGCACTTCAGCGGTCGGAATTAAAAATTTTCTTTTCTCAGAATTGTCAAATTTAATTTCAAATTGATCTTGTTCAAATTTTGGGAGTTGTCCGGTTCCAAACATAACATCCTCATTAACTATTAATGGTGGAGAGATCTCAGTGTAATCAAACTCTGTTGTGTGAATATCTAACATAAAATTTATAAGCGCTCTTTCAAGAAGTGCAATTTTATCTTTTAGTATAACGAACCTAGATCCAGATAATCTAATTGAAGTATCAAAATCAATCTGCCTATTGTTGGAGCCTATTTCAATGTGAGATTTAGGCTTAAAAGAAAATTTTTTAATAGTACCAAATTGCCCAATTAATTTGTTTGCTTTTTCATCTTTGCCAACTGGCACATCATCTAAAGCTAAATTTGGTAAAAAATATAAAATTTTATTTAATTTTTTTTGAATGACTAATTGTTCTTCTAACAATTTTTCAATTTCATTAGAAATTTTTTTAGATTTTTCAAAATTTGATTTATCTTGTGATTTAGATAATATTTTTTTTTCCTGTTCAAGTTTTTCTTTTTGGCTTATTAATTTTCTATTTTTTTTATCTAGGTCATCAAATTCTTTTGGATTAAATTCAAAATTTCTTTCAGAAAGTTTTTGTTTAAATCTTTCCAAATTCTCTCTTAATAATTTAATATTATGCATCTTTTAAATTTTCTTTTACTTTTTTTTTCTCAATAAACCTAACTGTGAATATAGATAATTCATAAAGTAATAATAAAGGTATTGCTAGTCCTACTTGGGTAATTGGATCAGGAGGAGTTAATATTGCGGCTAAAGCAAAGATTATAACAATTACATATCTTCTTCGTGATTTAAGATATTCGGAGTTCACAACGCCTATTCTTGCCAACAAATTTAATAAAATAGGCAATTGAAAACTTATTCCAAAAGCAAAAATTAATCTCATAATTAAGGAGAGATATTCATTAACTTTTGCTTCAAGTTGTATAGGTAAAGTTGTATTCGAACCCAACGTTTCAAAAGATAAAAAAAACTTAATTGCTAATGGCATAACTAAATAATACACGAGTAGACCTCCTAATAGAAAAAGTATGGGAGTTGATATTAAATACGGTAAAATAGCTTTTTTTTCGTTTTTATAAAGTCCTGGAGCAATAAATTTATATATTTGAATTAATAAAACTGGACTTCCTAAAAAAATTGCTGAAAAGAAAGCAACTTTTATATAAGTTATAAATGTTTCGTGTAAAGCTGTAAAAATTAAACGTCTTGATGTAGCTTCATCTTTTACAGCATTAGCATAAGGGTCTACTAAAAAATTGTAAATTTGTTCTGCAAAAATATAAGAAATTATAAAAATTATAAAAATAAATATTAAAGATTGTAAAAGTCTTTCACGTAATTCAACAAAATGGCTTGTGAATGAATTACTATCAGCCATTTTTTTCAATATTTTTTTTATTTTTATTATCTATAGATGAGGCCTCCTCCTTTAAATCCACATCCTTAGTAACTGAAGATACCTCTTTTTGAAAATTATTTATGGTGTTTTTTGCTTTTCCAATATATGTGCCAATTTTTTTTAAGGCAATTGGAAATTCTTTGGGACCTAAAACTAAAATTGCAATAATTACTACTGATAAAATCTCTAACCATCCAATTTGAGGCATTTTGATTATTTATTTTCAGAGTCAGAACCATCTGACTTAGAATTATCTTCTTTATTATCAGATGAGGTATCATCAGACATCCCTTTTTTAAAACTTTTAATACCTTTTGCGACATCACCCATCAAACTTGATATTTTTCCTCTTCCAAAAAGAAGAACTACAAGCACAACTACTATAGCTATTTGCCAGAAACTAATTCCCATAATAGATGACTATATACAATAAAAAGTATTAAATAAATATATTTATTTTTCCTCTTCAGGTGCTTTTTTTATAGCTTCATCAA
The DNA here is from genome assembly GCA_902578315.1 of uncultured Pelagibacteraceae bacterium. Lineage (GTDB taxonomy): Bacteria > Pseudomonadota > Alphaproteobacteria > Pelagibacterales > Pelagibacteraceae > Pelagilacustribacter. Next base: position 109,003 of record CACHCL010000003.1, read on the forward strand.
TATCTTCGTAAATATTCTGCTTTTCAGATAGAGACTGTTCTTTAAAAAATTTACCAGTGCCAAAAATAGATTTATCTATACTTGAAGTATCAATCAATCCTGCTGAGCCAAGTTCCTCTATGGTTGGTAAATCGGATAATTTTTGTACATTGAAGTGATTTAAAAAATCTTCAGTAGTAGCATATTGTATAGGTTTACCAGGCACATCTTTACGTCCAGCTGGTCTAACCCAGTTTAATTCAAGTAAAGTTTCTAATGTATTAGCAGCAAATGACACCCCTCTTATTTCTTCAATTTCAGATCTTGTTACGGGTTGATGATAAACAATTATTGCTAATGTCTCTATTGTAGCTTTGGATAATTTTTTTTGAGTTGATTTTTGTAAAGCCATTAATTTTGATAAATCGTCAGCTGTTCTAAATGACCACTTACTTTTTATACATACTAAATTAATGCCCCTTTTTTTATATGTTGCTTGAAGATTTTCTAAAATCTTTTTAAGATTGACATTTGTTTGGATCCTTTTTTCAATTGTTTCAAGATCAAGTGGTTCGGAAGCTGCGAAAAGAATAGCCTCCACTTGTCTTTCAAGTTTTGATGGGGTTGTAGGAAAATCAATAATATTTCCTTTTTTTTTATTTTTCATTTAAATCTTTTAATCATTAATTTATCAAATAATTTTTTTTGAGAAATAGAAATTATTCTCTCTCTTGTCAATTCAAGGCTCGCGGCAAAAATACCGGCTATTCCGGTTTTTTTCATTTTTTTTTCTAGATAAAATTTTGGAATGACTTCAAAAATATTTTTCCAATCTATTAATTTATCTAGATTTGCTTTAATTTGTTTAATACCTTCTTCAGTCGTAAAAACTGGCAATTTTGGAATAGTTATATTCTGAAAAGTTTTTTGCATCTGTATATAAGAGTAAGTTTTGAGTAATTCATAAAGTGATACATCATATACTGGGGTGTTTATAGATCTTATTCCACCCTTCATACCTCTAGTAAAAATATGAACTCCTAATCTTTTTTTTTGAAGCATTTGATCAGATAAAATTCTAATCAATTCTAATTTTTTAAGTTGTAATTTTAATTTTTCTGCTACCTCTAGAGCTTTAAAATCATCATCTTCTTCTTGAGGTAATAGTAATTTAGATTTCAAATAAGCTAACCAAGTCGCCATTAATAGATATTCAGTTGCAGTTTCTAAGTTTAAGTCCTTATGTTTTTTTATAAATTCTAAAAATTGGTCAGCAAGTTTAGTTATTGAAATTTCAGCTAAATCTACTTTTTGTGTTTTAGCTAAATCAAGAAGGACCTCTAAAGGTCCGCTATAATTAGGAATATTGATTGAAATTCGATTATCATTTTTTGATTCCATTTCTAATTTTACCTTAAAAATTTAAAAAATTCTGAAGTTTTTTTTTCGGTGAATCTGTCGATATATGGTAAAGATTTTATCAATTTATAGTTGTCATTAATCCTTCCCGAACAATATAAAACAAGATTACAACCGGCCTCTAAAGATTTTTGAGCATTAGTCACTAAATCATATTTTAAAGCTTTCATTGAAATATCATCAGAAATTAATATTCCCTTAAATTTAAGTTTATCTCGAATTATATTTCTAATAACTTTTTTAGAAAAAGTTGCGGGATATTTTTTGTCTAACTTTGAATATAAAATATGAGCTGTCATAGCAAATTTTGCTTTGGATGATTTAAAAGGATA